>JBILYN010000548.1:0-2804 GCA_044377715.1 Aquabacterium sp.
TGATGCAGAGCGGCCGGATGATCTCAGCACCTGATGCGCTCGCTGCCGGGCTGGTCGATACCTTGATCGAGCCTGCACCGGCCGCCAGCATCGACGAAGGCCTGCTGCAAGCCGGTTTGGCGGCGGTACGGGCCATGCTCGCGGCGCCGGGGGGCGTCGCACCTCGGCGCAGCAGCGAGCAGGTGGCGCCCGGCGCAGTATCGGCCGATTTCTTCGCCAAAGCCCATGCTGCAGCGGCTGGCAAGCCACAGTACCCTGCGTTGGCCAGTCTGGTGCGCTGCGCCGAGGCGGCTGTGACGCTGCCCTTTGCCGCTGGCGAGGCGGTTGAGGCCGGTGTTTTCGCCCAGGTGCTGGCATCGCCGGCTTCTGCCGCCATGCGCCACTTGTTTTTTGCCGAGCGCGAAGCTGGCAAGATCCCGGGACTGGCCAAGGATTTGGCGCTGCGAACGATTGCCCGGGTCGGCATCGTCGGCGCAGGCACCATGGGCGGCGGCATCGCGATGAACTTTGCCAACGTCGGCTTGCCGGTCGTGCTGGTCGAAGCCAGCGCCGAGGCGCTGGCGCGTGGCCTGGGCCTGGTTCGCGCCAACTACGAGGCAACGGCTGCCAAGGGCAGGCTCAGCAGCGCTCAGGTAGAGCAGCGCATGTCGCTGCTACAGGGTTCAACCGATTTCGAGCAACTCGCCGACTGCGACCTCGTGATCGAGGCCGTCTTCGAAGACATGGCGCTTAAAAAAGTAGTCGCTGCGCGCCTGGGTCGGATCTGCAAACCGGGCGCGATCATCGCGACCAACACCTCGACGCTCGATGTCGACGAGATTGCCGAGGCCAGCGGCCGGCCCGCCGACGTGCTGGGCACGCATTTCTTCAGCCCCGCCAACGTGATGCGACTGCTCGAGGTGGTCCGCGGCGCGAAGACAGCGCCCGAGGTGCTGGCCACGGTGATGAAGCTAGCGGGCAGGATCCAGAAGGTCGCTGCCGTCTCGGGCGTGTGCTATGGCTTCATCGGCAACCGCATGGTCGAGCCGTATATGCGAGAGACCGAGTACTTGCTGATGGAAGGCGCCAACCCGGCGCAGATCGACGCTGCGATCGAAGGCCTGGGGTTGGCGATGGGGCCGTGCCGGATGCTGGACATGGCGGGCATCGACGTTGGTGCCAAGACCGTTATCGAGCGTGGCCTGGCCGGCGGGCTGCCCGACGACCCGAGCTACCGCGCCTTGTGCCGCAAGCTGTTCGAGCTCGGCCGCTTCGGCCAGAAGACCGGCGCAGGCTATTACCGCTATGAAGGCCGCAAGCCGCTGCCCGACCCCGAGCTGGCCCGCATCAGCGTCGAGTTGGCAGCGGTGCACGGCATCGCCAGGCGCAGTGACATCGGCAATGCCGAGATCATCGAGCGGCTGATGTACCCGTTGATCAACGAAGGCGCGCTGATCCTCGAGGAGGGCATCGCTTACCGATCGGGTGACATCGACGTGATCTGGACTGCTGGCTACGGTTTCCCGGACCACCGCGGCGGCCCCATCTTCCTAGCCGATGCGATCGGCCTGCCCGCGATCGTCGAGGCTTTGCAGCGCTACGGCCGACGCCGCGGCGATGCCTACGGCTATTGGCGCGTCGCGCCGCTGCTCGATCGCTGCGCCCGCGAGGGCCGTCGGCTCGGCGCCAAGGCCTAGCCTGTTCCCTGAAGTGCGCTGGGGCTTCCGTCAGGATGCCCTGGTCAAACTGCAGGCGACAGCGATTCCGTCTTCATCCAACCGACCCCGAGAAACCCATGGCCTTCGATCCTTCCCCCAAAGTCCAGGCGCTGCAACAGCGACTGCTCGCCTTCATGGACGAGCACATCTACCCGAACGAGGAGCGACACCTCGCGCAGGTCGAGAAAATAGGCCCGTGGCAGGTCTCGACCGTGCTCGAGGAGCTCAAGCCCAAGGCGCGCGCTGCGGGTCTGTGGAACCTGTTTCTGCCCGAGTCGCCGCACGGCGCAGGGCTGAGCAACCTGGAGTACGCGCCGCTGTGCGAGATCATGGGCCGCTCGCTGCTAGCGCCCGAGGTGCTGAACTGCTCGGCGCCTGACACCGGCAACATGGAGGTGCTGGCGCGATACGGCACGCCGCAGCACCAGGAGCGCTGGCTCAAACCGCTGCTGGCCGGCGAGATCCGATCGTGCTTCGCGATGACCGAGCCCGCGGTGGCGTCGAGCGACGCGACCAACATCGAGTCGGCGATCGTGCGAGACGGCGACGACTATGTGATCAACGGCCACAAGTGGTACACCACCAACGCCACCGATCCGCGCTGCAAGATCGCGATCTTCATGGGCAAGACCGACCCGAACAACGCCGACCGGCACCGCCAGCAGTCGATGATCCTGGTGCCGATGGACACGCCCGGCGTTCGGGTGGTCAGACCGCTGCCGGTGTTCGGCTTCTATGGCACGCCGGACCGAGCCTCCGAGGTGGTGTTCGAGAACGTGCGGGTGCCGGTCGCCAACTTGCTGCTTGGCGAGGGCCGTGGCTTCGAGATCGCTCAGGGACGCCTCGGACCCGGGCGCATCCATCACTGCATGCGATTGATCGGGCTGGCCGAGCGCGCGCTCGAGCGCATGTGCAAGCGCAGCCTGTCGCGGGTGGCTTTCGGCAAGCCGATCTCGCAGCAAGGGGTGACGCTAGAGCGAATCGCCGACGCGCGAATCCTGATCGAACAGGCGCGCTTGCTGACCTTGAACGCTGCCGAGCGCATGGACCTGGTCGGCAACAAAGTCGCCAAGACCGAGATCGCGATGATCAAGATCGCCGTGCCGA
>JBILYN010000549.1:0-2797 GCA_044377715.1 Aquabacterium sp.
TGCGCGGCCAAGGCGCCAACGCCACGCTGATCCTGGTCAACGGCCGACGCATCGCAGCCCACGGCCTCAATGGCGGCGTGGTCGACCTCAACCAGGTGCCATTCACCGCGATCGACCGGGTCGAAATCCTCAAGGACGGCGCTTCGGCGATTTACGGCACCGACGCGATCGGCGGCGTGATCAACTTCATCCTGCGCAAGGATTTCAACGGTGTCCAGGCCCAGGCCTTCACCGATGTCACGCAGCAAGGCGGCGGCAACATCCACCGCGTCAGCGTGCTGGCCGGTGCCGGCGACCTCGAGTCCAAGGGTTACAACCTGATGGCCTCGCTGTCGTACACCGAGAACCAGATGCTGCGCGGCGACCAGCGCTCCTTCGTCAACACCTTCCAGCCCAGCCGCGGCCTGTCGGTCGACACCCGCGGGACGCCTTACGCGACGGTGTTTGCGCTGGCCACGCTGCCCACGGCCATCAGCACCAACGGCACCGGCCCGAAGCTGCCCGGTGGCACCGTGTCGTTCAACGGCATCAACCCGCTGAACCTGGCCGGCCAACCGGGCTGCGCCTCGATCGACGGCATGGCGCCCTATGACGCGGTGCTGTGGAACGACCAGGCCACCAAATACGGCTGCGCCTGGGACACCGGCCGCGCCGCGGTGATCCAGCAACCGGTGAAGAACACCAACCTGATCAGCCGGGGCACTTTCAAGCTTGGCGAGCATCAGGTCGTCGCCGAAGCGATGCTCGGCCGCGCCGAATCGACCAAGAGCTTTTCGGCCAATCAGATCTCGAGCTCAGGAAGCGCGACCATCACGCTGCCCAACGGCACCAAGGTCGCCAACCCCTTCCTGAACCTGGCCTACCCCAGCAGCGGCAGCTCGTACACCGGCGTGTTCAACGCGCTGGTGGGCACCTTCCCGTCGATCGAAGCACTGCGCGGCAACCCGCTGGCCTTCCGCTGGCGCTGCATGCCCTGCGGGCCGCGTGAGATCGACACCACCAGCGATACCTCGCGCCTGATGCTGGCCGCTGACGGCCCGCTGCCCTGGCTCAAGGGTTGGGACTACCGCGCCGGCTTGTCCACCGCGTCGAGCGAGAGCGGCTCGACCTTGGGCAGCGGCTACACCTACCAGCAGGGCTTCGCCAACCTGATCAACACCGGCGTGCTCAACCCGTTCCTGCAAGCGGGGCAGTCGCAGACTGCTGCGGCGATGGCCGGTCTCGAAGCCGTGTCAGCACGCGGTGTCAAGCTCTACGACGGCAAGTTCACCGTCAACGAAGCCGACGCCACGATCAGCGGTCCGCTGTTCAAGCTGCCCGCTGGCGACGTGATGCTGGCCGCCGGTGCCGACGTGCGGGTCGAGAAGTACTCGTTCAAAGGCGACCAGCGCCCCGAGGCCAACACGCTGGCCGGCGTCGTCTTCAACGCGCCTTTCGACAACATCAATGCGCTGGGTGGCGTCAGCCGCAACATCAAGGCAGTCTTTGCCGAAGCCCAGATCCCACTGGTCGCCAAACGCCTGGAGCTCAACCTGGCCGCTCGCCACGACGAGTACTCAGGCTTCGGCAGCACCGACAACCCCAAGGTGTCGATCCGCTTCACGCCATTCGACCAGTTCCTGACCCGCGCCTCTTACGGCACCGGGTTTCGCGTGCCGACCTTCAACCAGCTCTACAACGGCGTGACCGAATCGCCTTACAGCGGCAAGGACATCGTCGACCCCGCGTCGTGCCCGACGCTCAAGGCTGACGCCTCCGCAGCCTGCACTTACATCTCGCCGACGATCCTCACCGGCGGCAAGACCGCGCTGGGCCCTGAGACCAGCAAGCAGTGGTCCGCCGGCTTCGTGTACGCGCCGATCCAAGGCTTCAGCGCTGGCGCTGACTGGTGGAGCATCAACCGCAACGGCACGATCCAGAGCCCGGTGCTGACGACGATGCTGGCCAACTATGCACTGTTCCCGGGGAACTTCATCCGCGACGCCGCCGGCAAGATCGTGCAGATCGACAACCGCTGGGTCAACGCCGGTGAGACCATCACCAAGGGCGTCGATGTGACCGTCAAGGGCAACGGCAAGCTGGGCCTGGGCAACTGGGCCGCGAACCTCGAAGGCAGCTACCTGCTCGACAAGCGTTCGCGCCTGATCACCAGCGCAGCGATGGGGCCTAGCGAAGTCGGGCGGTTCACCCGTTCGGGCGACCTGGGCCTGCGCTGGAAGCACACGCTGAACTTCGCCTACAACCAAGGCGACTGGACCGGCATCGTCAGCCAGCGCTTCAGTTCGGGCTACAAGGACTACATGCTGCCCGGCGTGGCCAACGGCACCATCGTGCCGACCAACTGGAATCCTGAAGTCGCGTCCTACACCTTGTACAACCTGAGCGTGGGCTACACCGGCATCAAGAACCTGGGTCTGACCGCCGGCATCAAGAACTTGTTCAACACCGACCCGCCGTTCTCTGCCGCCTACGACGGCAACACCGGTGCCGGCAGTTCCTGGGAGCCGCGTGTGGCCGACCCGCGGGGCCGCTCGTTCACCTTCATGGTCGACTACAAGTTCTTCTGAGTGCCCCAAGGCCGGCCGAAGCCGGCCGCCCCCCATGGGGATCAAACAAAGTGGCAAAGCCACATTTGCTTGAGAGTGCCCCAAGGCCGGCGGAAACCGGCCGCCCCCCATGGGGGTCAAACAAAGTGGCAAAGCCACATTTGCTTGAGACCTCCCAGCATTGACCGAGGGCGGGCGCTGCGACCAGCGGCCCGCCCTTTTTTTTGTGGACCAAGCCGCCACCATGACCG
>JBILYN010000550.1:0-2796 GCA_044377715.1 Aquabacterium sp.
CGACTGGCTGATCCCGCACCAAGCCAACATCCGCATCATGCAAGCCACCGCGCGCAAGCTCAAGCTGAGCATGGACAAGGTGATCGTCACCGTCGGCGAGCACGGCAACACCTCGGCCGCGTCAATCCCGCTGGCGCTGGACCAAGGCGTTCGTGATGGCCGCGTCAAACGCGGTGACACGCTGCTGCTCGAAGGCGTGGGCGGCGGTTTCACCTGGGGCGCGGTGCTGCTTGATTTCTGAGCCATTGCCCCGTCGCTCGGCCCATCATTTTTGACTTCCGCGTAGCCTCTCATGACCAAGTTTGCCTTTGTCTTTCCGGGCCAGGGTTCGCAATCCGTCGGCATGCTGGACGCCTGGGGCGACCATCCGGCGGTACGCAGCACGCTGGATGAAGCCTCCCAGGCGCTCGGCGAGGACATCGCCTTGCTGATCGCTTCAGGGCCGAAGGAGCAACTCGACCTCACGACCAACACCCAGCCGGTGATGCTGACCGCGGCGATCGCTTGCTGGCGCGCCTGGCTGGCTGAGGGCGGTGGCTTGCCGGCGGCGGTGGCAGGGCATTCGCTGGGCGAGTACAGCGCGCTGGTGGCTGCCGGCGTGCTGAGTCTGGCCGATGCGCTGCCGCTGGTGCGATTGCGAGCCCAGGCGATGCAGCAGGCGGTGCCGGTAGGCGCCGGGGCGATGGCGGCGATCCTCGGGCTCGATGCAGACCAGGTGGTCGAGGGCTGCGCCCAGGCTGCTGCGGCCAGCGGTGAAGTCGTGTCGGCAGCCAATTTCAACGATCCCAAGCAGACCGTGATATCCGGCAGCCAAGCCGGTGTGGCCAAGGCCTGCGAGCTGCTCAAGTCTATGGGCGCCAAGCGAGCGCTGGCGCTGGCGGTGTCGGCGCCTTTTCATTGCTCGATGATGAAACCGGCTGCCGAAGCTCTGCGCGAGCGCCTGGCTTCGGTGGCGCTGGCTGCACCGCGGATCCCGGTGATCAACAACATCGACGTCGCCTCGCCTGTGGACGCCGCGGCGATCCGCGATGCGCTGTACCGCCAGGCTTTCGGACCGGTGCGCTGGGTCGAGGTGGTGCGCGCGCTGCGCGCGCTCGGCCTGAGCACGGTCGTTGAATGCGGTCCCGGCAAGGTGTTGGCGGGCATGGTCAAGCGGATCGATGCCGAGGCGCTGAGCGCCGCGGTGTTTGACCCGGCTTCGCTGCAAGAGGCCAAGAGGATGCTGGCGTGAGCACGGGCGAAAACCGCCAAGTCGCGCTCGTGACCGGCGAAAACCCCCAAGTCGCGCTCGTGACCGGCGCGACGCGTGGTATCGGCCGCGCCATCGCCCAGGCGCTGGCGGCCCAGGGCTTTGTCGTGATCGGCACCGCCACCAGCGCCGAAGGTGCGGCGACCATCACCAAGTCGCTGGCGCCTCACGGCGGCCATGGGCTGTGCCTTGATGTCAACGACGCTGCTGGCGTTGAGGCTGCGATCGACGGCATCGTCAAGACCCATGGAGGCTTGCATGTGCTGGTCAACAACGCTGGCATCACCCGCGACACGCTGGCGATGCGCATGAAGGACGACGACTGGGATGCTGTGCTCGACACCAACCTGAAGGCGGTGTTTCGCTGCAGCCGCGCGGTGATGCGAACGATGATGAAGCAGCGCCACGGCCGCATCATCAGCATCACCTCGGTGGTGGGCGCAGCGGGCAACGCCGGCCAGGCCAACTACGCCGCGGCCAAGGCCGGCGTTGCGGGCATGACACGGTCGCTGGCACGTGAGCTCGGCAGCCGCAACATCACTGTCAACTGCATCGCGCCTGGGTTCATCGCCACCGACATGACGGCCGATCTGCCCGAGGCGCAGAAGACTGCGTTGCTGGGCCAGATCCCGCTCGGCAGGCTCGGCACGCCCGAGGAAATTGCGCATGCAGTGGTGTTTCTCGCGTCGCCGCTGGCGGGCTACGTCACGGGTGCCGAACTGCATGTCAACGGCGGCATGTACATGAATTGAAAGACTGCGGGCCAAGGCGCCGCCAGGCGCGTTGGCCTGTTCCATCCCGCTGGTCAAGGGCCCGACCGGCGCGGCGAGGGGGCAATGCCAAGAAGCAAGCGCCACCGCCGGTAGAATCCTGGGCTGTTTGAGCATTTTTACTCCTGGAGGAGTCATGAGCGATATAGAAGCACGCGTCAAAAAAATCATTGCCGAGCAACTTGGCGTGCCTGAAGCCGACGTCACCAATGAGAAAGCCTTTGTGGCCGATCTGGGTGCCGACTCGTTGGACACGGTGGAACTGGTGATGGCGCTCGAGGATGAGTTCGGCATTGAGATTCCCGACGAAGAGGCGGAGAAGATCACCACGGTGCAGTTGGCGATCACCTACGCGCAGACCCACCAGAAGGCCTGAGTTTTTTCTGTCATGACCCGTCGTCGCGTTGTCATCACCGGCCTCGGGCTGATCAGCCCGGTAGGCAATTCCGTGGCCGAGGGCTGGGCCAATATTCTTGCGGGCCGATCTGGCATCGCCAACGTCAGCCGTTTCGATGCGTCGGGGCTGTCTTGTCGGTTTGCCGGTGAGGTCAAGGACTTCAAGATCGAGGATTACATCCCGATCAAGGAAGCCCGACACATGGACACCTTCATCCATTACGGTCTGGCGGCGTCCATCCAGGCCGTGCTCGACTCGGGCTTGCCCACGGGCGAAGCGCTCAGCGCTGAGCAGGCCGAGCGCATCGGCTGCATGGTGGGGTCGGGCATCGGTGGCCTGCCTTTGATCGAAGAGACCCAGATCGAGTACGCCGCACGTGG
>JBILYN010000551.1:0-2795 GCA_044377715.1 Aquabacterium sp.
CGAACCAGCGTCTGATCGTCACGACCCAAGGCAGGAGCCGTATGCGGTAGTGCCGCACGTACGGATCTGTGGAGGGGGTGCTGGGTGACTGGCATTCCTACTCCGACTTGTCGCCGGCAGCGGCGAAGAGGCTGCGGGCTCAGGTCACGAATATAAGCCCGGCCGCCAGATATTGGCCCGGCCGCCAGCTCTTATCGCCCGACAGCTTGGCGCGGGGCCGAGCCGCCGCCAACCAGCAGTGTCAGCGATGCTGCGACCACCAAGGTTGAAGCGATCACCAGACCCGGCCGATAAGAGCCAAAGCCGTCGCGCAAAAGGCCGAAAAGCGCGGGCCCAAAGGCCGAGGTGAAGCCGATCACGGTGGCCACCCGGCCAAACAGCGCGCCGAACTGCTGGGCGCCGAATTCGCGGCGAA
The DNA here is from genome assembly GCA_044377715.1 of Aquabacterium sp. Classification (GTDB taxonomy): domain Bacteria; phylum Pseudomonadota; class Gammaproteobacteria; order Burkholderiales; family Burkholderiaceae_C; genus Pseudaquabacterium. The sequence goes on from JBILYN010000551.1 coordinate 416, forward strand.
CGACGATCGGGCCAAGCGTCGTGACATGGCCGATCGCGTAGCCGTAGACCAGGCTGGCGCCTATCAACACCGGGACGACAGGCCAACAGGCGATGGCCAGCAGCGCGGCCGCTTGCAGCGCCATCACGTACACCGCGAGCCGGCGCGGGTCGACACGGTCGACGATGCCCGCCAGCACCAGGCGTCCGGCGAAAGCGGCCAGCCCTGTTGCGCTGACCAGCAGCCCGGCGCCCGCGCTGCCCAGCAGCGGCGCTGCCAGCACCACATGGTGGGTGATGAAACCGATCTGCACCAGCATCGCGAGCGCGAAGCCGATCGCCGTGCTCCACAACAGCTGTGGGCTGGCTGCGGTGGCCGGCAGCGTCGCCGGCGCATCGCGCGTCGACGTGAGGCCACCGTCGGGCGCCAATCCCAGCACCGCCGGGCCACGAAAGCGCAGCACCCTTCCGATCAGCGGCAGCAACACGGCGGCCGATGCCAGCCCCGCGACCGCCAGACCCAGACTCGGCCCGAGTTGATGCAAGGCGAGCAGCAGCAGCGGCACGCCAGCGATGGCCCCCAGGCTCGCGCCCATCATCGCCAAGGTCATTGATCGCCCTTGGTGGCGCTCGAACCAGGGCGCCACGGTGGTGGAGATCCCGGTCGTCGACAAGATCGCCCAGCCCAGGCCCAGCACGACGAAACAGGGGTAGATCTGCCAGGGCGCGCTGACCTGCCCGATCAGGCAGGGGCCAGCTGCCAACGCGACCGCACCGAAGGACAGCACGGGTCGCGGCCCCCAGCGGGCGATGCTGCGGGCAACGCTTTTTTGCGCCGCCGCACTGACCAGGAACAACAGCGTGATGGCCGAGGCCACCTGGCTGATCGGCCAGCCCTGTGCGGCGGTGATGGCTTGCAGGTAGACGCTGGCGCCGAACAGACCCAGGCTCCAGCCGAAGGCCGCGATCACGAAGCAGGCCGCGACCACCCACCAACCGTGGAAGACAGCTCGCAGGCCGCTGGCGCTGGACCCTGGGCTTTTCACGCGCTATGCATGCGTCACGCGCTGCGCCAAACGATCGCTGGGGCTGACGACGGACGCCATGGGTTCAGCGCGCCCGCAAACCGTCTCAAGCAAATGTGGCTTTGCCACTTTGCTTGACCCCCATGGGGGGCGGCCGGCTTCGGCCGGCCTCGGGGCGCTCACAGCTTGTAGACCTTGGCCGCGGTGTCGTGGAACATCGCTTGCTGCTCGTCAGCGCTGTAGCGCGCGGCGATCTTCTTCATCGCATTCCAATACACGTTGTAGGGCAGCGAGCGGCGGTCGACTGGGAAGTTGCTCTCGAACATGCAGCGCGCCGGGCCGAAGCATTCGATCGTGTGGTGGTAGTAGCGGGCCTGGGCTGCGACCAGTTCGTCCGAGCTCGCGGGCCGGTCGCGCCGGTCCCAGCCGAAGCCGTTGTCGGGCATCGCCAGGCCGCCGATCTTGGCCACCACGTTGGGGCAGCCCGCGATCGCGGCGATGTCCTTGCGCCAGGCCTCGAAGATCGCCTCGCGCTGGTCGGCATAGGTTCCGACGCCCAGCGGCGTGCCGAAATGGTCGAGCACCATCGTCGTGCCCGGCACCGCGCGCGCCAGCTCGGCGAAAGCGGTGTTCTGGTGGTGGTAATGCCAGGTGTCGAAGCTGTAACCCAACTCACCCAGCAGCGCGACGCCTTGGCGGAAATTGGCGTCGGCGTACAAGCCCTCAGGCGCACGGCCGGGAATGCTCAGCGCCTGCGGATTCGGGTCTCGCGCGCCCGCGTGGCGGATGCCGCGAAACAGCCCACCCGCGGCCTGCTCGTGTGCGGCCAGCACCTCGCGCAACAAGCTGCCCAGGCGCAGGTCGGCATGGCCGACAAAGCCGGCGATCACCGCGCCACCACCGCCGTCGCGGCTGGCGCGGGCGATGCGGGCGACGAAATCGGTCTCGCCTATGGGTTTGAGGTGATCGGGACCGTCTTCGCGGTACTGGGCTCGGCATTCGATGAACACTGTTTTTTCGATGCGGTGGCCGCCTCCGGTGTCAGACCACAGGTCTGCCAACAGGTAGGGCGTGCGGCCAAGGGTATCGGTCCACAGGTGGTGGTGCGGATCGATGATCGGTCGGTCCGGGTCGATCGCGTCTTCGCGGGCCAGGTCCAACCAGGCTTTGCTGCCGGGGGTCGTTGTCGTCATGTCTGCTCCAGGGGTTGGCTTGAGAGGTCGATTTGCAGTTCGTACGTTGGCTGTTCACTCACCGACATGCAGCTCATCGGCCGGTGCATCGATGGCGGCCAGCATCAGGCCTTGGCGGCGCCAGCCGCCCCAGCGGTAATAGGCCAACGCAACGGCGGCTGAGCAGATCGAGCCAAACGGAAAG
>JBILYN010000552.1:0-2793 GCA_044377715.1 Aquabacterium sp.
GATCAGGAAGCAATCGAACTCGATCGCCATCGACAGCGCAAACGCCAGCCGCGTGACCATGCCTTGCGAGTAGTGCGACACCGGCTCGCGAAAGTAGACACCGAGCTCGGTGAAGTCCTCGACAAAGCGCAGCAGCGGCTTGTGGTCGACACCGTAGACGCGGCAGACAAAGCGCAGGTTGTCCAGGCCTGTCAAATGGCTCTGGAAAGCGCCGCCAAAGGCCAACGGCCAAGACACGCTCATGCCTCTGTGGATGCGCCCGGCGCTCGGCCGCTCGGCGCCGCTGAGCAAGCGGATCAGCGTGGACTTGCCCGCGCCGTTGCGCCCCAGGATGCCGACGTTGCGGCCACGCTGCAGCGTGAAGTCGATGCGGTCGAGCACCGTGAGTGGGCCGAACCGCGTGTTGTAGCGCTTGCTGAGCTTGTCGATGCGGATCATTCGGCCTCCACCCGCAGCGCCGCGTCGCGCGTCAAGAACAAGCCGACAAAGGTCAGCGCCAGGCAGCAAGCGGCCATGTAGGCCACGTCGTGATGGGTGCGCACAGCGCTGCCGAAGTAGCCCTCGCGAAGCATCTCGACGCCGTGCACCATCGGCAACAGCAACACCACTTGCCGCATCGCCGGCGGCAGCCAGTCGACCATGAAGGCCGCGCCCGACAGCGGGAACAGCAGATAAGCCACCGGATGCCACAGCCTCTCGATCAATGCGCTGTAGGCGGTGAGCGCGCCGATGGTCAGCGCCAGCGATGCGCCGAACCAGGCCAGCATCAGCCAGCCGGCCACCACCAGCAGCAGGTCCTGCGGCGGCAAGATCCATTCGATCGCGATGAAGAACAGCGACAGCAGGATGAACGATGCGGTGGCGCCGGCCATCTCCAGCACGATGCGGGTGAGCAGCACGTCGAGGACCCGCACGTTGCGGTGGTACATCAGGTTGAGGTTGGACTGGATCGCACTGCTGCAGCGGTTGACCGAGTTGCGCCACATCAGCACCGACGAATAGCCGGTGACCGCGAAAGCCGCGACGGGAATGCCGGTACCGTGGCTCATGCCGGACAAGGTCCAGAGCGTGGCAACCCCCAGCGTGAAGATCATCGGCTCGCCAAACAGCCACAGCACGCCGATGTTGTGGCGGCCGAAGCGGTTGATGACCTCGCGCATCAGCAAGGCCCAGACCACGCGTCGCTGGATCGCCAGCGAGTGCAGCAGGCTGTTGTCTGCGCTGGTCACGGCGGGGGTCATTCCCGGTGCTCCTTGACGCTGGCCAGCACCAGGCTGAGCACGCCCCAGCACACCAGACCCAGCACGAACACGGTCAGCACAGACCGCAGCCGCCGCGGCTCGACCGCCATATCGGGCAGATTGGGTTGCACCAGTCGCTCCAGATAGAGCTGCTTGCGAGCCGCCTCGCTGCGAGCGGCCTCGAGCGAGACCAGCGCGCTGCCGAGCTGGCGGTCGGCAAAGCCTTTTTCCAGCGTCAGCCGATCGTAGGCCGGAGCCTTGGAGGTCAGCGAGGCCTCGACGCCGATGACCTTGCTGGTCTCGGCGGCCATGGTCTTGCGCAGGCCGTCGACCCGGCTGGCCAGCGCTGCAATCTGCGGGTTGCTCGGTGCGACTTGCCGGATCTGCGCCAGCTGGGCCTCGGTGGCGAGCAACTCTTCCTGCAGCTTGGCCACACCCTGGAGCTGAAGCGCCGACTGGGCGTTGGGGTCGAAGATTGTCCGATTGGCGCGGAAAGACGACAAGGCCAGCGCCGCCGCCTTGGTCTGGCTCTCGGCCACCCTCACCTCCTGGGCCGCGACCTGGATCAGGTCCTGGCGGCTGCGGTTGTTGAGGTTGTTGACCAGGCGCTCGCCCATCTTGAGCAGCAGGTCGTTGATCTTGTGCGCGTCTTGTGCGGTGTACGCCCTGACCTTGAGCACCGAGATCGACGAGGCGGTGTCGTAGTCGATGCCCACGTGCTTCTGGTAGTGGCGGTGCAAGGCCTCGAAGCTGTCGTCCCAATCCAGGCCTGGGAATCGTTTGACCAGGTCGATCGCCGGGTTGGAGAAAGCCTGCCGCAGCTTGAGCTGGCCGTCGAGCTCGCGCAACGCGTCGCGCGACAGCACGTAGTCGTGAACCGAGTAGGTGTCGTCCTGCGACCTGGAAAAACCGGTGCCCTGCAGCAGCGCGCCGAGGCCGCTTTGCACAGCGGCGCGCTGCGGGTTGCGAACCACAAAGCGCGATTCGGCGATGTACACGTCAGACGCCAGCAGCCCGAAGTACAGCGCGGCCAGCAGTGTGGGTAGCAGCACGGTCAGCGCAAAGATCGGGCTGGGACGGCGCCACCGGCGCCGGGGCGCGGCCTGGGCGGGTGCCGACGCTGCGGTCTGCTCTGGCGGTTCTGCCGGCGGGTCTTCAGCGGGGGTCAAGGCTGCTGCTCTCTGGGGACGGCGGGCGGGCGATGGCCGGCGCTTGGCATCAGGCAGCGGAGGCCAGGCGGTCGTAGAGCGCCATGGTCTTGCCGACCATGGCCTGGGCGCCAAACTCCTGCAGATAGCGGTCTCTGGCGGCCTGGCTCAAGCGCTGACGCAGCCCACCGTCGCCCAAGACCTGGCTCAGTGCGTCGGCCAGCGCCTCCGCGCTGCGCACCGGCACGCCCAGCCCGGTGACGCCGGCAGGGTTGACCCACTGCACGCCCGATCCCGCGATGTAGGTCGAGACCACCGGCTTGCCGATGGCCATGGCTTCGACCATCACCACCCCAAAGGCCTCGGAGCGCGCGGTGGACGGCAGGCAAAACACATCGCAGGCC
>JBILYN010000553.1:0-2787 GCA_044377715.1 Aquabacterium sp.
CCGGCCGGGTTATGTAGCGGCACAGTTGTTCCAGCGCCTGCCGGTCATCGGCGGCGCAACGCACGGCAGCGTGCAGGCTGAACCCGTCGATGTCGGCGCAAAGATGCTGCTTGAAGTCCGCATCCCTCGGCATGGCGCCCTGCACCGTCAGAACCTTCTGGCCAGCACGAGGACCGAAGGCAATGCGGTAAGTGCACGCTGCAGCCTGCAGTGGCCTCAGCACGCAGGCCTCGTCCGAATCGCCGTCGTTTTCGGCCATGTAGGTCGAACCCTCCTCTTCGACCAGCACCCCTTGACGGGTGAGCAGACCCATCGTGCGGGTGATGATCTGCCCGGTGGCGCTCGCTTGCGCGAAAAGGTCGTCCATCCGCTGCTGATGCGCCCTCAGGTCGTCAAGTGGCTAAACCACGAAGCCAGCCTGGATGTCGCCGAGCTGGAGCCCCGCACGCGCGCCATGTCGACCTATGTGCTGCAGGAATACTTCATCCCTGAGTCTGGCTTCCTGGACTTTGCGCAAGCGATGGCCCAGGTGCTGCGCCGACAAAACGTCGAGGCTCTGAACGTGTCGATTCGCCACTCCCCCAAGGACCGGGTCTCAGCGCTGCCGTGGGCGCCCGAAGAAGTGTTCTCGTTCGTGCTGTACTACAAGCAGCGGACCTGGTCGCGCGCGCGCGATGAAGTCGGCGCGTGGACTCGCGAACTCATCGCGCTGGCGTTGCGGCACGGCGGTCGCTACTACCTGCCCTACCAATTGCATGCGACGGTCGACCAGTTCAACCAGGCCTACCCTGAGGCTGATCAGCTTCGTCGCACCAAGCATCAGGTTGACCCCGCGGGGAAGCTGCCCAATGAGTTGTGGCGGAAATATCTGTGATCCAGGAGGAATGTCGCTGGTTATCCAGGGCGGTTGATTTGAGCGCTGGCCGCTTCTGAGTCGGCTCACCGGTGGCCTGGTCGCCCCCATAGCGTTGCGGCTGACACAAATGGCGTGTGCTGCGCTTGTTGGCTCGAGCTCGCGGGCATGGTGCAATTTCGGTCCAGTGCGTCACCTGTGCCGATCCAATGCGGCCACTCGGTCCACTTCAAACCAGCGCTGCAATCCGGAAGCAGTCGACCCCAAGCGGAAGTCGGCCGCCAGCGAGAGCGGGCGTTCATACGGGCTCACTGGTGCCTTTGGCGTGTGACGTCACAGGCGGGTATCTGTGGCTATGCTCTGCAGTGCACCAAACCACGTCAGGCCGCACAACGAACCCGCGAGACTGGCCCAATGCTGACACTTGCCGGCTTCCTCATCCCATACGTCGTTGCTTTAGCCGCGTTTTCGCTTCTGGCGGGTCGCGTTGCTTTCCCATGGCTCGTTCCACTCGGGGCGAGCTTGCTGATTTTCTCGTCGCCTTGGTTCATTCCAGACGAGTTTCCTGTGCTGCGATTCCTCGCTTCGATCTCAGCCGCCATGCTGACGCTGAAACTCATCGACGTGTCGCTTGACCTGAAGCGGCAGCGCCAGGTCACCTGGCAGGAGTATGTGGACTTTTTGTCCAATCCCTTCACGCTCGTCCGTCGCTGCCTGGGCAACGAGCGCCGCCCATCCCAAAGGGAGAACCTTACGAGTTTGCTGAGCGGAACCATGGGTTGTGCGGCAGCTATTGCCGTCTTGTCTGTGCTGTTCAGTTTGGATTGGTCTCACGTCCCCTTCTTGGTAGAACACGTCGGCAAGGTAACCGCACTGATGCTGGCGATGGCCAACGGACTAAGAGGTGGTGCGGCGATATGGCGCTTGGGCGGCGGGACCGCTCGCGACTTCATGGATAGGCCATTCATTGCGAAGACCCCTGCTGACTTTTGGCGGCGCTACAACCGCAATGTTCAACAATTCTTCTGGCAAAACCTCTTCAATGGCAAACGCAGTCGACACGCGCCGATAAGAACAATGATTCTTGTCTTTGGTCTGTCGGCACTGCTCCACGAGTGGCTTTTCCTTGCCGCTGTCGGTCGTTTTCAGGGTTACCAGATTGCGTTTTTCGCAGTTCAGGGACTTGCTGCGGCTTCGACTGCGCGCGTAAAGGTACAAGGCAAGCTGGTTGTGCTTTGGGTGGCGGGTACTCTCGCCTTCAACGCTGTGACATCCGTGCTGTTCTTTGCCAGCATTCACGCTGTTGCGCCGTTCTACTCCAGAGGGCTACCAGCGTGGTTGCAAGGTTGGTAGTGCTGCGCCCAAACCCTGGCTCTCGTCCGCCCGCAACGACCAGGCGACCCGAAGGGCACGCGGAGGATAGGTTTTTCAAACGCCCTTTTCCTCCCCCATGGCGCCCCGAACACGGCCCTCGACGGCCCTCGACGCGTGTGAATCGGTCTTTGAAGGTGGCTGAGAACTGCTGAGCTTTTGGCAGCGCCGCCCCAAACCGTCGTTCTCGCGCGCCGTCTTGGGGTTATCCCTTGTCACTTGGCCGCTTCCATGGGTCCCGCAAACTCTCGGACGCAGCCGACTCCAGCAACCCCGGTCGCCAGGTCGTCTGAACGGTCACGGTTGGGCAGCGTCAGGCTGCTTGCAGCGCCTGGCCGCGGGTAGGCGCGCGGGGCGGCGCCCGGGCCTGCAACCCCAAGTGCGTGAGGATCTTCTCGATCACCGGCTGCTCCAGGATCGCTGCGATGATCTTGAACTCGCCGCCGCAGTTCAGGCAGTGCTCCAGGTCGATCTCGAACACCCGCTTGAGCAACTTGGCCCAGCTCAGGCGCACCGGTCGGTGGTGCGCACAGTTCGCGTCGCATTCGGCGGATTTTGCTGCC
>JBILYN010000555.1:0-2783 GCA_044377715.1 Aquabacterium sp.
CAGCTCAAGGGCGCCGGCCCGACGCCTTACTCGCGCAACGCCGATGGCCGGGCGGTGCTGCGATCGTCGATCCGCGAATTTCTTTGCTCAGAAGCGATGCATGCGCTGGGCATCGCCACCACCCGGGCACTGGGCATCGTCGGCTCATCGGCGCCGGTGTGGCGCGAAACCAGGGAGACCGCCGCGGTCGTCACCAGGGTCGCGCCGAGCTTTATTCGCTTTGGCCATTTCGAGCATTTCGCCCACAGTTCGCGCGATACAGCCTCGCTGCAGGCGCTGGTCGACGCGGTGATAGATCGCCACTACCCGGCATGCCGAGGCGCAGAACAGCCGGCGCTGGCCTTGCTGGAAGCGGTGTCGCGACGCACCGCGGTGCTGATGGCCGACTGGCAGTCGGTGGGCTTTTGCCATGGTGTGATGAACACCGACAACATGTCTATCCTCGGCCTGACGATCGATTACGGGCCGTTCGGCTTTCTAGACGGCTTTGACCCAGGCCATGTCTGCAACCATTCCGACCACCAGGGCCGCTACGCTTTTGCGCGCCAACCCAATGTCGGTTTCTGGAATCTGCATGCGCTGGCTCAGGCCTTGCAACCCTTGGTGGTCGGCGCCGACGATGTCGAGGCACTCAAAGCCGCACTTGAACCGTACAAGTCCGTGTTCGCCGAGACCTTGCAGCAACGCCTGCGCGCCAAGCTCGGACTGACCACCGACCAGCCCGATGACGCCGATCTGGTCGATGACTTGCTGCGGTTGATGGCCCAGGACGGCTGCGACTACACCCTCACGATGCGTTCGCTCAGCCGCTTCTCAAGCGCTGCTGGCGCCACCAACGAGGCCGTGCGCGACTGGTTCGTCGACCGAGAAAAGTTCAACGCCTGGGCTGTGCGCTACGTCGATCGCTTGCGCGCCGAGGCCAGCGTCGACGCCGAGCGCGCCCAGCGAATGGACCGCGTGAACCCGAAGTTCGTGCTGCGCAACCACTTGGCTGAATCGGCGATACGCTTGGCCCAGCGCGGCGACTTCAGCGAGGTCCAGCGCCTGTTGGCCGTGCTGCAGCAGCCCTTTGATGAACACCCGAACGCCCCGGCTGCTTACGCAGCCTTGCCGCCCGATTGGGCCCACCAACTCGAAGTCTCCTGCTCGTCATGAACCCCTTTGGCATGAAAACCAGCAATCCCGAGCCGCACCCGCAAGACGACCCGCGCTACCCGGTTCGCAAGAGCGATGCCGAATGGCGCGCCCAGCTCGATGCGATGCAGTACCAGGTCGCACGTCGCGCCGCCACCGAGCGGCCTTTCACCGGCCAGTTCTGGGACCATTGGTCAGAGGGCGCATACCGCTGCATCGGCTGCGGCCAAGCCTTGTTCGAGAGCGAGACCAAGTTCGACGCAGGCTGCGGCTGGCCAAGCTGGTGGAAAGAGCTCGAGGCCGGTCGCGTCGAGCGACTGGTCGACGACAGCCTGGGCATGCGCCGGGTGGAAGTTCGCTGTGCTCAGTGCGGCACCCACCTCGGCCATGTCTTCGACGATGGCCCAGAACCCAGCGGCGAGCGCTTTTGCATCAATTCGGCGGCGATAGACTTCTCGCCCAAGACCTGAACCTGCGCGCAACCAGCCGCCCGGCCGGCCGCACCCGATACACTGCGCCAACATGAAAATTCTGCTCGACTTTCTGCCGATCCTGCTGTTTTTCGGCACCTTCAAATACGCCGAATCGCACAAGGACTGGGCGGCGGCTTTCGCCACTGAACACCTGGGGTTCTTGGTCGACGGCGGCCAAGTCGGCGTCGCAGAGGCGCCAGTGATGCTGGCCACTGTGGTGGTCGTGTTCGCCTCGCTGGCCCAGATCGTCTGGCTCAAGTCGCGCGGCAAGAAGGTCGACCTGATGCTGTGGATCAGCCTGGGGCTGGTGGTGGTGCTGGGCGGCCTGACGATCTGGCTGCACAGCGAGACCTTCATCAAGTGGAAGCCCACGGGCCTTTACTGGGCGATGGGTCTGGCCTTCGTGATCAGCCAAACCTTCATGGGCCGCAACCTGCTCAAGCTGATGATCGGCAAGCAGATGAATCTGCCTGAACCGATCTGGCATCGGCTGGGCTTGGCTTGGGCGACATTCTTCGCAGCGATGGGCCTGCTCAACCTCTGGGTGGCCTTCAACTTCAGTACCGCGACCTGGGTCAACTTCAAGCTCTTCGGCGGCATCGGCTTGATGCTGCTGTTCACGCTGGCCCAGGGTCTCTACATCAGCCGCCACCTGCCTGCCGAGGACAAGACCGCGGTCAAGGATCCGGGATGAGCGTGTCGCCGCAGCAGATCGAAGACGCGTTGCGCCTGGCGATCGTGCCGCTGCAGAGCTTGCAGGTGATCAACGAGAGTCATTTGCACGTGGGCCATGCCGGCGCGGCTGAAGGTTCACATTTCAGGGTGAAGATCGTCAGCGCGTCGATGACCGGACTGGCCCGAGTCGCACGGCATCGGCTTGTGTATGATGCCCTCCGCGAGGTGATACCCCAGGGTGTTCATGCCCTGGCGATCGAGGCCCAAAGCCCTGCCGAGGCCTGATCAGTTGGCCTGGCAAAGGCCGATTCGCAGCAAACTTTCCCTCCAGCCGCCCATGTCCGGGGCGCGCCCGTCCAGTCCTCTTGAAAAGGCCAAGCAGCCCATGATCCGCAACACTTTCGCCGTCCGCATGTCCGCCGTCGCGGTCGCAGCCACCTTGCTGCTGCCGTTGGCCGCTGGCGCCCAGAACATCACACAAGTCAACGGCAAGTCGGTGCC
>JBILYN010000026.1:0-25946 GCA_044377715.1 Aquabacterium sp.
ATGTCGAGCCGGCTGATGACCTTGATCCGTGACGCGAGCTTTTCTTTGATCGCGATCGGCGGCTGCGTGATCTCGCGCAACTCGCCGTCGACCCGGAACCGCACCCGGTAGTTGTATTCGTAGGGCTCGAAGTGCAGGTCGGAAGCCCGCATGTTGATCGCGTCGATCAACATCTTCTGCAGGAAGCGCACCACTGGCGCGTCTTCGACCTCTGAAACCAGTTCAGCGGCCTCCGCGGCACCGGCGTCCTCGGTGACGTCGAATTCGAAGTCTTCCGCGGTCAGTGCATCCAGCGTCTCGTTGGCGGAATGACCTCTCGCCTCGATGATGCGTGCGAGCTTGTCGTACTCGACGATCACCCACTCGGGCGAAAGCTGGGTGGCGAACTTGATGCGCTCCACCGCTTCCTGGTCGGTCGGGTCGGCGCCGCCGATGAACAGCCGATTGCCTCGCCGACCCAGCATCACAAGCTGGTATTGAAGGCTCAGTTTGGCATCGACCAAGCCTTTGGGCAGTCGATCCGGATCGATCGCCGAAAGGTCTAGCAGCGGCAACGCCAACGACAGCGACAGTTGATGCGCCAGATCGAAAGCCGAGACAGCGCCCGACGCAATCACCGCACCGATGAAGCTGATCTTGCGGTCGCGCGCAGACTTGGCCAAGTCTTGCGCAGCCCTGTTGCTGAGCTTGCCGGCGTGAACCAAGACCCTCGCGACGCCTGAGAGGGATGGTTGCGGGATGTCGACCGAGGTTTCCAAAGCGGGGCAGTGTTCTCGCGGCATGCCGATTTCAGCATCATCGCCTGTCGAGTCGCCGCTGTAACCCCAAGATCGGTGGCAATACCGGCCTTGTTTCTCGGCTGGCTCTCGCAATCGCGAGGTCTGGAACACGTCGCCCTGTCAGCGAGCGGAGGGCTGCTTGACGCGAAATCCTGGTCGGGGTGAGAGGATTCGAACCTCCGGCCTCTACGTCCCGAACGTAGCGCTCTACCAGGCTAAGCTACACCCCGATTGGGCTTTTCACACCGTTGCCGGTGTGGCCCGAATCTCTCTCTGTTTAGAAATTTCTCTCTACCGAGCGAGCCGATAATTCTAGCAGAGCCTTTCGCGCGCTCGTGTCGGGCAGCACAGAAAGCGCTGCGCAGGCCTTGTCGGCTTCGGCTCGGGCGGCCTCGCGGGTGGCTTGCAGTGCGCCAGTGCGCCGCACGATGGTCAGGATGTCGTCTAGTCTTAACGTGTGCCCATGTTCGATGGCGTGTCGCATCAGTTGCCGCTCATCTTCGCTGCATCTGGCCATGGCCAGCAGCAGCGGCAAGGTGGGTTTGCCTTCGCGCAGGTCGTCCCCGACCGTCTTGCCCATGGACAAGGCGTCTCCTTCGTAGTCGAGCAGGTCGTCAACCAACTGGAAAGCTGTGCCAAGCGAGCGGCCATAGTCTGCGCAGGCCTCTTCCACGGCCTGTCCGGCGTCTGCCAACACGGCACCCAAGCGGGCGCTGGCTTCAAACAGCTTGGCGGTCTTGTACCTGATCACCCGCAGGTAGTCCTCCACGCTCAAGTCCGGGTCGTGCATGTTCATCAACTGCAGCACCTCGCCTTCGGCGATCACATTGGTCGCGTCGGCCAGAACCTCGAGCACGTGCATGCGGTTCACACCCACCATCATCTGGAAGGCGCGTGAGTACAGGAAATCGCCAACCAGCACGCTGGCTGCATTGCCGAACATTGTGTTGGCGGTTTGGCGGCCTCGCCGCAGCGCCGACTCGTCGACCACATCGTCGTGCAGCAGGGTTGCCGTGTGGATGAATTCGACCGCGGCGGCGAGCTCGAAACGCTCAGCGCCGGCGAAGCCCAGCGCCTCGGAGAACATCAGCACCAATCGCGGTCGGATTCTCTTGCCGCCAGCGTTGACGATGTAATGCGAGATCTGGTTGATCAGCGCCACGTCGGAGTTCAGGCGCTGGCCGATCACGTGATCGACCTGCAGCATGTCGGCTGCCATCGGGTCAACAGCCACAGGTTTTGGGGTTTCAATCAACGTGGGTCAGCTTCAGAGCAGTTGTGAATTATAGGGACCCGGCCATCGACCTCGGATCGGATCACCCTGAGTAGGCTCGTTCAGCGGGATCGATAAGAATATCTGCTACAGTCTAAGGTTCCTTCGGCCGTGCTGGTCGATGGATGAATCATTGAATCAATCGAAGGCATCGAAGGCACATATGTACGCGCTCATAAAAACCGGTGGCAAGCAGTTCAAGGTTGCTGCCGGCGAAAAAATCAAGGTAGAACAGATAGCAGCGGACGTGGGCCAAGAGATCGTGATCGACCAGGTTCTGGCAGTCGGCAGCGGCGCAGAATTGACGATCGGGACTCCCTTGGTGGCCGGCGCGACGGTGACAGCCACCGTTTTGTCGCACGGCAAGCACGACAAGGTGCGCATCTTCAAGATGCGTCGCCGCAAGCACTATCAGCGGCACGGCGGCCATCGCCAGACCTACACCGAGCTGCAAATCGGCGCCATCGGCGTCTGAGGCCCACGGGCTGCCGCTTGGCGGTAGTCGTCCACCATGGGTGGGATCCAGTCAACCGGTCGAATCCGGCTTTGAACTGGTCCGGCCCTCGTCAATCAGGAGTTTTTTAAACCATGGCACAGAAAAAAGGCGGCGGCTCAACCCGCAACGGCCGCGATTCCCAACCCAAGATGCTGGGCGTCAAGGTCTACGGCGGTCAGGTCATCCCGGCTGGTTCGATCATTGTTCGACAGCGTGGCACCCGCTTCCACGCCGGCACCAATGTCGGCATGGGCAAGGACCACACCTTGTTTGCTTTGGTCGACGGCACGGTGTCGTATGCGATCAAGGGCGCGCTGAACCGCCAGACGGTGTTCGTCACCCCGGCCTGAGCGTCCTCGACGCGGCTGTTGCCCCGGTTCGCCGGGGCCATGGCTTGAGCCCGGTTGCCGGGCTGCGGTTATCAAGCCCCGGCCTGCCGGGGCTTTTGTGTTATTGAGGCCACGGGCCCGAGGGGTTGAGCAGCATGAAATTCGTTGACGAAGCCACCATCGACATCGCCGCCGGTGCAGGCGGCGCGGGCTGCATGAGCTTTCGGCGCGAGAAGTTCATCCCCTTTGGCGGGCCCAATGGCGGTGATGGCGGTCGTGGCGGCAGCGTTTTCGCGGTGGCCGACCGCAACATCAACACGCTGATCGATTACCGTTACGCACGCCGCCACGAAGCGCGCAATGGCGAGGCTGGGCGTGGCTCGGACCAGTTCGGTGCTGCATCCGATGACATCGTGCTGCGCATGCCGGTAGGCACCATCGTTCGCGATTTCGAGACCGATGAAGTGCTCGCCGAACTGCTTGATCCGGATGTCAAGGTCTTGCTGGCCAAGGGCGGCGACGGTGGTTTTGGCAACCTGCATTTCAAGAGCAGCACGAACCGCGCACCGCGCCAGAAGACCCCCGGCTGGCCCGGCGAAGCCAGGAAGGTCAAGCTCGAACTGCGCGTGCTGGCCGACGTCGGACTGCTGGGCATGCCCAACGCCGGCAAGTCGACGCTGATCACCGCGATCTCCAATGCCAGGCCCAAGATTGCAGACTACCCGTTCACCACGCTGCACCCCAATCTGGGTGTGGTGCGCGCCGGCCCTGAACGCAGCTTCGTCGTGGCCGACCTGCCGGGCCTGATCGAAGGCGCAGCCGACGGTGCCGGTCTGGGGCACCTGTTCCTGCGCCATTTGCAGCGCACGCGTTTGCTGCTGCACATCGTCGACATGGCGCCTTTCGACGGTGTCGATCCTGTCGCTCAGGCCAAGGCCATCGTCAAGGAATTGCGCAAGTACGACGAATCGCTGTACCAGAAGCCGCGCTGGATCGTGCTCAACAAGCTCGACATGGTGCCGTCCGATGCACGCGACGCGCTGGTCAAGGACTTTGTCAAGCGCATGCGCTGGAAGGGCCCGGTGTTCCAGGTCTCGGCCTTGGCACGCGAAGGGCTGGCGCCGATGGTCCAGGCGATCTACGAGCATGTGGCTGCGCACAAGGTGCAGGCACCAGTCGAGGTCGACCCGCGCTTTGACAGCGCGCCGCTGGTCGGCGCAGCGGCGACATTCGATGATGACTGAACCCTTGTCAGCGCCTGACGATCAGCTCAAGAGCGCCAGGCGCATCGTCGTCAAGGTCGGCTCCAGCCTGGTGACCAATGAAGGCCGCGGCATCGATGCCGAGGCGGTGGGCAATTGGTGCCGGCAACTCGCGGCGCTCGCAGCGCAGGGTCGCGAACTGGTGATGGTCAGCAGTGGCGCGATCGCCGAGGGCATGAAGCGATTGGGATGGCGCACCCGACCGACCGAGTTGCATGAGCTGCAAGCTGCTGCCGCTGTCGGCCAAATGGGATTGGCGCAGATGTACGAAACCCAGCTCTCGCGCTTTGGCATGGGCAGCGCGCAAGTGCTGCTCACCCATGCTGACCTGGCTGACCGCGAGCGCTACCTCAATGCCCGCTCCACGTTGCTGACGCTGCTGCGTCTGCAGGTGATCCCGGTGATCAACGAGAACGACACGGTGGTCAACGACGAGATCAAGTTCGGCGACAACGACACGCTCGGCGCGCTGGTGGCCAATCTGGTCGAGGCCGACGCGCTGGTGATCCTGACCGACCAGCGCGGCCTGTACTCGGCCGATCCACGTCAGCATCCCGACGCCCGTTTCATCGCCCAGGGCCAGGCTGGCGACCCAGCGCTGGAGCAAATGGCCGGTGGTGCCGGATCGTCGATTGGCCGTGGTGGCATGCTGACCAAGATCCTGGCCGCCAAGCGCGCTGCGGGCAGCGGCGCCAGCACCGTGATCGCCTGGGGCCGCGAGCCCGATGTGCTGTTGCGACTCGCCGCTGGCGAGGCCATCGGCACCGCGCTGCTGGCGGGCACGCCCAAGCTGGCGGCGCGCAAACAGTGGATGGCAGATCACCTGCAGTTGCGCGGGTCGGTCCGGGTCGATGCGGGCGCGGTGCTCAAGCTGCGTGACGAGGGCAAGAGCTTGTTGCCCATCGGTGTCATCGAGGTCGAGGGTGAATTCCACCGCGGCGACGTGATCGCTGTGCTGTCTGACGCAGGCACCGAGATCGCGCGAGGCCTGGCCAACTACTCATCCGGCGAGGCCAGACTGATCGCGCGCAAACCATCGTCGCAGATTGTCGGGCTGCTGGGCTACGCCAACGAGCAAGAGCTGATCCACCGGGACAACATGGTCCTGGCCTGAACCAGGTTGAGGTCAGGCGGCCAGTTCGGCCTTGGCCAGTTCGATGTCGAGACGCTCCATCGCATCGGCTGCTTCGCAGGCGGCAGCCCTGGCATAAAGTTGCTCGGCCTCGGCCATTCGCTTGTTGCCTTCGAGCATCACCAGTCCGTTGGCGTACTCCATCATCGCGATCGCTGAGCCCGGGTTGAGCTTGAGCGCTTGCTGGTACATCCTCAGCCCGGTGGCTGAATCTGCACCTTGTGTGCGGGCCAGCAGCTTGCCCACTTTGTCGATCACTTCGGCATGGAAGGTGCCCAGCGCGATGTGTGCATCGGCATGTCGGGGTGATAGAGCCAGCGTGGTCTCGAGCGCGGCCTTGACCCTGCCGCCCATGCCTTGGGCCAAGGCCTTGGCCACGCTGATGCTCTGGCTGTAGCGGCCCAACGCATAGGCCAGCCAGTAGTACGCGTTGGCGTTGGTCGGCTCCCGCGCAGCTTGGGCCTGCGCCCGGGCCGCCACCTCGTGGAGCATCGATTGCTTGGTGGCAGCAGTTTTTTCCAGGTAGTTGGCGTAGATCGCCTGAGCCTTGTTGGCCAGTGTGATGCCTGCGCCGCCGACCCTGATCCCGGTCTCGTGCGCTTGCTCGAACTCGCCGGCATGAAAATGTGCCCAGCCTCGCAGCAGTTCAGGGTCCTGGGGGCAGTCCTCGGTGTCGCCGAGATGCAGTCTTGGCCAGGCTTTCTTCAGCGCTGCGCTGCTGCGACGGTATGGCGCGCTGTCGTAGGGAAAAGCAGTCCACTTGGTCATTGCCGATCTCCTGGCAGAGGATTTCAGTCAGCGCTGCGGTAGGCGCCAGCGATCTCGAACAGGTGCTCGCGAGCCTGCGGCTCCAGGTAGGGCATCAGCAGGGCCAGCACATGGTAGGCGCCGCGCGACAGCGCTGCGGCCGCGCTCTCGGGCTCGAGCGCGCGGCGCGGATCGCGGACATATTCGAAGCTCAGCCAGTAGGTGAGCACGACCACCATGCTGCTGGCCACAGGCTCGGCCTCGCGGCGGTCTATGCGCATCGAGTTGCCGCGCGTCAGACCTTCGAACACCTGCTGCACAGCCCGCGACTTGTTCTTCAGCACGAACTGGAAATGGGTCTCTAGCCGGCGGTTCTTGCTGAGCAGGTCGTTGAGGTCGCGGTACAGGAATCGGTACTGCCAGATCAACTCGAACAGCATGTGGAAGAACAGCCAGGCGTCCTCGATGTTGCGCACATTGTCGGCAGCCTGCAGCAAGTCGTTCAGGCCATGCTCGAACGCCGCGAACAAGGTGTTGATCAGCTCGTCCTTGGCCGGGTAGTGGTAGTACAGGTTGCCCGGGCTGATGCCCATCTCGGCCGAGATCAGCGTGGTGCTGACATTGGGCTCACCGAAGCGGTTGAACAGATCGAGCGTGACTTCGAGGATGCGCTCGGCAGTGCGGCGCGGCTTCTTGCCCTGCGACTTAGGCGTTGATGCTGGCGCTGAGTTGGGCGGCTCGCTGTTCAGCGCCACCGCTTGCAACTCGACGGGTTGTTGCGACGCTTGGTCGCTGGATGGGTTCGTTTCGCGCATGGGCTGGACGCAATCTAGCACCAAGCTGCTGACGCAGGGTTGATCTCGCTCCCTACAATCGAGATCTATGCCCGCTGTCAGCTTTCAACAGGTCGCCAAGACCTACGCCGGTGCACGCGGTTCGTTTCGCGCGCTCGACCAAGTCACCTTCGACATCCCTCAAGGTGAGTTCTTCGGCTTGCTCGGCCCCAACGGCGCCGGCAAGACCACTTTGATCAGCATCCTGGCGGGCCTGACCCGGCCCAGCGGTGGCCGGGTCACGGTGATGGGCTTCGACGTTCAGCGCGACGCTGCCGCCGCCCGCAAGGTGCTCGGCGTGGTGCCGCAGGAACTGGTCTTCGATCCTTTTTTCACGGTGCGTGAGGCGCTGCGAATTCAGAGCGGCTATTTCGGCGTTCGTCACAACGAGGCCTGGATCACCGAGTTGCTGGATCACCTGGGTCTGGCGGACAAGGCCGACACCAACATGCGCCAGCTTTCGGGCGGCATGAAGCGGCGCGTGCTGGTGGCGCAGGCGCTGGTACACCGGCCTCCGGTGATCGTGCTCGACGAGCCCACCGCAGGCGTCGACGTCGAGTTGCGTCAGACCCTGTGGGCTTTCATCGCGCGCCTGAATCGCGAAGGCCACACCGTGCTGCTGACCACTCATTACCTGGAGGAGGCCGAGGCGCTGTGCCAGCGAATCGGTGTTCTGAAGCAGGGCAAGCTGGTGGCGCTGGACCGCACCTCCAACTTGCTGGCGGCCACTTCCAGCACGATGCTGCGTTTCAAGACCGACCAGACACTGCCTGAAGCGCTCGCACCTCAGGCCCGCGTCACCGGCCGCATCGTGCAACTCAAGGCGCGCGACGCTGCAGATGTCGAGCGCCTGCTGTCGGCACTGCGCTTGGCCAATGTGCGGATCGAAGATCTGGAAATCGGCCGCGCTGACCTGGAGGATGTGTTCCTCGAGATCATGCAAGCTGCATCGCCCCAGGCGGCGCAGTTCCAGCCCACAACGAGCCTGCTGACTGAGGTGGCCGCATGATCCGCCTGGCGGGCGCGCGCACCTTGTTTTTCAAGGAGTTGCTGCGTTTCTGGAAGGTGGGTTTCCAGACCGTGGCCGCACCGGTGCTCACAGCGATGATGTATCTGCTGATCTTCGGCCATGTTTTGCAGGGCAGGGTCGAGGTGTTTCCAGGGGTGGGCTACACCAGCTTCCTGGTCCCGGGACTGGTGATGATGAGCGTGCTGCAAAACGCGTTTGCCAACAGCTCGTCCAGCCTGGTGCAGAGCAAGATCACCGGCAACTTGGTGTTCCTGTTGCTGTCGCCGCTGTCACACTGGGCCTGGTTCGTCGCCTATGTGGGGGCCAGCGTGGTGCGCGGGCTGGTGGTGGGGGCGGGGGTGTTCCTGGTCACGGTGTGGTTCGCGCCACCGTCGTTTGCCCAGCCTTTGTGGATCCTGGTGTTCGCTTTGCTCGGTGCAGGCATGTTGGGTGCGCTGGGGCTGATCGCCGGACTGTGGGCCGACAAGTTCGACCAGATGTCGGCGTTCCAGAACTTCATCATCATGCCGATGACTTTCTTGTCGGGCGTTTTCTACTCGGTGCATTCGCTGCCCGCTTTCTGGCTGCAGGCCAGCCACTTGAACCCGTTTTTCTACATGATCGACGGCTTCAGACGCGGCTTCTTCGGCACCAGTGATGTCTCTCCCTGGCTCAGCTTGTGCGTGGTGGGCGGCAGCTTCCTGCTGGTCTCGGCGCTGGCGCTGCGCCTGCTCAAGACCGGTTACAAGCTCAGGGCGTGATCCGGTCGGCCAGATGGTGCCGCCTTATGCGGGCCCAGCAAAGCGGTAAAGCCACAATTGCTTGAGAGATAATCCTGACCATGGCCGACCCAACTGCTGACGACGTGCGTGGCTTCATCGCCGCTGGATTGCCTTGCGACCACCTCGAGGTTGAAGGTGATGGCCAACACTTCTTTGCCACCATCGTCTCGGCCGAGTTCGCCGGCAAGAGTCGGGTGCTTCGGCACCAGCGCGTTTACACCGCGCTGGGCGACAGGATGCGGGCCCAGATCCACGCGCTGTCGATGAAGACTTTGACCCCTGCCGAATGGGCGGCGTCTCCGGACCCGCACCCCATCCAACACTGACAGGCCGCAGCGGGGCCCCCGCTGGCGCATGCGCCCGGTCCCCCGAGCGGCTCTGAACCTGGGCCAAGCTCATGGACAAACTCCTGATACGCGGCGGCCGCCGCTTGACTGGCCAGGTGCCGATTGCCGGCGCCAAGAACGCGGCGTTGCCAGAACTGTGCGCTGCGCTGCTGGTCGACCAGCCGGTGCTGTTGCACAACGTGCCGCAGTTGCAGGACGTCTCGACGATGCTCAGGCTGTTGCGGAGCATGGGCGTGGTCGCCGAGCGATCGGCCAGCGACTCGGTCGCATTGGACGCCAGCCAAATCACGGCGGCCGAAGCGCCCTACGATCTGGTCAAGACCATGCGCGCTGCGATCCTGGTGCTGGGCCCGTTGCTCGCGCGCTGTGGACACGCGAGGGTGTCGCTGCCCGGAGGCTGCGCGATCGGCTCTCGGCCGGTCGACCAGCACATCAAGGGCTTGCAGGCGATGGGTGCCGAGATCAGCGTCGAGCACGGTTACATCCTGGCCAAGACCACTCGCTTGCACGGGGCCCGCATCACCACCGACATGGTCACGGTGACCGGTACTGAGAACCTGATGATGGCCGCCACGCTGGCCGATGGTGAGACTGTGCTCGAGAACGCGGCCCAGGAGCCCGAAATCGGCGACTTGGCCAAACTGCTGATCGCGATGGGTGCGCGCATCGAAGGCCATGGCAGCAGCCGAATTCGGATCCAGGGCGTGGATCGACTGCATTCGCCGATCGCGCCGCACAGCATCCTGCCTGACCGGATCGAGGCTGGCACCTACCTGTGCGCGGTGGCCGCTGCCGGTGGCGACGTGACCTTGCTCGGTGCCGATGCACAACACCTTGATGCGGTGATCGACAAGCTGCGCGACACCGGCGCCACGATCACCCACGGGGTAGAGGCGGGTCAGGGCTGGATCCGCGTGCAGGCCAGCGGCAGGCCGCGCGCGGTGGGTTTTCGCACCAGCGAATACCCGGCTTTTCCCACCGACATGCAGGCCCAGTTCATGGCCGTCGACTGCATAGCCGAGGGTGTGGCACGGATCAGCGAGACGATCTTCGAAAACCGGTTCATGCATGTCAACGAGTTGGTCCGCTTGGGTGCGCGGATCGAGGTCGATGGCCACACCGCGCTCGTCACTGGCGTGCCCGCCTTGTCTGGCGCCACCGTGATGGCCACCGATTTGCGCGCATCGGCCAGCTTGGTGATCGCCGGTCTGGTGGCCAAGGGTGAGACATTGGTCGACCGGATCTACCACCTCGATCGCGGCTACGACCGGATGGAAGCCAAGCTGCGTGCCATTGGCGCCGACATCGAAAGACTCAAATGACGAATGCGACTGCGACGATCACGCTGGCGCTGTCCAAGGGTCGAATCTTCGACGACTCGCTGCCGCTGCTGGCTGCGGCCGGCATCGAGGTGCTGGACGATCCTGAGAAGAGCCGCAAGCTGATCCTGCGCACCAGCCTAGCCGACGTGCGGGTGGTGCTGGTTCGGGCCAGCGATGTGCCGACCTATGTCGAGCATGGTGGCGCCGATCTGGGGGTCGCGGGCCTGGACGTGCTGCTCGAGCACGGTGCCGAGTGGGCGGGCGGGCAGGGCGCTGCGGCCTTGAGCGGGCTGTACATGCCGGTGGATCTGAAGATCGCGCGTTGCCGGATGAGCGTGGCCACCCGCGCCGACTTCGATTACGCAGCCGCCGTCAAACAGGGCTCGCGCATCCGCGTGGCGAGCAAATACACCCACATCGCGCGCCAGCACTTTGCCGACAAAGGCGTCCACGTTGACCTGATCAAGCTCTACGGCTCGATGGAGTTGGCGCCGTTGACCGGCTTGGCCGACGCGATCGTCGACCTGGTCTCGACCGGCAGCACGCTCAAGGCCAACCACTTGGTCGAGGTCGAACGCATCATGGAGATTAGCGCGCGCTTGGTGGTCAACCAGGCGGCCTTGAAGCTCAAGCGCGAGCCGATGCGCAGGCTGATCGATGCCTTCGCCCGCGCCGCAGGCTGAGCCTCAACCGAACCAAACCGAACCAAACCAAATCGATCCGCGTCATGCCTGCCGTCGACATCCGCCACCTCAGCACCGCGTCCGCCAACTTCGAGGCCGAATTCCAGCGCGTGTTGCACTGGTCGGCCGAGACCGACGACGCGATCGAGCAGCGCGTGGCCGGCATCCTGGCCGACGTGAAGCAGCGCGGCGATGCCGCGGTGCTCGACTACACCGCGCGCTTCGACGGCCTGGCCGCCGCCAGCATGGCCGAGCTGGAACTGTCGCAGGCCGATTTCAAGACCGCCTTCGATGGTCTGCCCACCGCGCAGCGCGAGGCCTTGCAGGCCGCCACCCGCCGCGTGCGCAGCTACCACGAGGCGCAGAAGAAGGCCTCGGGCGAGAGCTGGAGCTACCGCGATGAGGACGGCACCTTGCTGGGCCAGAAGGTCACGCCGCTGGACCGCGTGGGCATCTACGTGCCCGGTGGCAAGGCCGCCTACCCGTCCAGCCTGATCATGAACGCGGTGCCGGCGCATGTGGCCGGCGTGCAGGAGATCATCATGGTGGTGCCCACGCCGGTGCGCGGCAGCGTGGCCACCGGCGGCAGCGGCGCGGCGGCCACCGCCGCCCGCGGCGAGCGCAACGAGCTGGTGCTGGCGGCGGCCTACGTGGCCGGCGTTACCCGTGCCTTCACCATCGGCGGGGCGCAGGCGGTGGCCGCGCTGGCCTACGGCACAGCCACCGTGCCGCGTGTCGACAAGATCACCGGCCCGGGCAATGCCTATGTGGCCAGTGCCAAGAAGCGGGTGTTCGGCAGCGTGGGCATCGACATGATCGCCGGCCCGAGCGAGATCCTGGTGCTGGCTGACGGCAGCACGCCGGCCGACTGGGTGGCGATGGACCTGTTCAGCCAGGCTGAGCACGACGAGCTGGCGCAGAGCATCCTGCTGTGCCCCGATGCCGGCTACATCGCCGCAGTGCAGCGCGAGATCGACCGCCTGCTGCCGACGATGCCGCGCGCGGCGATCATCGCCCAGTCGCTGGCCGGCCGCGGCGCGCTGATCCTGACCCGCAGCATGGAGGAGGCCTGCGCGATCAGCAACCGCATCGCGCCCGAGCACCTGGAGGTGTCTAGCCGCGACCCTCATCGCTGGGAGCCGCTGCTGCGGCATGCCGGCGCGATCTTCCTCGGCGCCTGGACCAGCGAGAGCCTGGGCGACTACTGCGCCGGACCCAACCACGTGCTGCCGACCTCGGGCACCGCGCGTTTCTCGTCGCCTTTGGGGGTCTATGACTTCCAGAAGCGCAGCAGCCTGATCGAAGTCAGCCAAGCCGGGGCCCAGGTGTTGGGGCCGATCGCTGCTGAGCTGGCCTATGGTGAAGGGCTGCATGCGCATGCTTTGGCCGCGCAGATGAGGCTCAAGCCGGTTTGAGCTGTGGCTGGTGTCCAGGCGCCGAGGTCAAGAAGGCGTCGGTGAAGCACAGCCCTTCGCCCAGTCCCTGCGCGATGAAGGCCGGCACGGCGGCATCGACCATTTTCACCGAACCGCAGACATAGACCTCGAACCCCCGCAGGTCGGGAAAATCGGCCAGCATCGCTTCGTGGACCCAGCCGCGCCGGCCGCTCCAGCCATCGCCTTCTGAGCCTTCGGACAGCACCGGCACGAGCTGGAAATTCGGATGTTCGCGCTGCCACTGCTGCGCCAGGTCCAGCGCGTACAGGTCGGCGCGCTGGCGCACCCCCCAGTACAGCCACATCGGCCGCAGCAAGCCGCGCGCGAAAGCGTCCTCGACGATGCTCTTGACCGGCGCAAAGCCGGTCGCGCCGGCAACGAACAGGACCCGGTTCTGGCTGTCGCGCAGCGTGAAGTCCCCCAGCGGCCCCTCGAATCGCAGCAGGTCGCCGACCTTCATCCCGGTGAAAACATGGCCGGTGAAACGCCCACCCGGAATGCGCCGCACATGCAGCTCGATGTGATCGTCCTGCTGCGGCGGATTGGCGAACGAGAACGCGCGGCGTTGTCCGTCTTCGAGCACGATGTTGATGTACTGGCCGGCTTTGAAAGCCAGTGTTGGCTCGCCGACCAACGACAGGCGCAGCCGCACCAGATCAAGCGACAGATGCTCTAGCATCGCCACGCGCGCCAGGTGCTCGCCCACCGCCAAGCGCGCCGTTGCGCTGCCCGCTTCGAGCTCGATCACCAGGTCACCCTGGGGTTTGGCGCAGCACATCAAGGCCTGGCCATTGGCGCGCATCGCGGCGGTCAGTGCTCTGGGCTGGTAGGCGCCGTGGTCGACGCTGCCCTGCAGCACCGTGCACAGGCAAAGCCCACAAGCGCCGTTTCGGCATTCGTAGGGCAAGGCCATTCCCAGGCGCAGGCCGGCATCGAGAATCGTCTCGCCATCGCGCACCGTCAGGGGCTGCGCCAGCGGATGCACGGTGACACTGCAGGCGCGCGCCGACTTGCGACCCAGGCGCAGTGGCAGCCAGGGCAGCGCCACCAGCAGTGCCGTGCCGGCACCCACCAGGATCCAGACGGTGTCCAGCGGCAACAGATAGAGCAGCGGCAACAGCGCCAGGTAGAACCAGTCGAGCGCTAGCGTGCCGGCCGCCAGCCCCAGATCCGCCGCTCCGCCCTGGCTCAACGCCGGCGTGGCCAGTGCCAACACCAGCAGCGTCAAGCCCAGGCTGGCCATGATGCTGCGCGGTGGCAGGGTCTTGGCCTTGGGCACGCGCTGGACATGGACGAACAACAGCAACAGCAGCAGCAGCGAGACGCCGATGTGCATGAACGCGAGCAGCGAGAACAGCCGGTCATTGACGCTGCTGGCGTAGATGAAGTTGCGCATCAAGCTGCCGCCGAAAGTCGGCAAGGCGTCCAGCCACTCGAAAGTCGCGACCACCACGAACTGCGCCACGCGGTCCCAGGGCAGCATGTAGCCGTTGATGCCCGACACATAGACCAGCCAGATCAGCGCCACGCCGGTGACCCAGGAGAACCAGCGCAAGCCGCGCAGCCGGTTGAAGGCGAAGTGGCGCACCATGTGCAGCAGCATCACCATCACCATCGCGTCGGACGCATGGCGGTGCGCAGTGCGCAGGATGCCGCCGGCGAACCACTGCCCATGGGTCAGCGCTTGCACCGAGGCGTGGGCACCGGCCACACCGGTCTCGAAGAAAGCATAGAGGTACAAGCCGCTGCCGGCGACGATCCAGAACAGGAAGAAACCGATCTCACCCAGGTGGTAGAGCGGATTGAGCCGGTCGCCGAAGGCAGTGTTGAACCAGGCCTCCACGCGCATGAAGAGATGTCGCAGCAGCGCCTGCAATCGGCCCGTCATGCCCTGGTCATGGCCATGTCTTGCCCATGTCTTGCACGCCCGCCGGCGCGCCATGGCGCAGCGACTGGATCACCACCGCCACGAACAGCAAGCCTCCAGCGATCGCGATCGCGCCACCCAGGCCCATCAAGGCCATGCCCGCCACCTCGCCGCTGCTGCGCAGCACCTGCTCGGCACCCGCCACCTTGCGCTGCACGCCATAGCCGCCGGACCAGACCAGGCCGACGATGTGCATCAGTTGGCCCGCGCCGTAGAGCGCGGGCTGTACGGTCGCCATCCGCCCCTGTGGCGCACCGTAGCCCAGTTGGGGCAGCAAATGGAACACCAGGCCCATCAGCGCCAATGTCACGCCGACGATGCAGCCGTGGTAATGCGCCGGGATGCGCACATTGCTGCCGGCGATGAAGACTCCTATCAAACCACCCGCGGCAAACAACAGCACCGACGACAGCAGCGCAGCGCGCAGCGGCGCTGCGGGACCGCGCCGCTGCAGCACCGCCATCGGCATCCTGGCCAGCGCGACCACCACCGCCAGGCTGATCGGTGCGATCGCCACCCCGCCGCCCAGGCGCATCGCCCAGGTCAACAGCTTGCGGTGCTCGACCGAGGCGATGTCGTGGGCCAGGTAGGCATAAGGCGTGACGAACACCGCGACCAGCGCCAGCGCCAGCATCAACAGCGTGATGCGTGGGCTGAGTGCCACCGGCGCCCCGCAAGCGCTGGCCAAGGCCAGCCAGCCCACCAGCATCAGCAGCGTCCAGGTGAACTGGAGCGCATGGCCGCCGCCCCAGAACACGATCTCGTAGTAGGCCGTGCCGGCCAGCGTGGTCGGCACCAGCGCGAAAGAGGCGACGAAAGCGGCCAGCGCCACGGCCGCAGACACGGCTGCGGCGTTCAAGCCGAAGCGCAGCGCGCCGTCGCCGCCGAAATCCCCGCCCGGCTTGGGCGCCGTCAACAGGCTGCGCAGCACCAGCAGCGCAGCGCCGGCGCCGAAGACCCAGAGTCCGGCGATGAACAAGGGCCCGTCCAACACCGGAATGTAGTTCGCCATCACAGGCTCGGCGCGCAGGCCAAAGCCCACCATGAAGGGCGCTAGCGACATCAGCGCTGCACCCAGCGTGCACAGCAGCAAGGCTGCCCAGCCCCAGGCCATGCCTTGCGCCGAGCCGTTCACGCTCCACAGCAGTCCACCCAGCGCGACGAACCAGACCAGCACCGACAAGTCCACATGCACCACCAGCGCAACGCGAAAGAAATGGGCGACGTCGAGCCACTGGTTCAAGCCCGGTGTGCGCGACAGCACCAGCAGCACCGAGAACAGGCCAGCGCCGATCAGCGCCAGCAGACCGAGTCCGAGCCAGCCTCGCGCCAAAGCGCGCTGGGCACCTTGCGGCACGGCCAGTGAATAAGTCCAGGCATGGACCGTAGCCGGCCCGGCGCGGGCCGTCACAGCCGACGGTGACGGTGGTGCCAAGACAGCCGAATGCAGGGGGTTGGCATTGTTCATTGCAGCGTGATGCCGCCTCGTTCGGCGTCGAAGTCGATGACCAGGATGTGGGTCGGCGCCAGGGTCACGCTGGCGTCACGGGTGTAGTCGAAGCCGCTGCCACCCGGACTGTCCTTCAGACGCACGCTCAGGCGGTGCGGGCCGGCCGCCACCTGCACGCGGTGGTAGACCGCTGAGGCGCCATCCCGCGACAGCCCTGAGGGCGGGGCTTGCTGACGAAGCACGGTCTGGCCATCGATGTCGAGCTCGACCAGTACCGGCGCGCGTTCGCGCGGGCATTGCGTCGGTGCGCGCATATTGGGCGGCAGCTTGGCCAGTTCGGCCGCGCTGGTCGGTCGGCAGGCCGAAACATGTTTGCCGTGGTGGCTGAAGCTGAGCTTGATCAGCGACTGGTCTGCAGCGAGGTGCTGGTAGCTTGGCCATTGCGAGAACACACCGATCAGCAGTGCGAAAAAGCCGTACAGCAAGCCCTGGGCCAGCCAGACCAGCGCTCCAGTCGGTTTGGGAGGAGAGGCGTCAACCATTGAAAACCTCGGTATTGACGGCAGGCGGCGGCGCGCTGCGCGCCAGGTCGCGCAACTGGTCCAGCGCGTCGGCCACCCGCCCCGGCGCGCCCGAGGTCGGCCAGACCACGCGCAGGCGCGAACGTGACACGCTGGCGCGCAGCTGGGGCTCGCGCTCACCACGCAGGCGCTGTTCGGTCCAGCGCTGGCCAAAGCGGAACACACAGTCGCCTTCATGGCAGCCGGTCACGACGACGCCAGACGCCCCGCTGCGCAATACATAGTCGACAAACGACGGCGGCAACATGCCGGTGCAGACCAGGCTCAGGCTGACCACGTCTGGCTGAGCCGCTCGCAGGATCGCCGATGCTTGCGCACAACCCAGCACCACAAACCGGTGCTCGCTGTGCAGCGCCGCCAGGCAGGCGTCGAGTTCGCGCCGCACGCTGTCGATCGGCTGCTGTGGCATGTCGATGCCGGTGACCAGCACCGAAGTGCTACGAAACGGTGTCGACGACGGACAGGCGCCGACGCAGATGCCGCAACTGGCGCACAGATCAGCATCGACCTGCGCCAATTCGCGAATCGGCCGCCCGGGTGTCTGCCAGTCGGGATGCGGCACCATCGTGACCGCGGCGTAGGGGCAGTCGACGACGCAGCGCCGGCAGCCATTGCAGTTGCTAGGGTCGACCTGGGCCACCGGGACCGGTGTCTGGGTTTGCGCGCCTGCAGGCAAGCGCGCCCGCTGCGGGAGGAATGGCAGACCAAACAGGGTCAGCAGCGCTGCAGCGAACAACACCCAGACCGTGTTGGCCGAGCTCGCATCGGCCAGCGGGTGCACGAACAACAGAAACCAGTCCAGCGCCAGCGCGCCCGTGACGCGGGACAGATCGGCCGGCCCTTGGCTGACGACAGGCGCGAGCATGGCCAGCGCCAGCAGCCCCAGCGTGCTGAGCAAGGCCAGCCTGCGTGTTGGCAGCACTGCGGCGCGTGTCAGGCGCTGGATGTGAAACCACAGGCCAAACAGCAACAGCAGTGGCAGGCCGAGGTGGATGAAGATGAACAACGAGAACAGCCGGTCGTTGACCGCCGCGGTGTTGACGAAATTGCGCGCCAACGGTGAGCTGAAGATAGGCAAGGCGTCCAGCCACTCGGCGGTGGCGATGGCTGAGAACTGGCCGAGCCGGTCCCAGTTGAGCCAGAAGCCGACGATGCCAGCGCCAAAGCCGAACAGCAACAGGGGCACCCCGGTCAACCAGGAGAATCTGCGAAACCCTTGGTAGCGACCGAGCAGCCATTCACGCAGCAAGTGGGTCAGCATCGCGACGACGAAGGCATCTGCTGCGTAGCGGTGCACGCTGCGCAGCCATCCCCCCTGGTACCAGGGCAGTCGAGACAGTCCGGCGATCGACTCGAAGGCCGCGGTGGCCGAACTGTCTAACGCCGCGAACAGGTACAGGCCGCTGGCCGAGAGCCACCAGAAGAACAGAAACCCTAGCGCTCCTAGCTGCCGAAGCGGGTTGGCCGCAGCGCCGACCAAGCCGTCGAAGCTGCGCTCCAGAACCCGCCATGCCCGCAGCGCCTGCGCGCGCAGCCAGCCCGCATCGAGCGGCGTTGAAGCGCTATTCAGGCTTGCGTTCATGCTTGCGGCGCGCGGCGCATCGCCCGTCGATTGCGCCACTCGTTTAGAAAATACAACAGCACCACTGCCAGAAAAGTCAAGCCGCCGCCGACTTCTATCGCCAGGCTGTAGTCGATGCGGTAGGTGCCGGTTTGAGGGTCGTACACGGTGCACAGGATGCGGACACGGTCGACGAGATCGGCCAGGCTCAGTTGCGGCGGCAGTGGCGCCCCGGCCAGCAACTGTTTGAGCGGTTCGCCGAGCGCATCGGCTGGCAACTCGCCGCCGTAGACCTGGCGCACGATGCGGCCCTGCGCGTCGACCAGCGTGACCTGCAGCACATGGTCGAAGCCTGCCGGCGTGGCCTGGTAGCTAAAACCGAACTCGCGCGTCAAGGACTCCACCGCCGCCGCCGGCGGGCTGAGAAAAGACCAATGGGCGAAGTTGATGCCGTGCTGTGCGGCGAAGGCCTTCATTGCCAGCGGTGAATCGGCCGGTTGGTTGAAGCCTATGCTGACCACCTTGAACTGGTTGGTGCCAAAGCGCGCTTCCAGCTTGCGCACGGCCTGCTCCAGGGCCTTGGTGTTGGTCGGGCAGACCTGGAAGCAGCCGGTGTAAATGAAGCTCACCAGCAGCGGCTTGCCGCGCCAGGACGACAGCCGCACCCAGCGCTCATTGCGGTCGAGCAGTTCATGCTCGCCGAGCATGCGACCAACTGCCGCCTGGCTTGCAAGAACAGCCGCCGCAGCGTCGAGCCCGGGCGGTGGGTTGGTGGCTGGCGGCAGCGATGCGTCGTCAGCCCAGACAGACGACGGCGCGGCACAGAGCGCGAGTTGCAGCACCAGCGCCGCAGCACGCAGCAAGGACGAGTTGGAGGCTCGGCGTGACTGAAATGGCATGGGTCCGGCTTGCAAGATGGGCGCGGAACCTGTGGCGCGTAGCAAATCGTGACCTAACGCAGCGCGCCGTCGAGGCTGGCCGCGGCGAGCAACGCACCGAGTTGCACCAGCGACGCCAGGAACGATGCGATCGCCGTCGCGCGGCTGGGCGCAGACGCCAGCGCCCTGGCCTTGTAGACGAAGTACAGCCCACCGCCGAGCGCGCCGGCCAAGTAAACCCAGCCGGCGCCGAACAATATTGGCAGCAGCGAGGCCAGCGCCAGCGCCACCGCACTGGCGTAGACCACCTGGGCAGCGCGCTGGTCGCCCACCACCACTGGCAGCATCGGCACGCCGGCAGCGGCGTAATCGGCGCGGCCGGCAATGGCCAGGCTCCAGAAATGGGGTGGCGTCCACAGGAACAGCGCCAAGGCCAGCAACCAACCGTGCACGCCGACCGCCGGGTTGACCGCTGCCGCGCCCGCCAGCACTGCAAAGCTGCCGGCCAATCCGCCGATGACGATATTGAGCCAACTGCGCCGCTTCAGCCACAGCGTGTAGACCACGCCGTAGAAAAACGCGCCCAGGAACACATACAAGGCCGACATCGCGTTCAACATCCAGCCCGCCGCAAGGACAGCGACCGCCAGCATCAGCGCCATCAACAGCAACCAGGCCGGCCGACGCGCCAGCGCGCCGGTCGCGAACGGCCGGTTGCTGGTGCGTGCCATCAGGCGGTCGGTGTCGGCCTCGGCGTACTGGTTGAACGCACCGGCGCTTGCCGATGCCAACAGCACCGACAGTGCCAGCACCATCACCTGCAACAGGCTCAGCCCTGGGCCGGGCGTGACCATCAAGCCGACCAGCGCGGTGACCATGATGAAGAATCCGATGCGCAGCTTGAACAAGCCGAGCACCTCTCGGGCGCGCCGGCCCGCATAGATCGCAACAGGAGCGAAGGTGGAGGCCATGGTCATGTGCCCGCGGTCAGCTCAGGCCCCAGACCTGCGACAGGTACTTCCAGTTGATGAAGTAATACAGCACGAAGGCCGTCAGGAACACCATCGCCAGCACGAAGGTTCCCGGTGCGGCAAAGCCAGCCGAACCGTAGTTCTGCACCGCGTCCCCGGCCGGCGTCGGCGGGATCGGCGTGAAGCGTGCGCTGACGCTGCCGCTGTCGAGTCTCTTGCCCCACAGCAGCGAACCCACCGTGATGTAGATGTAGATCGCGCCACCGACCATCGCCGCCACGCCCGCGATGCCCACCAGACCCATCATCAGATAGGCCGCGCCTGGCCATTCGTAGGCCATCGCCGCCCCGTTGAAGGCCATGTCCCAGTGACGACGCGACACGCCCAGCGTGCCTGCGCCCATCATCACCAGACAGAAGAAGTACATCGACAGGCCAAACAGCCAGGGCTGAATCTTCGCCAGGCCGGGGTTGATCATCTCGCGCCGGAACAGCACCGGAATCAGGAAGTAGGTCAGCGCCATGAACGACAGCGTCGTGCCTACCACCACGGTGGCGTGGAAGTGGCCCGGCACATAGATCGTGTTGTGGATGATCATGTTGAGCTGTTCGGTGCCCATCATCACGCCCGATATGCCACCGAGAAAGCCAAAGCCGATCAGCGAGATGAACATGCCCGAGAACACCGGATTGCCCCAAGGCGCCTTGCGCAGCCACTCGAACAGGCCGTTGTTGTAGCCCTTCTTGCGCTGCGCGACCTCGATCGCGCCCGGAATGGTCAAGCCGTGGATCATCGAGGCCAGCACCGCGAAGTACATGAAGTAGCTGGTGTTGACGACTTTCCAGGCCGTGCTCACGCCCGGGTCGGCCAGCAGGTGGTGCGCGCTGGCAAGTTGCAAGAACAGGATGTAGAGCAGGAAGGCGCCGCGGCTGACGCGTTCTGACATCGGCTTGGCGCCGAAAGCGATTGCCGCCACCGCATACCAGATCGAAATATGTGCCGCGACATTGATCTGCTGAGACGAGTGGCCGAAGGCCCACCAGATCGTGCGATAGATCAGCGCGTCGACCTCCTTGACGAGGCCCATCGACATCAGGAAGGTCGGGATCAGGATGATCGCGCCTGAGGTGATCGTGAAGACCGCGATGATCGCCGCGGTGATCGCGCCGAAGGTCACCAGCGGCACCGAGCCCTGGTAGGTCTTGTCGCGCTTGGCGATCACCAGCGTGCCGAAAAAGACGAAGCAGGCAATCAGCGCGCCGACCGCGAACAGAATCAAGCCGAGATAGAAGTGCGGCGCGGCCATCATCGGCACGTAGCTCGTCATCATCACGCTCGATCCGCCTTGCAGCACGGCGATGTTGTTGGTCACCGCGCCGATCAGCATCAGCGCGAACGCCAGCCAGGCAAGCCTAGGCGTGGCGATGCGACATCGCAGCAGCGTGGACGAGCAGAAGTAGAGCACCGCGACCTCGAAGAAGATGATCCAGAAGATCAACATGTCGATGCCGTGTGCGGTGAGTACCTGGTAGAAGGTGTCGGCAGCGAGCCAGTGCACGGCCGGCCAGCGAGTCAACACGACACCGACCGCGAGGATCCCGCCGATCAGCAGGAACACCACCGCCACCACGGCGTTGGTGATCATCAGTTTTTCGGCCTGGCCCTCGAATTGCAGGCCCGAGCGCGGGCAGGTCCGGTAAGTCACGGTGCTGGACATGGCGCCCTCCTCATTTGACGTAGACGCGGCCGACCATCGTGTGATGGTTGATGCCGCAGTACTCGTTGCACACCACCGAGAATTGCCCCGACTGGTTCGGTGTGACCTTCACCACATGCTCAAAGCCGGGAACGACCTGGATGTTGATGTTGGTGGGCTGCAGTGAGAAGCCGTGGTTGTAGTCCATCGAGGTCAGGTGCAAGCGATAGGTCTTGTCCTTCTCCAACTCGATGATCGGCCACCAACTCCACAGCCGGGCGACCAGGTAGACGTCACTGCCTTCGGGTGGGTGCACCACCGGGATCTTGTCGACAGTCTCTGTGCGCACGGTGTACTTGTCGACCATGGCCTGCGCCTTGGCGCTGAACTTCTCGGGTGTGGTGCGGTAGGTCTCTGTCGACAGGTTCTGCTTGCCGTAGACATGCCAGCCGACCATCATCGCGAACATCGTCAAACACCAGACCAGGGCGATGGCGATCCATGTGCCTTCGACACGGTCCAGTGGATGCTTCCACCAAAGCCGTTCCGCGGGGGGGAGTATGGCGCTCATGGTCGGGCTCCTCGAGGCAAGAGGCGGCGTACCGCCGGGAATGACTTCGTTACGTGGCTACTTGGCCAGCGGCACGGTCAAGATGTCGATCACGCCCCAGAGGGTGTAGACCAGCATCGGGACCATTACGCCGATGAACAGCAGCAAGAAGGGGTTGTCCAACAGTTGCTGCATCAGCGGAACTGCTTCATGCTCGTTGTTGATGTCACTCATGGCGACTCCTGATTCGGGTAGATGTGACCGTGCCATGCGGGTGGGCCGCAGAGCTGGCTTGATTCTGTGAAATGTCCGCGCCTTGACCCTTGAACCAGTTCAAGTAATTAAAAAGTTATTGATGTTTTTCAAAGCATGCCGAAGCGCAGGCGATACGATTCGAGCCGTCTGGTCCTTACCCGATCTCTTGGAAAATCAGCGCGAACGCAGTGAACCCGAACCTCCACCAACTCAGTCTGCTGCGTCGCCTCGCGTTGCTGTGTGCGGTGCTGGTCTTGGTGGTCGTCAGCCTGAGTGCATACATGCGGCAAACGAAAGCGGGATTGGGCTGCGCCGATTGGCCGCATTGCTATGGACAGAGCTTGCGGCAACTGCAGCATGGCGTCGCGCCTGGCATCGACGAGCAGTTCAGCCATGCGACAGCCAGGCTTGTTCACCGCATCGCCGCAGTGACGGTGTTGCTGCTGGTGATCGTGATGGTGTACGTCTGCTTCGGTGTGCAACCGGTGCTTCGCGCCGAGGGGGCGATGGCACTCGCGCTGCTAGGGCTCGCGCTGTTCCTCGCTGTGCTCGGGCGTTGGAGCAGTGGTGCGCGCGTGCCTGTGGTTGCGATGGGCAATTTGCTGGGAGGCTTCGCGATGCTGGCGCTGTCTGCTCGGTTGACCTTGGCCGGAAGACCGCCGAATTCGACCCGAGGGCGTTTCTGGGTCATCCTGGCCGCCACACTCATGACCATGCAGGTCGCGCTCGGTGGTCTTGTCAGTGCGTCGTTCTCGGGGTTGAGTTGCACCGCAGGCTGGGCCGATTGTCTGCAGGCTGCTGGCAGCGCCGACTGGGCCAGCCTCAACCCCTGGCGTGAGCCTGTGATCGCCGCTGCGCCGCAGGTGAATCCGTCGGGGGCGCTGACGCAGGTGCTGCATCGCGGCATGGCATTCGCTCTGCTGGTGCCTGTGGTGGTTTTGATAGCGATTGGTCGGGGTCGGCCGAAAATCGCTGTGGCCTTTCTCTTCGCGCTGGCGTTGCAGATGGCGATCGGCCTGGCGTTGTCCCAGGGTTCGCTGACCATCGCGCTGGCTCTGCTACACAACGCGCTTGCCGCCGCATTGCTCGTTTTACTCGTTTTGGCGTTCTGATATCCGTCAATTGACCTGTATCAAGTGGGGCGGGCGAGCCTGCTCGGACAATCAAATCTCCGCGACACCTTCAGGAGGCTCCGGTGGACGTCAGAGCCTTCGATTTACCGCGTTACCTGTCTGTCTTGCCCTTGTTTGGCGACATGACCTCGGTCGAACTCGAGCGTTTGGCCGACGGCAGCCAGATGCGCCGTTTAGCCCGAGGCGACATGGTGTTTCGCGTCGGGCAGCCTTGCGAGGAATTCCATGTCACGGTGGTTGGACAGGTCAAGCTGTTCGCGATTTCCGTGGCTGGACAGGAAAAAGTGATCGAACTGATCGGCCCGGGTCAAAGCTTTGCCGAGGCCATCATGTTCATCGGCATGGCCTACATCGTCAATGCACAAGCGTTGACAGATACGCTTCTTCTGACGGTTAGCAAACAAGCGGTTCTGGACGAAATCAGCCATGACCCGCGTTTTGCGCTGCGTATGCTGGCCGGCATATCGCGCCGACTCCACGGTCTCGTACGTGATGTTCAGGGCTATGCGCTTCACAGCGGTCAGCAACGGGTCATTGGCTACTTGCTTCGAGGTCTGGATGGCGAATCGGGCGCCGAAGCTGGCGAGGTGATGGTCTCTTTGCCTGTCAGCAAGTCGACGGTTGCATCGCGGCTGTCACTGACGCCAGAGTATTTCTCTCGCGTACTGCATGAGCTTGAGTCAGCCGGCTTGATCGAAATCGAAAAGCGCGACATCCGCATCCTCGATGCGAATCGCCTGGCGAGGTATCAACCTGGGTCGTGAAGCAACGACAGCGTCCGGTGAAGGTCCGGATCAGTCGATCGTTTGCGGCATGAGGCGCTGAGCGTATGGACTACGCCACCTTGAAACTGATCCACCAGACGGCAGTGCTGCTGTCGTTCGGCGGCTTCCTGGCGCGTGGGCTGGGCTCATTGTGGGGCGCCGCATGGGTGCGCAGCCGTGCGGCGCGAACATGGCCGCATCTGATCGATTCGTGCTTGCTGGCCTCGGCCTTGAGCCTGGCCTGGACCTTGCGCCTGAATCCGATCGCCGCACCCTGGTTGCTGGCCAAGATCGTCGGACTGCTGGTCTACATCGGGCTGGGCATGTTGGCGCTGCGATCGGGCCTGCCCTGGCGTCTCCGGGCCTTCGCATTGGCGGCCGCACTGCTGTGCTTTGCGCAGATCGTCGCGATAGCCATTAGCAAGAATCCGTTCGGCTTGCTGGCCTGGGGGCGAGCCCCGGTTGTTTGACATCGGGTGCCCGTGCCGATCGTCGGCGCACTCGTTGGCCGCTGCCGCGCCACAATGCGGTCGATGACCGGCCTGGCGGCAGGCTCGCGCCGGAGGCGCTCAGTGTGTCATGTCCAACGACCGACCCAACTCGGAGATCCACGATGTCCACTGACTCCCGGCCCGACGCCGCCCCCATCCATCCCGACCAGGCCAGCGGCGGTATGGCCAAGGGCTTGACCAATTACGGTGACCGCGGCTTCTCGCTGTTCCTGCGCAAGGCCTTTATCAAAGGTGCGGGCTACACCGACCAAGCGCTCGACAAGCCGGTGATCGGCATCACCAACACCGGCAGCGCTTACAACCCTTGCCACGGCAACATGCCGCAACTGATGGAAGCCGTCAAGCGAGGCGTGATGCTGGCAGGCGGGCTGCCGATGGACTTTCCGACGATCTCGATCCACGAGAGCTTCGCGCAACCCACCAGCATGATGACGCGCAACCTGATGTCGATGGACACCGAGGAGATGATCCTGGGCCAGCCGATGGACGCGGTGGTGCTGATCGGCGGCTGCGACAAGACTGTGCCGGCACAGCTGATGGGCGCGGCATCGGCCGGCATCCCGGCGATCCAGCTCGTCACCGGGTCGATGCTGACCGGCTCGCACCGCGGCGAGCGTGTCGGCGCCTGCACCGACTGTCGCCGCTACTGGGGGCGCTTTCGTGCTGGCGAGATCGATGCTGAGGAAGTGGCGGGTGTCAACAACCAGCTGGTGGCCAGCGTGGGCACCTGCTCGGTGATGGGCACGGCCAGCACCATGGCCTGCATCGCCGAGGCGCTGGGCATGACGGTGCCCGGGGGTGCGTCGCCGCCGGCCGTCACGGCCGACCGCATCCGGGTCGCCGAGATGACCGGCACACAGGCGGTGCAGATGGCGCGCGACCGGCTGACGATCGACAAGGTGCTCACGGCCGAGGCTTTCGAGAACGCGATGCGCGTGCTGCTGGCCATTGGCGGCTCGACCAATTGCATCATCCATCTGACGGCGATTGCCGGTCGCATGGGTTTCGAGGTCGATCTGAAGGCCCTCGACCGCATGGGCGCACAGACGCCGGTGCTGCTCGACTTGAAGCCCTCGGGCCAACACTATATGGAGGACTTCCACGCTGCGGGCGGCATGGCCACCTTGCTGCGTCAACTCAAGCCCTTGCTGCATCTGGACGCGATGACCGTCACCGGCCGCACCTTGGGCCAGGAGATGGAACGGCACCCGGCGGCGTTTGCGCAGACTGTGGTGCGC
>JBILYN010000556.1:0-2766 GCA_044377715.1 Aquabacterium sp.
TCAGTTCATTCGTCATCGGATCCAACGAGCAGCTAGTGTAGGCCTGTGCGTCAGTGATACCTGCATCAACGACTTCAGACTCCATCGCATCAAACGCCATCGCAGTTTTTCAGGGGATGACGCGCACGGCATCGCCCACTCGCACCACGCCTTCGCGTTCCACAAGCGCGTAGACGCCCGCACATGGAAATTGGCCAAATGCGGTTTGCAGTCGGTTGTGTTGCACCAAGGTTCGCAGCACTGCGGTGTCGTTTGGCAGGTCGCCCGGTTCGGAAAACGCTTGGTGCTCTTCGCGCTCGCCACCTTGCCCGTTGCGACGTCGATCAGCGCGTAAGAGCGATCACCGACCGCACCGCTGGTTCGCAGGTCTAGCGTTGTGACGGCCTCGCCCTGCATCGACTTGACCGGGAAGCGCCACAAGGTTGCAATGCTTGCTGCAGAGTCACCGGCGGTCATTGCCATTTTGGTCTCATGATGGAGGACGAAGGGATAAGAACCCAGCGTCATCATGTCACCCATCGCCAGCGAAACCAGAGTGAATACCCGTGCTTTACGCTGTGCCGCCGGCCTGCGCCGCGTACCCACTCAAGTCGCACAGGCGATGAGCCTGAGCGTAGCGCCGATCCGAACCTGCAGTGGGTATTTCAAGCTATCGTGGATGGCGTCTAAGGCTGTTATGTTCTCTGCGTGAAAGGCCAGTTTCGGCTGCAGGTCGGTGTATTTCCAGAAATTTTTAAGCTGAAATTAAGATTTTTAGTACCGCTCAGGTCATACTGGATAGGTGCTAGATCTGTACTGAGAGCGAGGCCCTGTGCTGAGCAAGATTAGCATCAGGTGGTCGTCACCCCAAGCGCCAAGTTCTTGAGCTTGGCCTCATTCCTTGCGAACGAAACTGCTCTTTGGTGCAGCGGGCGCTCAGTCGTTTTCGTGGCGGCGACCTGCAGTCTTCTCCCCTCAATTCTCATCAATCCGGAGATATGGCATGACCGTGCCCAAAGTCATCACCGCAACGCCGGAGGAGACATCGCAGGCGTTTGCCACATTGACGCTGGCCTTCGTGCAGGACCCTATGAATCGCTGGGTGCTGCCTGACCCGGCGCAGTACATGAAGAACCTGGGCCAACTGGCCCGAGGGCTGGGCGGTGCTGCGTTTGCGCACGGATCCGCCGACCGGCTTGAGGACTTCTCAGGCGTGGCACTCTGGCTGCCGCCAGGCATCAGTCCCGACGAGCAAGTTCTGGGGCATCTGATGGCAACCGAAGTGGCCGAAAAGCAGCGTGCCGAGCTGCACGAAATCGGGGCGCAGATGGGCAAGTTCCATCCCGAAGGACCGCATTGGTACCTCGCCTATCTCGGCGTCGACCTAAACCGACAAGGCCAGGGACTGGGGTCGCTGTTGATCAAGCACGGTCTTCAGCGCTGTGACCGCGACGGTCTGCCCGCATATCTGGAGTCTTCTAACCCTCGCAACGTGCCGTTCTACGAGCGGCACGGCTACGAGGTCATCGGTGAAATCCAGACTGGCACGACGCCGACCATGATTGCGATGTTGCGTCTGCCGCGCTGAGCGCTGTCTTAGACCCGCGGCGCTCTTGACGATCTGTCGCGGGCGGGTCTGCTTCGCCGTGACAAGGCGCCGCCGCTCCGCTGAATCGACCCTCGCCCAAGCCCGCTGACGCGAGGTGCGACGCGTCGAAGCGCGGCGCCACCGTCGCGTGACAGGCTCAGCGTGGCGCCATGCGAATAGCGCCGTCCAGTCGAATGCACTGGCCATTGAAGTACGAGTTCCGCACGAACTCAAGCGCCAGACTGGCAAATTCTTCTGGCTTGCCCAGGCGCTTCGGAAATGGCACGGACGCACTCAGGCTGTCGAGTACCTTCTGCGCAGCCCCCAGCATCAGCGGCGTTGCGAAGATGCCCGGCATGATGCAGTTCACGCGGATGCCGAGGTCCGAAAGGTCGCGAGCCATCGGCAGCACCAGGCCATTCACGCCGGCTTTTGCTGACCCGTAGATCAGCTGGCCGATTTGGCCATCCTGCGCGGCGACCGATGCGGTCAGGGTGATGCAGCCACGCTCGCCATCTTCGAGCCCCTCCAGGGTGGCCATGCCTTCAGCCGACAGCGACGCCACCCGATAGCTGGCCACGAGAATGCCCTGCACGCCGTACTCATAGTCGGCGGTCGGCAGGCGCTTGAGCTTTCCGGCTGTCTTGTCCCATGCCAAGGTCTTGCCGCGGCGCGATGTCATCGCGCAGTGCACCAGGATCCGCTCTTGGCCGTGGGCGGCGCGGGCTTTGGCAAAGCCATCGATGACGCTTTCTTCGTTGGTGATGTCGACCTTGCAGAAGACGCCACCGATGGACTGCGCGACTTCGGGCCCCTTGGTGTCGTTCACGTCAAAGATCGCGACCTTCACGCCGGCAGCGGCCAAGGCTTGTGCTGTGGCTTTGCCCAGGCCTGAAGCGCCGCCGGTAACAACTGCGCTGGTGCTTGCGTCGATTTTCATGGTTTGGTTCTCCTTCAAATTTGTATCTGCTGCGATCTCGCATGGGTTCGCAGCGCCGAGACGGATGTCGGGCTTGAGTCTAAGCGGTCATCGCCCAGTCTGTTCGTCGCCTTCGCGATCGCTCGTGTGATGCGTCGCCGACAATCGCTGTGACATACGGCCTGAGGCCCGGGACACCCAGCATGCTCTTTTGGCGAGGGCGGCTGGCGCTGGTGACGACCGATCGGTCTGGTCGCCAACGACCCGTTGGCCAACTGTC
>JBILYN010000557.1:0-2753 GCA_044377715.1 Aquabacterium sp.
GGGCACGCCGTCGGCCAGCCACATCGTCGCGATCACCGAATGACCGGCCAGCCCCAGCTTCGAGTCCATC
Source organism: Aquabacterium sp. (assembly GCA_044377715.1). Taxonomy (GTDB): domain Bacteria; phylum Pseudomonadota; class Gammaproteobacteria; order Burkholderiales; family Burkholderiaceae_C; genus Pseudaquabacterium. The sequence continues at coordinate 71 of JBILYN010000557.1, forward strand.
AGCAGCCGGTCGCTGCCGTCGATGCGGCCGCGTTCGAGCCAGACGCCTGGCAGTGAGAGCTGCTGCAGGAACGACCCGGCATCGAAAGGCTCACCGGCCGCTGGCAGTCCCAGCGCCAGCAAATCCCAGCCGATCATCTGCGCGCCCGGCGCGAGTGCAAAGCGCAGCCGGTTCTCGACCAGGCAGCGGCGGTAGGCGATGGACTCTTGCGGCAACCACTCCAGCCGCGCGCCGTCGGCCAGCGCGGCCTGCACCTGCTGCACCGCGAGCGGGCCGGCGCTGCGGTAGAAGCGGGTCGCAGCGGGCGTGGTGATCAACGCATGGCTGCCGGGGGCCAGTGTCGCGTCGAGTTCGAGCAGGTCGCCGCCGACGATGCCGCCGGGCGGGTGAACCAGCACATGGTGGCACACCGCGTCGCCCTCGGGGTAGAGCCGTTGCAGCACGCGCTGCGGCCCATGGTGGCGGTCGAGCGCGATGGTGCGCCCGGCCTTGCTGCTGTAGTCGAGTTGAAGGTGGCCTTGCCAGCCCATGCCTGCCCCTGCCGGCAACCCGTAGGCTGGGCTGCCAAAGCGCGGGAGTTTAGGCCCACGCGCTTGGACTGCGCCCGCTGGGCTGAATCGCTGGACGGTACGCCCGACGGCGTCTGGTCTGCGTCTGCGAAGCCTGATCTCAGCCCTTCCAGCGCGATGCCGGCTTGGGATATAGACTCGCGGCGTGGTGTCCGGGCGGCGATGCAGCTTCTGCGTCCCGCCGGATGCCATTTGTCAGTCAAGCAGCCGAATTCGCATCGCCGCCCCGCGGCCAACAACCCAGGAAGACAACATGACCCGCAGCATCGTCGCGACCATCAAGGTCAAAGCCGGACAGGAAGCGCAATTCGAGGCCGTGGCCCTCAAGCTTGCAGCCGCCGTCAACGCCAACGAGCCGGGTTGCCTGCTCTACACCCTCAGCAAGGGCGATGACCCAAGCACTTACGTGTTCATGGAGCGCTACCGTGACGACGAGGCCATGACCGCGCACCGCGGCATGGACCACTTCCGCACGCTGGGGCGCGAAATGGGGGCTTTCATGGACGGTGCACCCAGCGTGCTGCGCATGAGCGAACTGGGCTGACCCACGCTGTCTGGACGGCTGGCCAGTCGGGCCAGCGCCGCCGTGTCGATGGCGTATCGCGCCTGTATTGCCGTGCCACTTTGAGCGCCCCGAGGCCGGCCGATGCCGGCCGCCCCCCAAGGGGGTCAAGCAAAGTGGCAAAACCACCTTTGCTTGAGAGGATTGCCGGATGAACGCTTTGCCCCTTCCCCTGTCAGGGCTCAAGGTCCTGGAGATCGCCGGGGGTGCTTCAGCCGCCTACTGTGGGCGATTGCTTTGCGATGCTGGCGCCTCGGTCGAGGTCACCGCGCTCGACGAGTCGCGCCGTCTCGACGGCATCGTGCGCGGTGCTGGCCATAGCGCAGACGCCGATCTGCGTTATGCCGAGTACGTGCAGTCTGGCAAGACCCGCTTGGCCGCGCCGCAGAGCCTGCAGGTGCTGCTCGAGCGCTGCGCATCGGCCGACATCGTGCTGGTGGGCGAGGGCTCGGGCTTCGATGCCTCGCTCGCCAGACCCCGGGTCGGCTGCATCGACCTCAGCTGGTTCGGCCGCAGTCCAGGCCCGTACTCGGGCTGGCAGGGCAGCGACCTCGTGATCCAGGCGCTGTCGGGCATGCCGCAGATGGCCGGGCACACCGAGGGCACGCCGACGTTTTTCGGCGACCGCCAATCCACCGTGGTGGCCGGTGTCACCGCTTACATCGCCACCTGCGCTGCGCTGCTCGCGCCGCCGGCCGCCGCGGGCTCGGGCCGGTACGCCGTCAGCATCCTGGAAGCCAACATCGTGCTCAGCGAGATGCACATGCATTTCTTCGAGCGCGACGGCATCCCGATGACGCGTTGCGGGCTGAACCGCTTTTCGCCCAATTCGCCGGTGGGGGTCTACCCCTGCCGCGACGGTTGGGTCGGCATCACGATCACCACCCCCGACCAATGGCGCTCGCTGTGCAAGGCCCTGGACCTGCGTGAGCAGGCCGCTGACGAAGGCCTGGTGACGCGCGAGCTGCGCTTCAGCCGGGCTGACGAAGTCGAGCCTGCGCTGTGCCGTGCGCTTGCCGCGAAGACCGCCGTCGAATGGGCTGCGCTGGGTCGCTTGCACAAGGTGCCGATCGTCGTCGTGCCCGACGCGCAAGGCATCCTGGATCACCCCATCTTCGCCGCGCGCGGCTCGCTGGCCGAGACCTCGGTGGGCGCGGCTCTTGTGCGGGTACCGCGAACCCCGTTCGGCCTGAGCCGCACGCCGGTGCGTGCGAAGCTCGACGCGCCGGCCCAGGCAGATGGGCCCTGGACATCGGCTGCCAGCCTGTTCTCGGGGCCTGGTGTTGCGGCGCCGCTGAGTGGCGTGACCGTGATCGATTTCGCGATGGGCTGGGCCGGGCCGCTGGCCAGCCGCATGCTCGGCGATCTGGGGGCCACCGTGCTCAAGATCGAAGCGGCCCGCTATCCGGACTGGTGGCGCGGCGTGAACTGGACGCCCGAGTACATCCGCGACAAAGCTTATGAAGACGCCAAGCCTTTTCTGGCGCTGAACCGCGGCAAGCGCGGCGTCAGCCTGGACTTGACCACCGAAGCGGGCCGCGAACTCGCGCTC
>JBILYN010000196.1:0-8346 GCA_044377715.1 Aquabacterium sp.
TTGGCTCGATCGTGCTCGGCAAGATGGCCGGATGTAACCCCATATCCGGGTGCTGTTCCAGGCGCGGGCAGGCAGCGGCGCGTCAACTAATCCTCGCATCGCCGGTTTGTCGCAAGCAGTCTGTGGGCACGGATGCACGGGCCGTAGCCGTGCGCTGCGGCCGGCCGCGGCGCGGCATTCAGTGCTTGTGTTATTTCGTCTGTTCGCGCCCTTGGCCTGTTAGGCGCAAGGAGCGTCGTTCAGACAGACTCAGCGCTCGCTGGCGCCGAGCTTGTCGAGCAAGCCGTTGAGCTCTTCGAGCGAGCCGAACGAGATCGCCACCTCGCCTTGCTGGCCGCGCGAGGTGTTGCGGTGGATGCGGATCTCGACCTGGGCGGTCAGCGCGTCGGCGAGCTGCTCTTCGAGCCGGACGATGTCGCGCGGCTTGTCCTTGCGAACGCGCAGCAAGGTCGCTTGCCGGCCATTGCCCTGGGCCTTGGCCACCAGTTTTTCGGCCTCGCGAACGCTGAGCTTGCGCGCGACGATCTCGTTGGCGCTGGCCACCTGCTGCCCGGCTTCCAAGCCCAACAGCGCACGGGCATGGCCCATGTCCAGATCGCCAGCCATCAGCATCTGCTGCACCGGTGGCGTCAGGTTGAGCAGGCGCAGCAGGTTGCTGGCCGCGCTGCGCGACCTGCCGACGGCCTGCGCAGCCTGTTCGTGGGTCAGCGAGAACTCCTGCACCAGTCGCTGCAGGCCCTGGGCTTCTTCCAGCGGGTTCAGGTCCTCGCGCTGGATGTTCTCGATCAGCGCCATCACCGCTGCCGCTTCGTCAGGGACCTCCTTGACGAGCACCGGTACTTCGTCCAGGCCGGCCAGCTTGGCGGCGCGGAAGCGCCGCTCGCCGGCGATGATCTCGTACTGGTTCGCCGAGCGGTTGAATGCGCCGGTTGCCGGGGCCGGACCCAGCAGGGGATCATGAGGCGCTGAGGCCAGCGGCCGAACCAGGATAGGCTGCATGATGCCCTGGCTCTTGATGCTCTCGGCCAGCTCGTAGAGCGAGCCTTCGTCCATTCGGGTACGAGGCTGGTACTTGCCAGCGTTGAGCTGGCTGAGCTTGAGCGTCGTCGGCCGCGACGCATCGGCGGTCGCCGTGTCCGCCACCTTCGGGCCTAGCAATGCTTCGAGGCCTAGGCCTAGGCCCTTGGGTTTCTTGGTCACCATGGGGGGAGATTGTCGGTGATCGTGCGGTGCGGCCGTCATCCCGGGCCGGGCGGGTCGAATGGCGGGGACCTTGGCAAGCCGGCGCGACGCATCAACTGGCCCAGCAAGCTCAGCCCGGCCGGCCAATCGCCCAGGCCAGCGTCGAGTGAGCCGGCAACGCCTGCATCGTGTATCTCGCTGCCCCAAGCCAGCGCCAGCGACCGGCTGTGTTCGGGCTGGCAATGTGGATCGGTGACGCTGGTCACGACGGTGCTGGGAAACGCCAGCCGGGCCATCGCGAGTGGCGCCCAGGCCGTCAGCTGAGGCGCCAGGTCGACGCGCAACAGGTCAGGCGGCGCCACCAGCAAGCCAGCGACCACCCGGTGGCCATGGCGCGAGTGGCCAGCCCAGGCCGCCACCAGCTGGCAGGCCAGACCATGCGCCACCAGCACCGTGGGTCGCTCGTCAGCCAGCAAAGCGTCTTCCAGCCTGGCCATCCAGTCGCCGCGGCGCGGCCACCACCAGTCGTCCTGCTGCAACAGCTCGAAGCCGAAGCGGCGCTCCCAATGGCTTTGCCAGTGGCTGGCAGCTGCACCTTGCCAGCCAGGCAGCAGCAATATTCTCGGTGGCGTCATCGGCTTGGCTTATCCTCTGGGGTTGACCCGCATTGTGACCAACAGGAAACCGCCATGAGCACGCTCGTCTTTGTCGACGGACAGGAAGGCACGACCGGACTGCGCATCCACGAGATGCTGGCCCGCCGCCCCGATGTGGAGGTGCTGCGCATAGACGCCGAGCGCCGCAAGGACGAGGCCGAGCGCGCGCGCCTGCTCAACGCTGCGGACGTGGCTTTCCTGTGCTTGCCCGACCAGGCCGCGCGCGAAGCTGCTGCGCTGGTGAACAATCCCCGCACCTGCCTGATCGACGCCAGCACTGCGCACCGCATCGCGCCAGGCTGGGCTTTCGGCCTGCCCGAACTCGCGACCGGTCAGCGCGAGTTGCTGCGCGCGGCCAAACGCATCGCCAACCCAGGCTGCCACGCCAGCGCTTTCATCCTGCTGATGAGACCGCTGGTAGACGCCGGGTTGTTGCCGGCCGCATTGGCGCTGAGCGCGACCTCGATCACCGGCTATTCGGGCGGCGGCAAGAAGATGATCGAGCAATACGAGGCGGGCGGCGATGCCAGGCTGCAGTCGCCCCGGCCTTACGCGCTGAACCTGGCGCACAAGCACTTGCCCGAGATGGTGGCCTACACCGGACTGGCGCAGGCACCGGTGTTTCTGCCCATCGTCGCAAGCTTCTACAAGGGACTGGCGGTGACGGTGCCGCTGCACCTGAACCAACTCAAGCCCGGCACCGATGGCGCCAGACTGCATGCCGCACTGACTGAGCGTTATCGAGGTGAGCGCTTTGTCAAGGTGATGCCGCTGTCAGACCCTGCGACGCTGGCCGAAGGATTCTTCGACGTCCAGGCCTGCAACGACAGCAACCGCTGCGAGCTGTTCGTGTTTGCCAACGACCGCCAGGTCTTGCTGATGTCGAGGCTGGACAACCTGGGCAAGGGGGCCAGCGGCGCCGCGGTGCAATCGATGAATGTCCACCTGGGACTCGACGAAGGATTGGGGCTCTGAAGCTGGCAGCTCGACTGGCCGCCTGACTAAACGGTCAGGCCGCGTCGGGTCAGGCCGCGTCAGGGTCCGGCGCGCGGTAGTGGTAGCTGTAGGCGTCGTCGAAACCCAGGCGATGGTAGATCGCCCTCGCTGGCGCGTTGTCGGTCTCGACCTGCAGGTAGGCGATCTTGGCACCAGCCGCACCCGCCTGGGCCAGCAGCGTGCAGCACAGCCGGCGCGCCAGACCCTGGCCGCGGACCTCGGGGGCTGTGAAGACGTCGTACAGGCCGACCAACTCGGCCTCGGTCGCCATCTGGCCACAGGCCAGCACCGCGCCGCCGTCTATGCGACGCAGCACCCATGCCTGGTAAGGCACCGGCGACAGCGTCAAGCGTTCGGCCTGCGCGGCGCGCTGAACCGGCGGTGAACCACGCATCAAACCCACCGCCTCGGCAAAGTCGACCGGCGACAGGCGCTGCAATTGCAGCCCCGGTGGCAGCAGTTCGGCATGCGCGGGCAGCCGGGGCGCGACCATCACGCGGGTTTCGTCGAACCGCCCATAGCCGCGCTGTGCGAGCGCTTCATCCAGTGCCTGGGGCAGCGAGAACGGCGTGATTCGCACGACCATCGGCAAGCCTGCATCGCGCAACACCGCTGTGCAAAGGTCCAGGCGCTGGTCCAGTGGCAGCCGACCCTCGGCCACCGCCTGCACGCAGCGCGCTCGCTTGGCCTTGCCAGCTGAGTAGCGCAGCAACCAGCCGTCGACCCAGCGCTGTTGCGGCGGCGCGCTGGCGTTGATGCCGGCGTCCTCTATGCGCGACAGCAACGTGATCGGCAGCGAAGTCATCGGCCCGTCGGCATCAGCGTGCCGACCCGGCGCACCAGTTCGGACGCAAATTCGACATAGGCGATGGCGCCCTTGGAGGCGGGGTCGAACACCACCCCGGGCTGTCCGTAGCTGGGGGCTTCCGCCAGACGGACGTTGCGCGGGATCACGGTGCCAAACAGCTTGTCGCCAAAGTGGCTCTTGAGCTGCTCACTGACCTGCTGCTGCAGCGTGATGCGCGGGTCGAACATCACCCGCAACAGCCCGATGATCTGCAGGTCACGGTTCAGGTTGGCGTGCACTTGCTTGATCGTGTTGACCAGGTCGGACAAGCCTTCCAGCGCAAAGTACTCGCACTGCATCGGCACGATCACCCCGTTGGCGCTGCACAGACCGTTGAGCGTGAGCAAGCTCAAGGACGGCGGGCAGTCGATCAACACGAAATCGTAGTCGCCTGATGTTTGCTGCGCCGCGACGGCCAAAGCACGGCGCAGGCGCTCGTGGCGATGTTCTAGCGCCACCAACTCGACCTCAGCGCCGGCAAGTTCCCGGTTGGCGCCCAGCACGTCGTAGCCACCGCGCTCGGAGCGTTGGCACGCCTCGGCCACCGTGGCGGACTCCAGCAACACATCGTAGACCGACAGCGTCATCGCGCGCTTGTCGATGCCCGAGCCCATCGTCGCGTTGCCCTGCGGGTCCAGATCGACAACCAACACGCGCTGACCCACCTGGGCCAGACCGGCAGCCAGGTTGACGGTGGTGGTCGTCTTGCCGACGCCGCCTTTCTGATTTGCGATGCAAAAGACTTTGGCCATGGTCAGGAGTATCGCCGCTGGTTCAGGGCCACTGATCGAGGCTCACCGACTGTCGACAGGACAATTTCAGGGCCCAGCGCGGCGCAACCAGACCAGGCAGCGCTGGGCTTCGAGCCCCGGCACCTGAAGTTGTTCCACGTGAAACATCTGCACCCCCGGCGGCGCAGGCTCGTCGGTCGGCAGCTTGCCCTTCATCGCCAGCCAGACGCCCTGCGCTGCCAGCACCCCTGAAGACAAGGCCGTGAAGTCAGCCAGCGACGCAAACGCACGCGATGTGATCACGTCGTAAACGCCCATCACAGGATCGAGATTCTCGACCCTGGCGTGCAATGACTGAAGATTTGGCAGCCTAAGCTCCGCGCCGACCTGGCGGATGAAGCTCGCCTTCTTGGCCACCGTGTCGACACAGCTGACATGCCAGTCCGGGCGCAACACCGCGATCACCACGCCGGGCAAGCCGGCGCCGCTGCCGACATCGAGGATGCGCAGCGCGCCCGCACGCCCTTCGCCAGCAGCACCCTCCGCCAGGCTCGCAACGTGGCGCTGCAACGCAGGCAGCACCGCCAGACAGTCCACCAGGTGGTGGCTGAGCATCTCATCAGGATCGCGCAAGGCCGTCAGGTTGTAGACCTTGTTCCAGCGCTGCAGCATCTGCAGGTAGTCCATCAGACGATCGAGCATCGCCGCGCTGACCGACAAGCCCAGCGCGCCGGCAGCATCACCCAATTGCTGTCGCCGTCGCCGATCGGCGTCGCTGACCATGTCAGGCCGGGTCCTGAAGCGTCGCGGCAGCGGGCAACTCAGCCCGCCCCTGGTCCGTATCAGCCCCAGGCAAGGTCAAGCCTTTGAGCCGACCCTTCTTCAGATGGACCAGCAACAACGAGATCGATGCCGGCGTGACGCCGGAGATCCTGGACGCCTGACCCAGGGTCTGCGGTCGGTGGCGATTGAGCTTTTGCCTGGCCTCGAAGCTCAAAGCCGGCACCAGCGAATAGTCCAGCCCTTCGGGCATCGCCAGGTGCTCGAAGTGCGCCGCGCGCTCAACATCCTCGGTCTGCTTGCCGATGTAGCCGGCGTACTTGGTGGCAATCTCGACTTGCTCGATCACCGCATCAGCCAGCGGCATGCCCAGCTCGGCAGTCAATGTTTCACGTGAAACACTCGCCGGGCCGGTGCCGCGCCCTGCCCTCGCGATGCCAGCCACCTCGGCCACCGCGTCGAAGCCGATGCCGGGTCGCCGCAACAGGTCGGCCAGCGTGTGCTCGCGCTCGATCGGCTTGCCCAGCAAGCGCTGCGAGTCAGCCGCCGGCACGATGCCGGGGTGTACCCAGCTGCTCTTGAGTTGCTCAGCCGTGCGCGCCACCGCGTCGCGCTTGCGGTTGAACAAGGCCCAACGCGCATCGTCGACCAAGCCGATCCCTCGGCCAATCTCGGTCAGCCGCGCATCGGCGTTGTCCTCACGAAGCTGCAGCCTGAACTCGGCCCGGCTCGTGAACATCCGGTAAGGCTCACTGACGCCCTGGGTGATCAAGTCATCGACCAGCACGCCCAGATAAGCCTGGTCGCGGCGCAAGCTCAGCGCGTCCAGTCCCCGCGCCTGCAGCGCAGCGTTGGCGCCGGCAAAAAGGCCTTGCGCTGCAGCCTCCTCATAGCCGGTGGTGCCATTGATCTGACCGGCAAAGAACAGCCCGGCGATGGCCCGGGTCTCGAAGCTGCTCTTGAGCTCTCGCGGGTCGAAGAAGTCGTACTCGATCGCATAGCCCGGCCGCAGGATATGGGCTTGCTCCAACCCAGCCATCGACTGCAGCGCAGCGAGCTGGATATCGAAGGGCAACGAAGTCGAGATGCCGTTGGGGTAGAACTCGTGCGTGCTCAAGCCTTCGGGCTCGAGAAAGATCTGATGCGAGTCCTTGTCGGCGAATCGGTTGACCTTGTCTTCGATGCTCGGGCAGTAGCGCGGCCCCACGCCCTCGATCACGCCGGTGAACATCGGGCTGCGGTCGAATCCCGAGCGGATGATCGCGTGGGTGCGCTCGTTGGTGTGGGTGATCCAGCAGGGCACCTGGCGCGGGTGCTGGTCAGCGTGGCCCATGAAGCTGAAGACCGGCAGCGGGTCAAGGTCGCCGGGCTGCTCGGTCAACTTTGAGAAGTCGATCGACCTGCCGTCGATGCGCGGCGGCGTACCGGTCTTCAAGCGACCTTGCGGCAGCTTGAGCTCCTTGAGCCGCGCAGACAAGGTCACCGACGGTGGGTCACCAGCCCGCCCGGCAGCATGGTTGCGCAAGCCCACATGAACGCGGCCGTCGAGGAAAGTGCCAGCCGTCAGCACCACGGTGCGGGCGCGGAACGCGATGCCCATTTGCGTGACCGCACCCACCACCCGATCGACCCCTCCGTCAGGCTCGACCAGCAAGTCGTCCACCGCCTGCTGGAACAGCCACAGATTGGGCTGGTTCTCCAGCCGATGGCGGATCGCCGCCTTGTACAGGATCCGGTCGGCCTGGGCCCGCGTGGCCCGTACTGCCGGCCCCTTGCTGCTGTTGAGGATGCGGAACTGTATGCCCGACTCGTCTGTGGCCGATGCCATTGCGCCGCCCAGCGCGTCGACCTCCTTGACCAGATGGCCCTTGCCGATGCCACCGATCGAGGGGTTGCAGCTCATCTGCCCCAGCGTCTCGATGTTGTGGCTCAGCAGCAAGGTGCTGCAACCCATGCGGGCGGCAGCCAATGCCGCCTCGGTGCCAGCATGGCCACCGCCGACGACGATCACATCGAATGTTTGGGGATGCAGCACGGCGTCGGTGGCGTGGGCAGACGCCAGAATGGGGTGAACAGATCGCCATTGTAAAAACCCGGTCCGCCATCGGCACAGCACGATCGCCTGGCCCTGCAGTCCTATGCACCAAAGGACGCTTGTTTTGAAAGTTATCAAGAACTGCTGCGCGCCGCAGCATGGCGCGACGGGCGCATGCTGAACCAGCAAAACGGGTTTACCCCGAGCTTCACCGACCAGTCGACACAAGCATGAAGGTCGCCGCACCCGTACTGTGCGCACCAGCATAGAAACGCAAATCCCATCACGCGACACCGAGCCACCCCATGACGCCCAAATCACCCCGCAACATCCTGGTCACCGGCGCCGCTGGCAGCCTGGGCCGAAGCATCGCGCTGCGCCTGGCGCGCGCCGGCTATGGTGTCGGCCTGCTCGACCTGCTGCCGATACCTGCCGACACCTTGGCCGAACTCGCCGCCACCGACGTACCTTTGGGCCAAGCCCAGGCAGACCTGGCCGACCCGGCGCAAATCGATGCCGCGCTGGCCATGCTGCAGGCTCGGCTGGGCCACATCGACGGCCTGGTCAACAACGCGGGCATCACCAACCATGTGGCACCGATCCGCCGGATGACGCCCGCCGGCTGGCAACGCGAGCTCGACATCAACCTGACCGCGCCGTTCCTGCTGACCCAGGCGCTGCTGCCAGCGATGGTCGACCGAGGCTGGGGCCGCATCGTCAATGTCTCGTCGCTGGCAGCGCGCGGCGGCTTGTTCAACCAGGCCGGCTATTCGGCGAGCAAAAGCGGCCTGCTCGGCCTGACCCACGCGGTGACGCTGGAGCACGCCCGCCACGGCATCACCTGCAACGCAATCCTGCCAGGCTTGATCGAGACCGACGCCGTCGGCCAGCTGCCACCAGCGATCCGCGACGACGCGATGTCACTGGTGCCGGCGCGCCGCACCGGCAGGCCTGACGAAATCGCCGCGCTGGTGGCTTTCCTGTGCAGCGACGATGCCGGCTTCATCAACGGCGCCGAGATCGACATCGACGGCGGCGCCCACCTGTGCCAGGTCGTGCTTGGCAGCCAGCGCGAGGTGCTGGGCCGACGCGCCGCGCCGACCGCAAACCTCGGCTGAT
>JBILYN010000558.1:0-2746 GCA_044377715.1 Aquabacterium sp.
ATTTGAGCGGTTCAGATTCGATGAAATCCATCAAAGACAATGCCGCAAATTTGGATAAAGCATTTAGATCTTTTGCAACCAATTCCAACGAAATTCTTCCGGAAATATCAAAGCTCGAGCACCCGACGAATCCATCCGTTCGGGTCCTGACCGATCAGTACTCTCCGGCTAACTTGCTTCTAAAAGTCAAGCTTAGGTAGGAGGCTCACGCAAGCAACGCGCGCTTGCGTGAATGAACCGGGGCTACGCAGGAATTCCATAGCCCCTTTCCCGGAACAGCTTCAAGCAGGCGACAGCAAGCGCTATGCCGTAGGCGGTACCGCGTCCACATCTGCAGCTGACACGTTCTCACGGGCTGTCACTTCTTCATTGGACGTTTGGTGGACGCTAGCCGTGTACAAACCCGTACGAAAGGTTCTCCTGCCTGTACTTCCTGCTCATCGGAGCCAAGCGGTTTTACGAATTCCCACACTGTCCGCCGATGAAGACAATGACAGCGCAAGACTTGCCTCTGCCGGAGTCGAGCACGGCAAGACCATGGTTGGCCGCGCGCCACCCCGGTCGGCAACAGCGCGACCTCGGGCCCGGTCGGCGAGCTACTGCAGGCCTTGCATCGGCCGCTGGGCAGCGCGATCTCTGGCTGCACCTGGCTGTGCTCGTGGAAGTGCTTGTAGTCGAACACCAGACGGCCTTCACGAACGACAGCACATAGCCGCCGCCGGCGCTGCCGCGCGCGACGATGCAGCCGTTGCGGCCCTGGCCGAGCACGAGGTCGGCGCTGATCGTGAAGGCGCGGTTGCCGGTCGGCGGTGCGACGTCCCGCTGCGTAGCGCGAGACCGGCGGCTAGAACGTGAAGCTGTTGCGGCGCGCGGTGTTGCCACGGGGTTGAGCGCTCTTGAACAGTGCGCCGCCACGCCGATCGTCCAGCGGCAGCACGCCGTGACGTCCGGCCACCAAGGCTGGGATTCGTCGACCGTGCGTCCGATGACGCCTTGGAAATGACTGTCGTTCATGATGCTCCTGAAGGGCATCTTGGTCGGCATCCATCCCGACCGGGCATTCGGCATCCTGAGCGCGGAGGATAGGTTTGCGGCGCCCGCGCGCTTTGTCCCCTGGGCGACGGGCGGGATGTGCGTGGTCGCCATCAAGGGTTCTCACGCTGGCTGTGCTGGCGCCGGCTGGCATGATGGCGCCTGCGAACCTGCTGCTGGCTTGTGGCCTTGCGTCAGCCCTTCATTCCATGCGCGGCGGGTTCAGCGCCTGGTGCAGGCGGCGCCGGTTGAAGGCCAGTGTTGTCAACCGACCCGCGACTCCATCGCTGTTCGTTCCTGCCTTGACCTCGGTGCGCTGGCTGGCCAGCGGTCTGGCAAATGCCCGCCAAGGTGAACGCTGTGTCCATGAGTTTGAGGTCTATTCCCGATTTTCGGCGGCTGCTGTGGGTCGGCTTTGTGGCGTCAACCGTGCGCTGGCTCGAGATGCTGGCGATGGCCTTGTTCGCTTACAAGGCCACCGACTCAGCCTTGGTGGTGGTCATGCTGAGCATGCTGCGGGTGCTGCCGATGGGTTTGTTTGGGGCGTTTCTGGGCGCCGCCGCCGACCGGTTCGAGCTGCGCAGCGCCTTGATCGTGATGGTCACGGTCTCGATGGCCTGCACGCTGACGCTAGCGCTGCTGGCCAGCCTGGGCGCGCTGGCGGTCTGGCACCTGATGGTCGCGAGCTTCGTCAGCGGCGTGTGCTGGGCCGCCGACAACCCGGTGCGGCGGATGATGATTGGCGAGGCCGTCGGCATCGACAGGATGGGGTCGGCGATCTCGGTCGACATCGGCATCAACAACGCGAGCCGCGTGCTCGGCCCGATGCTGGCGGGTCTGTTGTTCGCCCAGCACGGCATGTCGAGCGTGCTCTGGCTGGGGGTGGCGCTGTATGCAGCGAGCCTGGCCGCTGCGCTGCGGATGAGCCGGCGCGGCATCTCCGCCGTGGCCCATCAGGCCTCGTTCATCACCCGCTTGCGCGAAGGCCTGGCCTGGCTTAGAGGCGATCGTCGCCTGATCGGCGTGTTCCTGGTCACGGTGATCTTCAACCTCTTCGGTTGGCCTTGCAACAGCATGATTCCGATCATCGGGACGGGCACATTGCACCTGGGCCCTCAAGACGTCGGGCTGCTCGCCAGTTGCGAAGGCGTCGGCGGCCTGATCGGCGCGCTGCTGTTCGCAAGGTTCGCGCGCCCCAACTGGTACGGACGGATTTACCTGGGCACGGTGGTCATCTACCTCGCGACGATGATCGCGTTTGCGACGGTGGGCTATGCACCGGCGGCGGCCGTGATCCTGCTGTTCAACGGCGCGGCCGTCGTGGGCTTCGCGGTCATGCAGGCCACCTTGGTCTACCGCGGCGCGCCGGTCGAGATGCGCGCGCGCCTGCTGGGCGTGCTGTCGGCCTGCATCGGAACCGGCCCGATCGGCTTTCTGTACCTGGGTTTTCTGGCCGATGCGCTGACACCCCCGATAGCCACCGTGGCCATGGCCGTCCAAGGCTTGCTGGCGATGCTGCTGACCCGTCGCTATTGGGCCAAGGTGCTGCAACCCTGAGCTGTTGTCGCCGGCTGTAGATCCGACCGCCTGGCGTGACCCCATGGCATGAACCCAGGTGACAGCCATCGCCGTGCCGCCGGCCTTAGGCTAAGTCGCATGACATCTCTCTTCGACCCCATCCGCTTCGGCGACATCGCGCTGGCTAACCGCATCG
>JBILYN010000197.1:0-8332 GCA_044377715.1 Aquabacterium sp.
GCGCTCAGGCTTTGCGCACCAGCAAGGCGAGGATCGCCTCCAGGTTGTCGTCGGCCATCTGCCTCATCTCGTCGTCGCTGCGGTCTTGCACCGGATGCGGGACGAACACATAGGCCGGATCGGTGCCTAGCGCCTTGGACTGCACAGCCGCAGCATCGATGAATTCGGTGGTGGCCACACCCACCGAGGGAATGCCGTTGGACTCGAGATCCGCGAGGTCATGCGTACAGCACGACGTACACGAACCTCAATCCGCCAGGCCTTCGATCACGACATGGACTTCGCCGACGATCTGCTGGCGCAGCAGCAGCGGCGCGGGCTTGGCAACCGTCGGTTTCATGTAGCGCTTGACCTTGATGCCGCGCTGGGTTAGCAGCACGTCGACCCGGTCGAGAAACACATTGCCTCGCGGCTTGGAAATATCGAGCAGGCCCACGGTCAGCCCGTGCAGATGCTCGGGGCGAGCCAGCCTTGCGCGCGACGACGGGCTGTGTTCAGCCGTCGGATCCATGATGAGACTCACGATTTCACCTCTCTGGTTACAGGCAGCGATCCGGCGAATCCGCCGCCAGACCAACCACCGATGATGCCGGAGAACATGCCGGCACCGCCTCCTGCGCGGACGATCAACAGACCGCCCGGACGAAACTTGTTGCGTGTGCTGCCGACCTCAGACGGGCGGTAGCCTTCATCGATCCCCTTGGCGCCCACGACCAGTTCGTCGCCGGGAATTTCGCAGAGCTCGCGCAACTCCTCGAGCAACCGCGCCTTGCTCCAACCGGCCTGGCGAAACGTTCGCTCATGCTCGGGGGAGACCACCATCATCGCGTCGCAGGCCGGCGCGAGCTTGACGCTGTGGACGGCCTTGAGCGATTCGGCCATGCTGCGGGCCAGGCTCTGCGGCGTTCTGGACTTCTGGTCGACGATGCCTTGAAGGCCGAAGCCTGCGAACACCGTCACCGCCGACACGCCCCGCGCGACACCGAAATCGCAGGACAAAGGCTCCCAGCACGAACCCTCCTCGTCTTCGGCGAAGCAGTAGGTGTATTTGCCCGGATTGCCCAGCGTGGCGCGGTCGACCTCTTGCGGGCGCCCGCCGCCGACATTGCGGATCACGAGTTGCAGCGCGCGGCCGATCGTGGCGTTGGCCCGGTTGCCTTGGCCCAGCGCATTGCCGCGGGCGTTCATCGAGATCTGGCGCCGGATCGGGCCGTTGACGACCAGCACCGGGCTGACGAACATCGTGGTGGCGAGCACGCCATGCATCGCAAAAGCCGGGTCGAGCGCGGCTTCGACCGCTGCCAGCACCACCCGCAGGTACTCGGGCTTGCAGCCCGCCATCACCGCGTTGATCGCGACTTTCTCTATCGTCAGCGGCACCAGATTCGGCGGACACAGACCCAGCACTTCCTGGGGATCCCGGGTCGTGCCCGCCAGCATGCGCATCACTCGCTTTTGCGTCGGCGGCACCACGGGCAGACCATCGGACCAACCGCGTTCGTAGATCGCTTCGATCTCGTCCTCATCGTCGCCGAATGCCACGCTGCGGGCTGTCAAACCGGTCTCGTCGAAACGGATCAGCAGGTCTTCCCGGGCGCCAGGCTCCAGATTCATCGCGCCGCATCCTGGCCGCATCGCCGGCAAGCCAGCACCGAGGCTTTGCACACCGCTGACGCGCTCCCATTCGGCGCGGTCCCAGCCGTAAGTGCGCGAGACTTCCTGGCCGGCAACGCGACGAATCAGCGTCGGGACGATCTCGATGCCCAGGCGATGCGAAACGCTCAGGTCGGTATCGTCCACCCGCCCGGCGATCGATTCCGGGAAGCTGGGGTCATCCTGGGTATAGACCGTCAGCCCGCCTTGCGCGGCCAATTGCGCCAATTGCGCCAGCACCGGCACGGTGAGTTCACAGGTCGGGCAATCTCGTTTGACCACCGCGATCAGACCATCGGTGGGCCATGACACCTCGAGCGCAGACATGGGGTCTCCCAGGCAGGAGCCCCGTTCGCTGAGAAGGGGCTGTTCGGTGGATAGAAAAAAGCACCGCCATGATGCCAGCCATCGCGGCCGCGGCTGGGGTGAAAACCCGCTGTGTCGGCAGAAGACTGCGTCCCAACACCCTAGCGCGCGCGGACCAACCTCACGCCGAAACCAGCCGACCGGCGCTTCTGTCGCATGACATGCATTACAATTTTATTGTACATTTTGTACATAAAAGGAATGCTTGATGCGAACATTCAGTGCAACCGAGGCCAAGCAATCGCTAGCCGGAGTCCTCGACGCCTGTGTGCGCGAGCCAGTGATGATCCAGCGCCAAAAGAGAAACGTTGCGGTCGTGCTGTCGGTGTCCGAATACGAGCGTCTCACCAAACTGAACGTCGCAGAGTTTCAGCGCTTTTGCGACGCTGTAGGTCAATCCGCCAAGAAGGCTGGCCTCACCGAGGTCAAGCTCAGGAAGTTGCTGGCCGATGCATGAGCCGGCGCTCTGGGTGCTTGACAGCGATGTTCTGGTCAGTCGCTTGCTTGCACCCGGTGGCACCTCAGCAAGGGCAGTGGACCGCGCACTGCTGGGCGGCTTGCTGTTGGTGTCTGAAGAAACCATGGGCGAACTGGTCGAGGTCTTGGCGCGGCCGCGTTTCGATCGCTATGTCTCGCGTGAGGACCGGCAGCAATTCTTGCGACTGCTCGGCGGCGTCTCGCGCTTGATAAAAATCAACCAGCGCTTTCAGGCCTGCCGAGACCCCAGGGACGACAAGTTCCTGGACGTGGCGCTTGGCGGCGGCGCGAAGGCGCTCATCACCGGCGACCTGGATCTTCTGGCGCTACACCCTTTTCACAAGCTGCCCATCCTGAGTCCGGCGCAATTCCTGGCTTGACAGCCGCAACGCCCCATCGAAGCTGCGCCGCACGGCTAGACAGCGTCGTGTTGCTTGCGCCCGAGGTGCTGGCCGAGTGGCTGTCGACGTCATCGTGGTGCTGCATTCGTCAGCAGGTTTCACGCCGACCTCAACCCTTCCCAAGCGCGACCTGCTGCTCGATCGCCAGCGCGGCGCCGTTGAGCGCGGCCAAGGTGTCGGTGATCAGCGCGGTGGGGATCGCCGCGAGGTAGTCACGGAACCGGCCCTTGGCCTCGAAACGCTCGCGGAAGGCCGAGGCGAAGAAGCGGTCGGCAAAGCGCGGCACGATGCCGCCGCCGATGTAGACGCCGCCTCGAGCACCCAGCGTCAGCGCCACATTGCCGGCGAAACCGCCCAGCAACGCGCAGAACAAATCCAGCGTCTGGCTGCAAAGCGCATCGTCGCCAACCGCACCGT
The DNA here is from genome assembly GCA_044377715.1 of Aquabacterium sp. GTDB lineage: Bacteria > Pseudomonadota > Gammaproteobacteria > Burkholderiales > Burkholderiaceae_C > Pseudaquabacterium. Next base: position 3,315 of record JBILYN010000197.1, read on the forward strand.
CAGCGACGATTTGCACCGTCGTACGGGCCGCGGGCAGCGCGCCCAGCACCTGCCCCAGCGCCTGGTGCAGCAAGGGCAGACCGATACCCGAGAGCAGTCGTTCGGCCGAGACATGCGCGTATTGCCGGCGCACGCAGGCCAGCAACGCGCTCTCCAGGTCGTCGGCCGGCGCTAGCGTGGCATGACCGCCCTCGCCCGGCAGCGCCACCCAGCCCTGCCGGGTGGGCATCACCGCAGCAACGCCCAGGCCGGTGCCGGGGCCAACGACCGCGAGCATCGAGCCTGCCAGCGGCGGTGCGACACCGTGGGTTCGCAGCTGGCTCGGGCCCAACCCGGGCAGCGACAGCGCGAGCGCTTCGAAGTCATTGAGCATCAGCAGGCTGGCTAGCCCCAGGTCGGCCTGGACCTCAGCGAGCGAGAAATCCCAGTGGCTGTTCGTGAAGGCGATCCGATCGCCAGCCACCGCGGTGGCCACGGCAATAGCGGCGCGGCGCGGCGGCGAGAAGTCTGCACCAAGACGCTGCGCCAAATCGGACAAATAGGCCCGGGCAGCGCTTGCTGGTCCGGCAAAACCGGCCACCGACAGGCTGCACACCCGCGAAACAGGCGCCCCCGGCGCATCGACCCAGCCGAAGCGAGCGTTGGTGCCGCCGATGTCGGCAAGCAGTCGCGGGTAGGAGTCACCCATGGCGACCGCCGCTCGTCGATGCAGGGCCGAGGTCATCGCATCGCGCCTCGATCCAGCCGTGCTCAGCGCCTGGGCTTGCCGCTTCGCGGGCCCGACGACGGCCGGCCCTGCCGGGCCTGCCGAGCCTGCCACAAGGGCCGACGCGCCCGCAACTGCCCGGCGATGCCGTCGTTCAAGCGCTCGCGCAGCGCAATGACCTCGTCGACATAGCCGAACACCCCCGGGAACCGCTGGTCCAGCCACAGCCACAGCGTGCAGGCTCGCAGCGCCTGCTCCATGCGATCGAGCCGGCTGTGCTCGTCGACGTCGTTCAGAAAACTCGGCTCGCCGGCTTGGCCGTCCCAGGCATGGCGCTCGGTCCAACCCAGGAACTGCTGCATCAGCACGTCGGTGCGGGTGTCGACCGGCGCCTGGGCATAGATGAAGCGCTCGCGCAGCGACAAAGGCGCTGCGCGCTCGTCGAGCTGGGCGGCGATCTCGAGCATCTGCTGCAACTCGGCGACCGCGAAGTGCGCGTTGTCTAGCGCCAACTGCTCGACGAAAACGCCCAACACCTCGCGCAGCCTGCGCTTGCCCAGCTTGCTCGAGATCGTGTCGATGTGCCACCAGTTGGGCGCGACCGGTGCCTTGAAGTGGCGCGGCGCACGCGGCTGCAGCGCCAGCAGGTCGCGCAGCATGCGGCCTGCGCTGGCCTCGGCTTCGGCCAGCACGCCGGCAAAACCTTCTTCGTGGATGCCGTAGCGCCCGGCGCGCCCGGCAATCTGGTGCACTTCGCTCTCGTCGAGCGTGCGATCACCGACACCGTCGAACTTGGTCAGCGTCGAGAACAGCACGCGCCGGATCGGCAGGTTCAGCCCCATGCCGATCGCGTCAGTCGCCACCAGCACCTCGGTCTGGCCGGTGGCAAAGCGCTCGGCCTCGCGGCGGCGCACCTCGGGCGGCAGCGCGCCGTAGATCACGCTGACGGTCTTGCCGTTGGCAGCGACCTGGTCGCGCAGCATCAGCACGTCGCGCCGGCTGAAGGCCACCACCGCATCGCCCAACTTGAGCGATGCGATCGGCACCGCCGCCGGCAGCAACTGCACCTGCTGCATGCGCTCGAAATGCCGCACCTCGCAGCGCTCGCCGCACAGCCCGAGCAGGTTCTCGATCGCCGGCACAGCATAGGCCGAGCAGATGATCAGCAACTCCTTGGCCGGCGCACCGACGATGGCCTGGGTCCAGGCCCAACCGCGCCAGGGGTCGAAAATCATCTGCGCTTCGTCGATCACCGCGACGTCGATCAGCTCACCGCTGCCCATCATCTCGATCGTGCTCGAGACCACGCGCGCGCCATCGACCGGCGCGTTCTCCTCGCCGGTGCGCAAGCTGCACGGCACGCCGCGCGCCATCAAGCGGTCACGGCCTTCGAGCGCAAGCAGGCGCAGCGGCGCGAGGTAGGCGCCGCGCTCGCAAGCCGCCAGACGTTCGAAGGCCTGGTGGGTTTTGCCGCTGTTGGGTGGGCCGACGAACAAAGTGACTTTGCGCTGGGCCCGGCGCGCGATCTTGAAGCTGTCTGGGTAGCCCTGGAAAGCCAGTTCGACGTTCAGGTCGTCCAGGGTGTCGAGCTCGTTGACCCGGTTGGCCCAGCGCTCCAAAGCCCGGTTGCAAGCCGCACGCAACTCGTCCAGCGACTGCGGCGTCGCGCATTCAGACTGCAGGCCGGGCAGCAGTGACTCGATCCGGCCGGGGTTGATGTGGCCGGCCTGCTCGACCAGCCCGTCCAGCGTGGCCTGCAGTTCGGCCGCATGTGGCCAGTCCGGCTGGTGCGTCAGCGTGTCCTGCAACAAGGCTTTGTCGCCATCGCGGAAAAAACGCCAGACCGGCGCAGCCTCGACCGGGATCAGGTGGCTGACGTCGATGCGCCAGGCGTCCTGCGCCAGCGTCAGCGTCTGGATCGCCAAGCGCTCCCAGTCGGCTGGCCCAGCCCGTGTCACGCTCATCGCGTCGAGCACAGCGCTGCGCTCGGTCATCAGCGCGCGCAGCTTCGGGCCGGTGCCCAGCGCGTCGAGGTGGCGCAGCGCCTCTTCGAACAGCGTGGGCGCGATCCAGCGGCTGGGCCGCTGGCCGGCGACGCCTTTTTGCAGCAACACCAGGCCAAGCCGATCCATCCGGTCGTCGCCGTCGGGCGCGTGCTCGGGCACCAAGTCGGACGGCATGTCGGCCGCCGTGACCACCTGAGGCAGTTGGTAGGCCGCGTTGCGGATGCGGCTGAGCGCTTCGTCGGAGATCTGCGCCGGCACGCGCGCGGCATGGCGCGGGTTGGGCAGGGGATGGGGCTGCGGCTTGGCCGCGGCGCGGATTGGAACCGCAGCGATGGGTAGGGTATCTGGCATGGCAGGCCGCGCACTGTACTCCGCGCGGCTAGCATCGGCCTGCGCAAGCGCATGCCGACCTGGTCTAGCCCTCATCTTCCACCCCATTTCACGTACCCCATGAACCATCCCTCAGACACCCTGGCCCTGGTCTGCGAGCACCTCAGCGACGACATGTCGGGACTGGCGCTGCGGCGCTGGCAGCTACCCGCGATGGGCCCTGCCGATGTCCGCGTGACGATGCACGCGACCAGCCTGAACTTTCCCGACCTGCTGATGACACGCGGGCTCTACCAGTTCAGGCCGCCGATCCCTTTTATCTCAGGCATGGAAGGCGCAGGCGTCGTCGTCGAGGCCGGGCCTGCCAGCGGCTGGCAAGTCGGCCAGCGGGTCGGGCTGGGTGCCAAGCACGGCATGCTGGCGCAGCAGGTGGTCATGCCAGGCAGCGCGCTGCGGCCCATCCCTGAGGGTTTGTCGATGGAGGCTGCGGCCAGCGTCAACGTCACCGGACTGACCGCCTGGGTCGCGCTGGCCCGCATCGGACAACTGCAGCGCGGCGAAACCCTGCTGGTGCACGGCGCGCGCGGCGGCGTCGGCCAGGCCTGCGTGCAACTCGGGCTGCATCTGGGCGCAAGGGTGATCGCCACCGCCAGCCAGCCCGAGCGGCTGCAGGCACTGATGGGCTGGGGCCCGGACGCCGGCGTGACGGTGCTGCCGGCGCGAGGGTTCAGGGAGGCGGTGCTGGCCGCCACCGACGGCCGCGGCGCCGATGTGATCGCCGACCCGGTGGGCGGCGACCTGTTCGACGAATCGCAGCGCTGCATTGCCTTCGGTGGCCGGCTGCTGGTGATGGGTTTTGCCAGCGGCCGGATCCCGAAGGTAGACGCCAACCGGCCGCTGATCAAAGGCTACAGCGTGGTCGGTGTGCGCGCCGGTGAATATGGCCGGCGCTGGCCAGAGCGCGGCCGCGAACACGCAGCGGCCGTGCAGCGCCTGGCCGCGGCCGGCGTCTTCAAGCCGGTGATCGGCGCGCGTTTCGGCCTGGCCCAGGCCCAGGAAGCGCTAGAAGCGATGGCCGACCGCAGCGTCACCGGCAAGATCGTCGTGACGATGGGCGCGGTCGACTGAGCCTGCAGGCGGCGAATCGCCTCGAGGCTCAAGCCCTCAGGGCTGAGGGCCCCAGGGCGCGTTGAGCAGCAGCTTGTTTTCCTGCGACAGCAACAGCGGGCGCAGCTTGGCAGCGAAGGCCATGAACTCGGCGTCGCCAAAGACACCGGCCCAAAAGGCCCGACGGTCGGCGTCGTCGTCGAATTTCCACATGTGAACCAGCTGGTTCATCGCACCGATGTCGCCGGTGAAATAGCCAACCAGCTTTTGCGGATGCTTGGCCAGCGCGGCCCAGCCTTCGGTCTTGTAGTGACCGACCACCTCGCTCATCTTGCCGACGATGACGGTGTAGGTGCGAAGTTCATAGATGGCCATGGAAGTCTCCTGCGGTTTGTCCGTTGGTCTGCCCAGTGACGGACTTTGTGAAGCGCGCGGCCAGCCCCTGGCCGTGCCGCAGCGCCGAATTCAGGGCTTGACGAAGCGCAGCGTGAAGCGGTCGCTCTCGCCAATCGCTTCGAAACGCGCGCGGTCAATGTCCTTGTTCGCATAGCTCGGCGGCAAGGCCCAGACACCGCCCGGGTGGTCGGCACGGTCGCGCGGGTTGGCGTTGACTTCGGAGGCCGCAGCGAGCTTGAAGCCCGCCGCCTCGGCCAGCCGCGTCACATAGGCCACGTGGACATAGCCGCTGCTGGCCTTGGCGTCCTGCACCCGGTCGGCAGGGAGCCGGTGGTCGACGACACCGAAAACGCCGCCGGACTTCAGGCTGTCGTGGGCGCTCTTGAACACCGCCAGCACCGCCGCATCACCATGCGCCACCCAGTTGTGGACGTTGCGAAAGGTCAGCACCAGGTCGGCGCTGCCTGCTGCTG
>JBILYN010000198.1:0-8318 GCA_044377715.1 Aquabacterium sp.
TAGATCACGCCACCCTTGGCGTGCACCGCATCGGTGACCAAGCGCCAGCCGGCGATCTGTGCCGCGGTGTGGGTGCCCGGCACCTTGGCGTGGCCGTGTCCCTGCCAGGACACTGGCGAGGCCTCGGCGATCAGCAGGCCGCCGGGCGTGGCACGTTGCGCGTAGTACAGCGCGTTCTGTGCCGTGGGCACGTTGCCGTCAGGGCTGGCGCGCATGCGGGTCAGCGGGGCCATCACGACGCGGTGCTGCAGCGTGACCGGACCCAGCGCCAGGGGAGAGAAGAGTTTTTCGGTCATCGCGGGTGGCTCGTTTCTTGAAATGACGTGAATGAAAAAGAGGCGCTCAAGCGTATCAGCACAGCACCGACCGCCAGCGCTGCTGACAGCCCGAGCCGATCAAGACGCGAGCCTGAGGCCCATCGCCTGCGCCTGCCGTCGGTCGAACGATTGACAGTGGGCGTCGTGGTGGTGGCCGTGGATGCCGCCGCGCAGCAGGCCGGACTCGGTCGAGCCCCAAAACGGGGCCCATCCCGATGGCAGTTGCGGCGCACCAGGTGTCGACAGCCACAAGCGGTACAGCAGACGCTTTTGATCTTCGGCCGCGTGGTCGTGAAACTCGGTTCGCGAGTGCAGCGCCGTGTGGTTGGACAGTATCTGCATGTCACCGGGCTTGAGCCGCATCGAATACATGAACTCGGGTCGGCGAACAATTTCGTCCAGCAGTTCCATCGCTTCGCGCTGTTGCACGCCGAGTCTGGGTGCACCCGGCAGCTTGTCGCCGTTCTCGATGCGGTTTCGGTTCCACTGGCAGAAGACTTCGCCGCCGACCCGGCCGTAGATCGGCATCTGTATGAACTCTGGGGCGCCTTCGGCCTGCTCACCCTGGCGGCTGTGGGCCACGGGCTGCTCGAGCAAGGCTGCGAGGTCCGGCCTTTCGGCGACGAGTTGGCGAAACGCGGCGACCGAGCTGCTGCACAGGCTGTCGCCGCCCGAAGGTGCTTGGTTGTAGCAGCTCAGCAGCACAATGTCCGCGCCGTCGATGTGGAAGTCGAGCTCAGCCCTCGACGAGTAACCGCGGCCGGTCGGGCTGCGGTAGACCGTTCCGACATCCTTGACCTGGTTGATGTAGCGGCTGAGCTTGTCCTGCGGTCGTGCCACGCCGACATGCAGGCCGATCGCCCAGGTCAGCAGCTCGAACTCGGCCGGGCTGACCGATTCGCGCGGCAAGCCCTCGACCAGCGCGATGCCGCGCCCATGCTCGGCCTCGGCCACCGCCCTGGCGATTGGCGCGAGCGTCTGCGGGGCAAAGTCGAAGTCTTGCAGCGTGTAATCGAGCAGCGACTTGCCCGCCGACAGCCCGGCGCGCAAGGCCCGCATCAAGTCGGTGCGCACGGCGTCGTCCAGCGCCACCACCCAGCGCTGGTCGCGCTGCAGATCGGCGACGCGCCAGGCCGACAGGTCGCGTCCTGCGCCGTGGGCAGGCGCTGCGGGCGAAGCGTGGTTCGGGTTCATGCACGCCCCTTATTCAATCGGGAAGCGCTTGGCCAGCGCGCCAAAGCGCTCACCGTCTTCGCGCACCATGGTGGCGAATTCAGCCGGTGTGTTGCCTATGGCCTCCGACCCGATGGTGCCGAATGCCTTGCGCAAGTCCTCCGCCTTGACCGCTTCGCGAACGGCTGCTGCAATGCCTTGAATGATGTTCGGTGGCGTGTCCTTGGGCGCGAACAGGCCGTACCAGGTCACCACGTCGAAGCCCGGGAAACCGGCTTCGATCGCGCTCGGGATCTCCGGCGCGACCGACGACCGCTTGGCGCCCATCGTCATCACGACCTTCAGTGTCCCGGCCTTGTAATGCGGCAACACGGCCGTGATGCCCATGATGCCGAGGTTGACGTTGTTGCCGACGATGTCAGTGATCAGTTGCCCGCCGCCTTTGTAATTGGCAACGATCAGGTTCGGCAACGCACTCTCGACACTGAGCATTCGCGCTTGCAAGCGGGCGATGTTCTCGGTCGTCCCCAGCGAGCAGGGCTGAACCGCTGTTCTGCAATGGCGCACGACATCGGCCATGGTCTTGACCGGCACCGCCGAGGCCGCGACGACGACACCGGACATCGCCGAGAAGGCTGACACCGGCAACAACTGCGTCACCGGGTCTATGCCCTTGAACGTCGGCAAGTGCTTGAGCAGCGTGAGCGAGGGCAGTTGCACCAGCAGCGTCAGGCCGTCCGGTTTGGCTTCGATCGCCTTGCGCGTGCCGATGAGCCCGTCGGCGCCAGCAACGTTTTCGACAATCACCGTCTGGCCCCAGAGGCGCTGCAACTCGCGCGCCACAGCGCGGGCCTGGGCATCGGTGCCGCCGCCAGGGCTGTAGGGCACGATCACCGTGACGGTCCGCTCGGGCTTCCACGTCGGCTCGGCAGCATCCGCGGTCGGCAGCATGGCAACAAAGGCGATGGCCAAGGCGCTCGTGCGCCGGCTGATGAACGGGGGCATCTGGACTCCTGTTGGATTCTCAGCCGGGTTTGCCGGCTGGCAGTGGCCCTCAGGTTACGTCAAGTCGCCGGACTTGGCGTGTCCGGGGGCATGCCTGGCGATGAGCCCGACATGCCCGCGCCTCGCTCATTCGAAGCGCAGCGTGCCGTCGTCTAGGTCTGCCAGCGGCAGCTGCTTGCGGTCTTGGTCGTAGTCCTGGCCGTGGGTCCAGGGTTCGGTCGCTCCTTGGCGAGGCATCAAGTGCATGCCTCGGTTCAGGTAGCCGGGGTTGAAGTTGGTCGGATCGACCCAGGGCTTGAGCGGCATGGCCTGCTCGCTCGGGCGCAGCTGCGGCGTCACCATTGTTGCGCCGTGTTCCTTCATGTGGCCAAGCAGCCGGCAGACGAAGTCTCCCATCAGGTCGACCCGCAGCGTCCAGCTCCAGCGCAGGTAGCCGAAGACCCACAACAGGTTGGGCACACCGGTGAACATCGCGCCGCGGTAGGCGACGGTCTGGCTGAAATCGAGCGCCTGGCCGTCGACGCTGAAATCGATCCCGCCCATCGTGCTCAAGTGAAATCCGGTGGCGGTGATGATGATGTCGGCGTCCAGCGTCGCGCCGGACTTGAGCCTCAGCCCGGTCGGCGTGAAGGTCTCGATCTGGTCGGTGACGACCGAGGCTTTGCCCTTGTTGATCGCGTGGAACAGGTCGGCGTCGGGCACGAAGGCCAGGCGCTGCTGCCAGGGCCGGTAGCTGGGCGTGAAGTGTTTGGCGACATCGACCTTGTCGCCGACCAGCGCCTGGATGTTGGCCACCAGCTCTTGCTTGACCAGCTCGGGCTCGCGGTGGGTGCGCGCGGCAAATGCGCCTTGTTCGAACAACACCTTGCGGCGCACGATCTCGTGGATCCAGGTCTCGGGAATCTCGAGCTGGCGCAGCATGTCGGCGAGCTCGTTGATGTTGCGCGCGGTGCGGAAATACGTCGGCGATCGCTGCAGCATCGTGATGTGCTCGCAGTCGTCGGCCATGGCCGGGATCAGTGTCGCGGCGGTCGCGCCCGAGCCGATCACCACGACCTTCTTGCCGCTGTAGTCCAGGTCCTCAGGCCAGGTTTGCGGATGGACGATCCGGCCCTGGTAGCTGTCCATGCCGGCCCAGTCGGGGGTGTAGCCCTGGTCGTGCTGGTAATAGCCCTGACACATCCACAGGAAACCGGCGCTGAACTCGAGCATCTCGCCGGTGTCGCTGCTACGCACGGCGAGTCGCCATTGGCGCTCGGCGCTGGACCAGGCTGCCGAGACGATCTCGTGCCGGTAGCGAATGTGAGCGCCGAGTTGGTTTTCTTCGACCACCTCGCCCATGTAGCGCAGGATTTCCTCGGCGGTGGCGATCGGCGTGCCGGTCCAGGGCTTGAAGCGGTAGCCGAAGGTGTAGAGCTCGCTGTCTGAGCGTATGCCGGGGTAGCGGTGCGTGATCCAGGTGCCACCGAAACTGTCTTTGGACTCCAGCACCAGGTAGCGGGTGCCCGGACTCTGGGTCTTGAGGTGGTAGGCAGCGCCAACGCCGGAGATACCGGCGCCGACGACGATGACGTCAAAGTGTTCAGGGCTGTTCATTCGCGCATTGTCCGGCTGTGTTCGGCTGAGGATTTCAAAACCTGGCGTCTGACAACTGGCGTTGTTCAGTCCAGAACTGCAATTCGATCATCAGCGCACGCAACGCATGCTGTCGCTGATCAAGTGCATCGGCCGCCTCGCGCAAAGCTTGGGCCAAGTCTGCTGGGCAATGCCCGCGTGGTGGGCCGGGTCGGCCCGGCGAGACGCGAAGCAAGAGCGCTGCTCGCCACCGCGCACCAGACTGAAAGCGCCGTCCATCAACTCGCGGTTGGGGTAGAGCCCCAGGCCGATGCCGAAGTACAGCGAGGCGTCGGCCGCAAACCCGCTGAGCCCGTAGCGGTCGTAGAAATTGCGGTCCATCGACACCGGGTGTGCCAAGGGCTCCGGCGTCTGGTGGATCAGGTATTCGTCGAAGCGGGTCAGCATGGCTTGGCTCTTAGGCTCCTCGCGGGCTCAAGCGTTGAACTGGATCACGTGGCGTGCCATGCCACCTTTTTTCATCGCCGCAAAGCCTTCGTTGATCTGCTCGAGTTTGATGTGGCCTGAGATCATCCGGTCCAGGTGCAAGCGGCCTTGCTGGTAGAACTGGATCAGGCGAGGCATGTCGGTGCGGAAGCGGTTCGAGCCCATCACGCTGCCCTGGATGCGGCGCTCGCGCAGCAGGTCCAGTCCGTTCAACTCGATCTTGGTGCCGTAGGGCAGCATGCCGATCACGGTGGCGGTGCCGCCCGGGCGCAGCATCGCGAAACAGTCCTCGGCAGTCTGCTTCAAGCCTATGCATTCAAAAGAATAGGGAACTCCGCCGCCAGTCATCTCGACCACGCGCTTGGCCACGTCACCGAGCGAAGCGTCCAGCGTGTCGGTGGCGCCGAACTCGCGCGCCAGCGCCAGCTTGCCCGCGTCCATGTCGATCGCGATGATGCGCGCGGCGCCGGCGATCTGCGCCGCGTTGACCGCCGCCAGGCCGATGCCGCCGCAGCCCATCACAGCCACTGTCGACCCGGGCTCGACCTTGGCGGTGTGGACGATCGCGCCATAGCCCGTCATCACCGCGCAGCCGATCAGCGCGGCGCGGTCCATCGGCATCTCGGGCGTGATTTTGACCAAGGCATGTTCGTGCACCAGCATCTGCTCGGCGAAGCCAGACAGGTTCAGGATCTGGTTCAAGGGCTTGCCGCGCCAGTCGAGCCGCTTGGACGGGCCGGGCGGGAAGCGGATCTCGGGTGTGTTGCAGATCGACATGTGGCCGCTGAGGCAGAACTCGCAGTGGCCGCAGAACACCGACAGGCAGGTGATCACGTGGTCGCCCGGTCGCACATAGCTGACGTCCTCGCCCACGGCCTCGACCACGCCCGAGCACTCATGGCCCAGCACCGCGGGCACCGGCCCTGGGTACTTGCCTTCGATGATGTGCAGGTCGCTGTGGCACAGGCCGGTGGCCGCGGTGCGGATCAACACCTCCCGGCGACCGGGCTTGGCGATGTCGATGTCCTCGATCGTCAATGGCTGGTTGGGGGCGTGGAAGACGGCTGCTTTCATGGGTATTCTCCGACTTGATGGTGCCGCAGGGCGTGCGGCGGGTTGAAAGAAGTTCAGTGCCGAACCAGCACCAGCGTGATCCAGGCAAAGGCCACCAGGATGGCCAATCCGGCCACCAGGCTTATGCAGGCCCTCCTGGCCGCGATGCGGCTGATCGCGGGCTTGGAGATGCGTGTCTGTTGTTGCTCAGCGCGGGACGCGGGCCCAGATCCGTCGCCTTGGCGATGCCCAGGTACAGGCACAGCACGCGGCTGAGCTCGCGCTCCAGACGTTTGCTGCGCAACGGGATCGGTCCGGGGTCGTTGAGCGAAGCGTTGATGCCGGTGCCGTAGAGCAACTGCATCGCGAAACGTATGCGTCCCGCGCGCTGGGCCGGCGCGATGTGCGCGAGCTTGGGGCCCAGCACCGCGATGACCTCCTTGACCACCTGGCGTCCGGCGCTCTGGATCGGGCTCCAACTCGCCGGCTGGGTCGAGGCGTGCTTGAGGGCTGCGCGGACATAACCCGCATCCTTGCGAAAGCCGTCGATCACCATCGCGCAGACGCTCGCCACGATCGCCTCGGCGGTGCTGGCTTGCCCGTCCTTGGGCAGCAGCGCCTGGTGCGCGGCGCGCAGAAATTCGGCGGAGACCTGCTCTTGCAACTGCTCGAAAAAGGCCTCCTTGTCACGAAACCGGCCGTAGAACGATCCGACCGACAGCTTGCTTGCAGCCGCCAGGTCAGCGATCGAGAGCGAGTCGAAATCGCAATCGGCCAGCATCGCGCGCCCAGCCGAGAGCAACGCATCGCGGGTGGCATGGGCTCTGGCCTGCACCGGTTGCAGCGGATCGACGCCCAGCGCGATGCCTCGCTTGACGGCAGCGCGCTGGCGGACGGGTGCCTGCGGGATCTCCATATTGACGCGGGTCAGAATTCGAATTACGGTTCGAATATATTAATCAGGGCGTTTGTGCTGGGTCAATCAGCACAAACGCCAATCAAGGACCTCAGACGATGAACGACATGCTGATCAAGGGCGCCACGCTGGTGGACGGCACAGGCGCGCCGGCGCGCACCGGCGACATCGCTTTCCGGGACGGCCGCATCACCGAGATCGGCGGGTCTATCCGATCGGCAGCGCGCCAGACCTTGAATGCCGATGGCGCGCTGGTGGCGCCAGCCTGGGTCGACATCCACACCCATTACGACGGCCAGGCGACCTGGGACGACGCGATGGAGCCTTCCGCGGGCCAGGGTGTGGGCACGGCGATCATGGGCAACTGCGGCGTCGGTTTTGCGCCGGTGCGCCCTGGTGGCGAGCGCGAGTTGATCGAGCTGATGGAGGGTGTCGAGGACATCCCAGGCTCGGTGCTGCACGAGGGCATGCCTTGGGGCGCCTGGCACAGCCTGCCCGAGTACCTCGACTTTCTGTCGCAGCGCCGTTGGGCGCTGGACATCGGTTCGATGGTCACCCATGGCGCGGTTCGGCTGGCGGTGATGGGCGAACGCGGCAAGCGTGACGAAGCCGCCAACGCGCAGGACCTGGCGCAGATGGCAGACCTGGTGCAAGAAGCGGTGCAGGCCGGCGCGATGGGCTTTTCGACCTCGCGCATCCGTGGTCATCGCTCGATCCACGGCGACCCGGTGCCGGGCACTTTCGCGGCCGAAGACGAGGTGCTGGCGTTTGCCCAAGCGCTGCGCCGCGCTGGGCGCGGGGTCTACCAGATGATCCCGTCGAGCACCGTGGGCAGCGCGCCGATGCTCGGCGGCGAGCGCCATTCGCAGTTGGACGAACTCGCGCTGATGGCCAAGGCTTCGCGCGTCAGCGGCCGACCGGTGACCTTCACGCTGTTCCAGGTCGACGAGTGGCCAGCGCTTTGGCGCCAGGTGCTGGCCGGCGTGGTCGATCACAACCAAGCGGGCGCGCAGCTCTATCCCCAGGTCGGCGCACGACCCACAGCGATCGTGCTCAGCCTGGCGACTTACCACCCGTTCATGCGCAAGCCCAGCTACCTGGCGATCCGCGAGCTGGCTTTGCCCGAGCGCTTGGCGGCGATGCGTCAGCCAGCGCTCAAGGCGGCGATCCTGGCCGAGGCGACGATTCCCCACCCGCAGCCTGGGACGATGGAAAACGTCGTCGTCCACATGGCGATGAACTGGGACCAGGTTTACCGCTTGTCCGACTGCGCGGCCGATCACGAGCCAGCGCGTGGTCTCTCGCTCGCGGCGCGCGCCCAGGCTGAGGGCGTTTCCCCGATGTCTTGCCTGTACGACTGCTTGACGGCCGGCGACGGCCGTCAGTACGTGATGCGATTTTTCACCAACTACAGCGACTTCAACCATGACGCGCTGCATGAGATGCATTCCCACCCGGCCACCGTCACCGGCCTGGGGGACGCAGGCGCCCATGTCAGCGTGATCTTCGATGCCGTCGCGCCGACTTTTCAGCTCACGCATTGGGTACGCGACCGCAGCCGGGGTCAGCGCCTGGCGCTCGAATCCGTGGTGCACCGGCAGACGCTCAAGAACGCGAGGCTGTTCGGTCTGCACGACCGCGGCGCGTTGGCCGTGGGCTTGCGCGCCGACCTCAACGTGATCGACTTCGACCGCTTGTCGCTGGGCGAGATCGCTGTGCACCGCGACCTGCCCGCCGGCGGCGCGCGGCTGCTGCAACCGGCCAGCGGCTACCTCGCCACCTTCGTCAACGGC
>JBILYN010000560.1:0-2739 GCA_044377715.1 Aquabacterium sp.
CAACCGCTCTGCCTCTGGCCTATTACGGCAACAACGTCGGCGGGCTGGTCAGCACCTGCCAGGCGATGCTGGCCGCAGGCTGCAAGCGCATGGTGTTCTCCAGCAGTGCGACGGTCTATGGCGACCCACCGCATTTGCCGATCAGCGAACACAGTCCGCTGTCGGCCACCAGCCCCTACGGCCAGACCAAGCTGATCGGCGAGGCCTTGCTGCGCGACCTCGGGGCGGCCGATGCGCAGTGGCAGACTGCCTGCCTGCGCTACTTCAACCCGGTCGGCGCGCACGAGTCGGGCCTGATCGGCGAGGACCCGCGCGGCACGCCCAACAACCTGATGCCTTACGTGGCACAGGTGGCCGTAGGCCGCCGCGAGCGGCTCAGCGTCTATGGCGACGACTACGCCACGCCCGATGGCACCGGTGTTCGAGACTACATCCATGTCACCGACCTGGCCGAAGGCCATGTGGCAGCGCTGCGTCGCCTGCTCGACCACAGCGGCTCGGTCACCGTCAACCTGGGCACAGGCCGCGGCTACAGCGTGCTCGAATTGGTCGCGGCTTACGCGGCGGCGAGCGGCCGCGAGATCCGATACACCATCGCGCCGCGCCGCGCCGGTGACATCGCCGCCTGCTACGCCGACCCGGCGCTGGCCCGCAGTCTGCTGGGCTGGCAGGCAAGACACGACCTGAACCGCATGTGCGCCGACAGCTGGCGTTGGCAAACGAACAACCCAAGAGGCTTTGACACGTGAACATCCTGGTCCAACCCGTGATCATGGCCGGCGGATCCGGCACCAGGCTGTGGCCCTTGTCGCGCGCTGGTTACCCGAAACAGTTTCTCGTGCTGTCGGGCGACCCTGCGAACCAGCGCAGCCTGTTCCAGCAAGCGGTGGCGCGGCTGCGTGGCCTGGCCACCGAGGGCATCACCGTCGCCGGGCCGGTCATCGTCGGCAACGAGGAGCACCGCTTTCTGGTGCTTGACCAGTTGCACGCACTGAACGTCGAACCCGCCGCCGCGCTGCTCGAGCCGGTGGGGCGCAACACTGCGCCAGCTGTCACGCTGGCAGCGCTGGCCGCGCTCGAAGACGGCCATGACCCGGTGCTCGTTGTCACCCCGGCCGACCAGACCGTCACCGACGAGGCCGCTTTCAGCGCAGCACTGCAACGCGCGGTGAGAGTGGCCGATGGCGGTGCGATCGCGATCCTGGGCATCGCCCCAGATGCCCCCGAGACCGGCTACGGCTACATCCGGGTCGACGCAAGTGCCACCGACCCGGCGCCGCCGGTGGCGCAGTTCGTCGAAAAGCCCGACCTGGCCACCGCACAACGCTATGTCGCCGATGGCGGCTACTTCTGGAACGCCGGGATGTTCGTGCTCAAGGCATCGGTGTGGATGGCTGCGCTTGAGCGCTTCCGCCCCGACATCGCCGCAGCCACGCGCAAGGCTTGGGCTGCGCGTAGCAACGACGCAAAGTTTGTCCGCCCGGGCCAGGCCGAATTTGCCGCGGTACCGAGCGAGTCGGTCGACTACGCGGTGATGGAGCAATGTCCGGGCAGCGAGTTCGAGATCCGGATGGTCGCGCTCGACGCTGGCTGGAACGACCTCGGCGCCTGGGAAGCGGTCTGGCAGGTCGCGCCCAAGGACGAGTTTGGCAACGCCAGCGTCGGCGACGTGATCGTCAAGGACTCAACCAACACCCTGGTGCACGCCACCAGTCGGCTGGTCAGCACCGTCGGCCTGGACAACGTGATCGTGATCGAGACGCCAGACGCGGTGATGGTGGCCAGCCGTGAACGCAGCCAGGACGTCAAGCTGATCGTCAACCACCTGGGCGCCGAGCAGCGCAACGAGCACACCGTGCACCGCAAGGTGCATCGGCCCTGGGGCTGGTACGACAGCATAGACAACGGGCCGCGCCACCAGGTCAAGCGCATCATGGTCAAGCCCGGCGCGTCCTTGAGCCTGCAGATGCACCATCACCGGGCAGAGCATTGGATTGTGGTCAGCGGCACGGCCGAAGTCACGAACGGCGACAAGGTGATCCTGCTGGCCGAAAACCAGAGCACCTACATCCCGCTAGGCCAGACCCACCGCCTGGCCAACCCCGGCAAAGTGCCGCTCGAGATCATCGAAGTGCAGTCGGGAAGCTACCTCGGCGAAGACGACATCGTGCGCTTCGAAGACACCTATGGCAGGAGTTGATCCCACCCCCGGAGCGCCTGCGGCTCTCCCCCTCAAGGGGGAGGCCGCCAGTGGCCCGGCGAAGCCGAATCCACGGCCTCTGCTGAGCGCCCCAAGGCCGGCCGACGCCGGACGTCCCCCGTGGGGATCAAGCAAAGTGGCAAAGCCACATTTGCTTGAGAGCTGCTGCCCACCCTGCGACCTTCGTGGCGTTCTTTCAAACAGGACACTTGCATGACCATTCTCGTCACCGGTGGTGCCGGCTTCATCGGCAGCAACTTCGTGCTCGACTGGTTCAAGACCAGCGACGAGCCCATCGTCAACCTAGACGCGCTGACCTACGCTGGCAACCTGGCCAACCTGGCCAACCTGCAGGGCGATGCGCGCCACCACTTCGTCAAGGGCGACATCGGTGACCGCGCGCTGGTCGACAGCCTGCTCGCCACGCACAGCCCGCGCGCTTGTCTGCACTTTGCCGCCGAGAGCCATGTCGACCGCAGCATCCACGGGCCGGGGGCCTTCATGAAGACCAACGTCGAGGGCACATTCATGCTGCTCGA
>JBILYN010000200.1:0-8298 GCA_044377715.1 Aquabacterium sp.
CGATGTCTTGCGGTGTGCCGACGCGGCCGCTGGGGTTGCGCTGGGTGACACTGGCCCAGTCGACGCCTTGGGTCTCGCCGCCATGGCCGACGCCGGTCGACAGCATCCAGGTTGGGTAGGGGCCGGGCGCGATGGCGTTGAACAGGATGCGCTCCTTGGTCAGTTGCGCGGCCAGGAAACGCGTCAAGTGATGCACAGCGGCCTTGGACGCGCCGTAGGAAAAGCTGTCGAAGCTGGCCGACTTGATGCCGTCGATCGAGCCGATGTTGATCACCCGGGCCGGGCTGGGGCCGGCGGCTGCCTGGCGCAGCAGCGGCAGCAGCTTTTGGGTCAGGAAGAAAACGCCCTTGACGTTGGTGTCCATCACCTTGTCCCAGCCGACCTCGGGGAACTGCTCGATCGGCGCGCCCCAGGCAGCGCCAGCGTTGTTGACCAGGATGTCGAGCTTGGGTTCGAGCTTGGCCAGCCGCGCGGCCAGGCTCTCGACGCCGTCCATGCGCGACAGGTCGGCCGGCAGTGAGATACAGGTGCCGCCGCACTCCTGGCTGATGCGCTTGGCCGTCGCTTCGCAGACGTCGGCCTTGCGCGACGAGATGTAGACCTTGGCGCCGCTTGCGACAAAGCCTGCGGCGATCATCTCGCCGATGCCGCGTGAGCCGCCGGTGACCAGTGCGACCTTGCCGGCGATCGAGAAAAGGTCTTTGAAGTTCGTGTCCATGGGGGCTTGTTTCTCAGCGGTGAAGGTGTGATGTTGGTGGCGGCCGCTGCGAATCAGGAATAGGCCTGCAAGGCTTCGTCGATCGCGCGCTCGAGGTCGGCAGCGCTGGCGCAGTGGGTGACATGGGTGCACAGCGGGCGGTACTGCAGCATGCAGCTGTCGCCGCTGCCCCAGCGCACCGGCGGCTCGTTGCACAGCCAGACCACGCGCTTGGCGCGCTCGGTGAGCTCGGCGAAGATGTCTAGCCGAGGATCGGTCTGGTTCGATCGACCGTCACCCAGCACCAGCACCGTGGTGCGCCGGTCTATGCAGTCCCAGTGCTGGTCGCGCAGGTCGACCCAGGCCCGGCCGTAGTCGGTGGCGCCGCCCCCGACCTCGCGCAGGATCAACTCCATCGCGTCGTCGAAAGGCATGGTCTCTAGCGGTGCAGCCACGTCCTGCAAGCGGTGCGAGAACCCGAAGCTGCGCAGATCGGTGACGGTGCCGTGCAGCGCGTACAGAAACAACAGCAGGAAGCGCACATGGGCTGCGACCGAACTCGAGACGTCGCAGATCACCACCAGTCGAGGTTTGTCGCGCCGCTTGTGCTTGAAGCTCAGGTTGACCGGCACGCCGTCCAGGCCTGCGTTGGCGCGCAGCGTGCGCCTGAAGTCGAGCTGGCCATGCAGCCGGATGCGCCGCCGCTGGGAATGCTTGGCCGCCAGGCGCTTGGCCATGCGGGCCACGGCAACCTTCATCCGATCGATGTCGGGCGGGCCCATACGGCCCAGTGGGCGCCTGACAGCGACCTCGGTCATGAAGTTCTCGGTGGCCGGCCGACCGAACAGCTCGAAGCGCTGCTCGACCAGCGCGCGCGCCTGGCGCTGCAACAGGTCACGCGCCGCACCCAGCGTCTTGGCCTCGGCCTGCGCCTCGTCTGAAGCCTGGCCCAGGCGCTCCAGCAGCCGCGCCTCCAGCGGCGCAATGCCCATTCCAGCGAGCATCTTGCGGACGAAGAAAGAGGTCTGCGACGAGAAGCGAATATCGTCGACACCGGCCTGACCCGCTGCGCGCCTGAGCGCGGCATCGAGCGCGTCGCGGCCCTGCTGGCCTTCTGCCAGGTCCAGCAAGGCGTCGACCTCCGCGTCTCCGGTGCGCTCGCCGGCGGTCTCATCTTGTGATGCCGAGTCCTGCGGTCTGCCCTCGTCCGGATCGTCGGGCGCATCGGGCAGGCTGTAGTACAGGTCGAAGACCCGGTCGTGGATGATCTTTTCTTCGACCGACTTCGCCAGCACGACGCCCAGCGAGGCCTTCAGGCTGTCGCGGTCGCCAAAGCCGACCAGTGCCATCGCACGCGCAGCGTCGATCGCCTCAGCGGTAGAGGCTTGCGCGCCCGCGACCCGCAGTGCGCGAACGAATCCGGCCAGACTGGCGTCCATCAATAAGCGCCGACCGGCTGGGCTTCGGTAGGTTCGGCCAGCGCAGCCTGCGTCAGCGCCGCGAGCCGGCCTTGCATCTCCTGGATGTCGCTCTCGCGCTTGAGCAGCACGTTGAGTGTGTCTCGCACCAGCGATTCGTCCAGCACCTGGGCGTGCAGCAGCAGCAGCGTGCGGGCCCAGTCGACCGATTCGGCGATCGACGGCGCTTTGCGGATGTTCTCTTCGCGCAGCGACTGAACGAACGAGACCAGCTGTCCGAGCAGCAGCTCGGCGATGTCAGGCACCCTGGCCCGCAGCACCCGGCGCTCGAGCCCGGCGTTGGGGAAACCGATATGCAGATGCAGGCAGCGCCGCTTGAGCGCGTCACCGAGCTCGCGGGTGTTGTTCGACGTCAGCACCACCAGCGGCGGCACCTGGGCCCGGATCGTGCCGATCTCGGGGATCGTGACCTGGTAGTCGGCCAGCACTTCGAGCAGCAAGGCCTCGAAGGACTCTTCCGACTTGTCGACCTCGTCGATCAGCAGCACGCTGCCGCCGGGCTGCTCCATCGCCTGCAGCAGTGGCCTGGGCTCAAGGAAATCGCGCGAGAAGAACAAGTCCTGGAAACCGGCCAGCTTGCCGAAAGCGCCTTGCAGGCTGTCGGACGCGTCGACCAAGTGGCCGATCTTCTCCTTCAGGATCTGCGTGTAGAGCAGTTGCTTGCCGTACTTCCACTCGTACAGCGCTTTGCTGTCGTCCAGGCCTTCGTAGCACTGCAGCCGCAGCAGCGCGAAACCCAGCGCTTTGGCGACCGAGACCGCGAGGTCGGTCTTGCCGACGCCGGCCGGGCCCTCGATCAGCACGGGCTTGCGCAGGTGGTGGGCCAGGTATATCGCGGTGGAGATCTGACGGGTCGAGATATAGCCCACCTCCGCCAGCGCGGCGGTGATGGCGTCTATCGATGCGAGACCGGGTGGGTTGACGGCGTGCTTCATGAGCTGGCACCACCGAGCTTGATTCGCGCGCCCGCTGGGCTGCTGTGTGATTCAAAATTCATATGGACAGTATGGCGCAGAGATCGTCCTCATGCAACACCGGGCGGGACTTTGGATGCAAGGGTTTTCCGCAATCAGGACCACTTGACCCTCGTGCTATGGTCTTTTGAATTCACTTTTTATCCTGTGAATCACGAGGGATCCAAAGCGCTGCGACGGGCTTGCGACGCCGGTTTCGGACGGCCTGGTGCTGGCGCATGGCGGGCTGATCGCAAGTCCGGCGCCGCGCTGCCAGAACCCGGCGGTTCATAGCGAGGGTACGGCGCAGCAAGGTCCCAAACCAAGGTTCCCGAACAGCCTGTCGGCAGCGCCGCTGCCGGCGGGTCGGAAAATCATCGCAGCACGCGGGTCGGCGATCATCAGCCCCGGGCAAGCAACCACAGGACGCCGCTTGGGCGGCGCGAGCACCATGACCATCCAGCTGTTTCACTGCACGCGCGCGCGGTCGATGCGCCCGCTGTGGACCCTGATCGAGATGGGCCTGCCCCATGAGTTGATCACGATGCCGTTTCCGCCCCGCGTGACGACCCGTGAGTACCTCAAGATCAACCCGCTGGGCACGATCCCCTGCATGGTCGACGGCGACGTCAACATGACCGAGTCGGCCGGCATCTGCCAGTACCTGGTCGACCGCTACGGCCCCAGCGACCTGGCCGTTCGGGTCGACGAGCCCGATTACGGCGCTTACCTGAACTGGCTGCACCGCAGCGATGCGACGCTGACCTTTCCGCAGACCCTGGTGCTGCGCTACACCCGGCTCGAGCCCGAGGAACGGCGCAACCCGCAGGTCGCGGCCGACTACCGCCAATGGTTCTTGTCCAGGCTGCGCTGTGTCGAGAAAGCCACCGCCGACCGCCAATACCTGTGTGCGAACCGCTTCACGATCGCCGACATCTGCATCATCTATGTGCTGGTGCTGGCGCAGTCGCTGGACATCGACGAGGCCTTCACGCCCAACATCAAGCGCTACTGGGACCACATCACGCAGCGGCCCGGCTTCCAGCAGGCCTTCAAGCTTTGAAACGCCACGGAGCATGACGATGACGACTGCCACGCTGTACGAAATCCGCCAGGGCGCGGCCTGGATCACGCTGAACCGGCCGGACAACCGCAATGCGCTGTCGGCCCAGCTCGTCAACGAGCTCGACGCCCACCTGATCGCTGCGATCGCCGACCCGGCGGTACGCTGCATCGTGCTCACCGGCAGCGGCCCGGCTTTCTGCGCCGGCGCCGACCTCAAGAGCCCGCCCGGCCAGATGATCGAGGGCCGGCAAGGCATTTCGCTGCCCCAGGTGCTGACGCGCATGATGGACAGCGACAAGCCGGTGATCGCTGCGGTCAACGGTGCGGCATTCGCCGGCGGGCTGGGGCTGGTCGGGGCCTCCGACATCGTCGTCACGGTCGACGAGGTGTTGTTCAGCTTCTCCGAGGTCAGGATAGGCGTGATCCCGGCGGTGATCTCGGTCGTGTGCCTGCCCAAGCTCGGCACCCACCACGGCATGAAGCTGTTCCTGACCGGCGAGCGCTTCACCGGCACGCGCGCGGTCGAAATCGGCTTTGCGCACCGGGCCGTGCCCAAAGACCAGTTGCACGCCGCGGTGCAGCAGGAGATCGACGCGATCTGTCTGGGCGGCCCGATCGCAGTGGCCGAGTGCAAGAAGCTGGTGCGCCGCGTGACCCAGTTGCCGCGCGACGAGGCTTTCCGCGAGACTGCCGAGTGGAGCGCGCGCATGTTCCGCAGCCCGGAAGGCGCCGAGGGCATGGCGGCGTTCCGCGAAAAGCGCAAGCCATCGTGGGTCAAGTGACCATGGCTGAGGGTTCGATAGCTTCAGGCCCAGCGCGTGGTCCGGTTTATGCCTTTGAAGGGCATAGCCCGCGCGTGGCCGCCGATGCCTTCATTGCGCCCACGGCGGCGGTGATCGGCCAGGTCGAGATCGGTGCGCAGTCGGGTGTGTGGTTTCATTGCGTGCTGCGCGGTGATACCAATTTCATCCGCATTGGCCAGCGCAGCAACATCCAGGATGGCACCATCATCCACGTCAACGCCGGCGCGCAGCCGACGATCATCGGCGACGATGTGACGGTGGGCCATGGTTGCATCATCCACGCCTGCACGCTAGAGGACCGCACTTTCGTCGGCATGGGCGCGACCGTGCTCGACGGTGCGGTGATCGAAGCCGGCGGCATGCTCGCGGCGGGCGCGCTGCTGACGCCGGGCAAGCGCATCGGCCGTGGCGAGATCTGGCAGGGTTCACCGGCCAAGCTGTGGCGCGTGATGTCGCCCGACGACCAGGCCCGGTTCGGCCGCACCGCGCCGCACTATGTGGAGCTGGCGCAGCGCTACCTGGCCGACAGGGTTTAGCGGTCGGCAGCGCTCAGGTCAGAGCGCTGTCCCTGGGGTGGACTGCGGGGTTCGAATCCGTCAGCCTGGCGAAACGCTGGCTTTGGTACTGGCTGTTGCCCCAGCTGGCTTCGAACATGTGCAGGTGCTTGAAGTGGCCGCCGACAGCGCAGGCCTGGGTCATGCCGATGCCGCCGTGCAGCTGGACCGCCTGGCTGCCGACAAAGAAACCGGCGCGGCCTGTGCGCGACTTGGCGGCTGCGGCCAGCAGCGCGCGGGGCGCCGGGGCGCCGGCCAGTGCTGCCACAGCGCGCTGCACCAGCGCACGCGACAGCGCGATCTCGCCGTACATCTCGGCGACGCGATGCTGCAGCGCCTGAAAACTGGCCAAGGGCGCACCGAACTGCTGGCGCGTCTGCAGGTAGTCGCGGGTCAGCGTCAGCAACTGGTCCATCGTGCCCACCGCGCCGGCGCAGGCCATCGTGGTCAACAGGTCGAGCGCATGTTCGATCGCTGGCAGCGCCTGGTCTAGCGGCGACAGCAGCGCGGATTCGCCTAGCGTCACACCGTCCAGCTGCAAGTCGGCCAGCACCTGGCCATCGACGCTGCGGTAGTTCAAGCAAGTCAGCCCGGGCGTGTTGCGCGGCAGCCAGAACAGCGACAAGCCACTGGCGTCGCCGGGCTGGCCTGCGCTGCGCGCCGAGACGATGAAGGCGTCGGCGATCGGCCCGCCCGCGACCGCGCACTTGGCACCGTCTAACCTGAAACCACCAGCACTGGCTTGGGCGCGGCAGGCGGTCATCTCGGCAGCGCCCTGGCCAGCGGATTCGGCCTCGGCATGGGCGAAAGCGACCACCTGCTCGCCCGCGACCAGGGCCTGGATCACCGCACGCTGTCTATCAATAGACCAGGCTGAGCGCGCGAGCAGCAGGCCTGGCGCGATCGCGCAAGTCCCCAAGGGTTCGGTGACGCCGCCTAAGGTTTCACACAGCACCGCCAGGTCCTGGTCTGAGCCGCCGTAGCCGCCGATGTCCTCGGCGATCCCCAGCCCGAGCAAACCGGTGTCGGCGAGCTTTCGCCAGCGCTTGTGCGCGCGGGCAGGGTCGCCATCGGCACGGTCGCTCCAGGGGGCGTCACGGTAATCGGCGGCGCAGCGCTCGGCGCTTTGCTGCAGCATCAGCTGGTCTTCTGACAGCGCCGGCAGCGAGGGTTGCTGGCCCGAGAACAGCAGCTTGGCGATGATGTTCTTCTGGATCTCGTTCGAGCCGCCCAGGATGGTCATGCAGCGTCTGAACAGGTACTCCGCCGTCACGCCGGGCGCGTGCTCGGGGCCCGGGCTTGGACCTGCGGCGTCGTGCGGGTAGAAGGCGCCGGCGTGGCCGCCCAGCGTCTCGACCTGCAGGCCCAGTATCGCTTGCATCAGCTCGGTGCCGTGGATCTTCAGTGCCGATGGCGTCAGCGGGCTCTGGTCGTCGATCGCCAGCGTCTGGACCGCCGCGGCTTCTAGCGCGAGCAGGTCGATCTCCAGCCTGGCAATGCGCGACCTGAACACCGGATCCGCATAAAGGCTGATCCCTGGTGTGCCCGAGGGCGCTTGGGCTGCCATCGTTGCCAGCGTGGCGAGGTTGCGCTTGTTGCGCGGCACTTCGGCAACCCCCACCCGCTCGGTGCCGAGCAGGAACTTGGCGTAGTCCCAGCCCCGCCCTTCCTCGCCGATCAGGTTGGCCACCGGCACGCGGACATCGTCGAAAAATACCTCGCACAGGCTTTCGCCCTCATCGATGGAGGGGATGGTCCGCACCGTGACACCGGGCGAGTTCAGCGCGATCAGCAGGAACGAGATGCCGCGCTGTGCCTTGACCAAGGGGTCGGTGCGCACCAGCGTGAACAGCATGTCGGCCATGAAGGCGTCCGAGGTCCAGATCTTCTGGCCGTTGACGACATAGACCGCGTCGGGCCCGTCGCCGTCAAGCACGGCACGTGTTCGCAGCGAGGCCAGGTCCGAACCCGATCCGGGCTCGGAAAACCCTTGAGCCCAGAACTCCCGGCCTTCGCGGATCGGGGCCAGGTAGCGTGCTTTCTGGGCCTCGGTGCCGAAGGTGTAGACGACCGGGGCGACCAGCGACACGCCCTGGATGTTGTTCGGCGGCGCGCCAGCGAGCATCAGCTCCTCTTCGAACAACATGCGGCGCTGGGCCGACCAGCCCGGGCCGCCGTATTCGACTGGCCAATTCGGCACCGACCAGCCCACGCCCGCCAGCAGCGCGGTGATGCCGAGCTGGTCCTCACGCGACGGGTGCACATCGGTGCGTCCGCGCTTGGCCATGTCTGCGGGCAGCATGTCGCGCAGATAAGCCCTCACTTGCAAGGCGAATTCGGTGTCGCTGTCGGGGGTCTGGGACGGCATGGGCTGGACCTTCTGTGCGCGGGGGCTGTCAGGACTTGGTCGGCAACTCGGCACCGGACGCGATCAGCGCGCGCTGTTTGGCCTGGTCCATGTTGTACGAGCGCCGCATCATCAAGCGCTGCGCCGGCAGGCCGCCACCCGCTTGCAGCGCCACGACAAACTGCCAGCCGCCATAGGCGTCGGCTGTCAGGTCGCGGATCATGTTGTAGACGCGCATCCGCGTCTCGACGTTCACGCCCGGCTTGGTGTAGAGGTATTTGCGGATGTATTTGCCCGAGTCCTCGTTGCGCAGGTCTGACTCCAGCGGCAGCGTCAGCACCAGGCCGCCTGCCAGGTCGTGCAGGTAACGAACCGTCTGGTGGTAGTTGACGGCGTAGTAG
>JBILYN010000561.1:0-2730 GCA_044377715.1 Aquabacterium sp.
AAGGAAAAACTGGTGCGCGACAGCTTCACGATGCCGCGAGCCGATTTCGCGTTGATCCACCAACTCAAGGAGCGCGCCCTCGGCTTCAGGCGCGCGATCAAGAAAAGCGAGTTGCTGCGCGCCGGACTGCAAGCCCTCTCGGCGCTGGAGGACCGGGCGCTCCAAGTCATGCTCGACAAGCTGACGGCCATCAAGGCCGGTCGTCCCAAGAAAAGCGACTGAATTTGTCGCCTCCGCACTGGTCGCGAAGCGACTAAGAGGCGGCGGCAGCACGGCGGTCGAGGATGCCAGCCAGGATGTCGGGCACCTCGAAAACAGCCTGGTTCTCGATTTGGCCAACACGCTGCTTGAACTCGTCCAGCCGGCTCAGCATCTCGAGCACGGCCGGGCGAACCTTGCGCATCGAACGCACTACCAGGCCCAGGCCGTTGTGCTGAACCCAGTCGGTGTTGTAGCGCTCCTGAGGCATGGTCCAGGTGTTGCGGACCGTCAGCACCGGTAGTCCTTGCTGCACGGCCTCACTCAAGCTGCCCGGGCCGGGTTTGCCGATCAGGAAGTCACCCAAGGCCAGGTGACGCCGCACCTCTGGTGTGAACTCCACCACCAAATGCGCCGCCGTAGGCCGCAGCGCGCGCAACTGGCGCGCCAACTCGCGGTGGTGTCCGCACATCAGCACGAGTTGCACGTCGGCAAGGTCGCGCGCAATCGCCAACATCGCCATCGAGCCCTGGCCGCCGAACATCACGACTCCGGTGGGCCGGTCTGGGTCCAGACCGAGCCGGACCCGATCGGCCCGACGGTCCAACGCCAAGGGCTGGTAGAAATCAGGCCGAATGACCATGCCCGAACTGCGGTGCACTCGCGACGCATCGTGGCCTAGCGCCAAGGCCTGCGCCTCGGCCTTGGCACTGCCGCAGATGAAGTGCTGGGCCTGGTCGGGCTCGATCCAGAAGTTGGGCGGATGGTCGGCCAGGTCGGTGAGCAGGGTCACGAAGGGCGCACCCGGCCTGGCGGCGGCCAGCGCGCAGAACATCGCGCGGTTGAAGTTGGGGATCAGCGAGACGACCAGATCGGGCGCGCTGCGCGACCAATGGCGCTGCAGCCGCCGTACAAGCGTCGTGTGTCCGAGCGCGATCATGGCTTGCAACAGCTTGAGCTCTTGCGCCAGCCCCAACGTCCAGCCGCGCGCCAGCCGCAGGTTGTAGAGGTCTTCGGGTGCGATGCCGGTGAGGCGACGAAACATCGCTTGCGGGTCCAGCAAGTCGACGAGGTTGACGCAGCGAAGTTGCCAAGGACGTTGCTGCTGGACGATCACGGCCTGCAAGGCGGTCGCTGCGGCCCGGTGACCGCCGCCGGCGTTGAAGTAGATCAGGTCTAGGGTGGTGAGTGGCTGCACCGGCCCATGGTCGCTGCAGCGCGTGACGCTCCTGTGACCCGCGCGACCAAGCGGTGTGCCAAACCGTACCGCGGTCGCCGGAAAGAGATCCGGGCGTATCATCTGTCCAGTACTCAATAGGGGATTTCCATGGTTTCCTGTGACATACCAGCCAATCTGGTGAGCGCAGTCGTGACTGAAGTGCTGCCAAAGTTCGGGCTGGCCTACCTCGAGGACGGCCAAGGTCGGACCTGGGCGGTGACCCGATGCACCAAAGGTGCAGGGCTCGACTCGATGGCGTCCGGTCAGGCCTTCGAATTGACACTCGAGCAGCACACCGCGTATTCGGTCGTTGGCAGCTACCGACCTCTGCCCTGAGCAAGACTGGGACGGGGCGCCGAAATGGCGACTCAAGCCCGGAAAATCTCAAGCCCGCAGCGGCCTGAGCTGGGTTGAGAACGATTCAAAACAGCGCCGCTCAGTGCGCACCGTTCAGTGCGCGCCGATCAAGACGCAGCGTGCTCGGTTCAGGCGGAAAAACTCAGGCCATAGCCCCAGGCGTCGAGCCGGCGCGGGATGCCCAACTCGACCAACTCGACCAACTCGGGCGGCAGGCATCGGGCAGCAGGCACCGGGCCAACGCGGCCAGCGCCGGATCCCGGGCATCGATGATCTGGCTGTGCGACAGCACTCCAGCGCGCTGCAGCGGTGCTTGGGCCGTGCGGCTTCGCGGATGAAGCGCGTAGGCTTTGGGCTTGCGCGGCGTCGACCAGCTGCTGGCATTGCATCAGCGGGGTCGAGAAGAGCTCGAAGACCAGGGCCATGGGCGTGCTGCCATCCATTCGTCAGGCGGCAATCGCCACCACACGGGTGATCGACCAGAAGGCCGCCACGGTGCCGATCACGTACAGCGCCACAGCCCGCCATGGCCAGCGCGAGGCATGGCGTGCCATCACCGCGCTCAGACCCCAGGCCGCGGCCACGACGCCCAGCTGACCGGCTTCGACGCCGAGGTTGAAGCTCAGCAAGGCGATCGAGACATGCTGCTCGGGCAGGCCGATGTCCTTGAGCGCACCCGCAAATCCCAGGCCGTGCACCAGCCCGAACAAGAACGCCACCAGCGCCGGCCAGCGCCGAGCCAGGGTGTCGCGGTCGTGCAGCGCTTCGGCAGCCACCAGCATGATGGACAAGGCGATGCAGGCCTCCACCGGTGGCGAGCGCAACACCAGCCAACCCAGCGCGCTGGACGCCAGCGTCAGGCTGTGGGCCAGCGTGAAGGCGGTGATCGTGCCGACCAGTCGGCGCCTGAAACCCACCAGCAGCAGCAGGCTGATCACGAACAACAAATGGTCGAC
>JBILYN010000202.1:0-8292 GCA_044377715.1 Aquabacterium sp.
CCTTCATGAAGACCAACGTCGAGGGCACATTCATGCTGCTCGAGGCCACCCGCGCCTACTGGGGCGGCCTGCAGCCTGATGCCAAGGCGGGCTTTCGCTTCCACCATGTCAGCACCGACGAGGTCTATGGCAGCCTGAAGCCCGATGAACCCGCTTTCACCGAGACCCATCCCTATGAGCCCAACAGCCCGTACTCGGCCAGCAAAGCCGCCAGCGACCACCTGGTGCGGGCCTGGCACCACACCTACGGCCTGCCGGTGGTCACGACCAACTGCAGCAACAACTACGGGCCGTATCACTTCCCCGAGAAACTGATCCCGCTGATGATCGTCAACGCGCTGGCGGGCAAGCCGCTGCCGATCTACGGCGACGGCCAACAGGTGCGCGACTGGCTCTTTGTGAACGACCACTGCAGCGCGATCCGCGCGGTGCTGGCCGGCGGCCGTCTCGGCGAGACCTACAACATCGGTGGCTGGAACGAAAAAACCAACCACGAGATCGTGCACCGGGTCTGCGCGCTGCTCGATGAGTTGCGCCCCAGCGCCGCCGGCCCCTACACCCGGTTGATCACCCATGTGACCGACCGCCCAGGCCACGACCGCCGCTACGCGATCGACGCGCGCAAGATCGAGCGCGAACTCGGCTGGCGTCCGGCCGAGACCTTCGAGACCGGCATCCGCAAGACTGTGCAGTGGTATCTGGACCATGCCGACTGGGTGGCTGACGTGCAGAGCGGCGCCTACCGCGCCTGGGTCGACAAACAATACGGTTGAGAGGAAGTCCCATGCAACGCAAAGGCATCATCCTGGCCGGCGGCTCCGGCACCCGCTTGCACCCCGCCACGCTGGCGATCAGCAAGCAGTTGCTGCCGGTCTACGACAAACCGATGGTGTATTACCCGCTCGCCACGTTGATGCTGGCCGGCATCCGCGACATCCTGGTCATCAGCACGCCGCAAGACACACCGCGCTTCGACGCGCTGCTGGGCGACGGCAGCCGCTGGGGCTTGAACATCAGCTACTGCGTCCAGCCCAGCCCCGACGGACTGGCACAGGCCTTCATCCTCGGCCGCGAGTTCGTCGCCGGCCACCCCAGCGCGCTGGTGCTGGGCGACAACATCTTCTACGGCCACGACTTCCAAGCCTTGCTGCAGCGCGCCGACCGGCAAACCAGCGGCGCCACCGTGTTTGCATACCACGTGACCGACCCCGAGCGCTACGGCGTGGTCGAGTTCGACGCCCACAAGCGTGCGCTCAGCATCGAAGAAAAACCCCGGCAGCCCAAGAGCAACTACGCCGTCACCGGCCTGTATTTCTACGACAACCAAGTCTGCGACATCGCCGCCGACATCCAACCCAGTGCGCGCGGCGAACTCGAGATCACCACTGTCAACGCCCGCTACCTGACGCGGGGCCAACTCGACGTCGAGATCATGGGCCGAGGCTATGCCTGGCTAGACACAGGCACCCACGACAGCCTGATGGAAGCCGGCCAGTTCATCGCCACGCTGGAAAAGCGCCAGGGCCTGAAAGTGTCGTGCCCCGAGGAGATCGCCTACCGAAGCGGCTGGATCAGCGCCGAGCAACTCGAGCAGCAAGCCCAACCGATGCTCAAGAACGGCTACGGCCAGTACCTGCTGCAGGTGCTGCGCGAGAAAGCATTCTGAACCCCAGACCGGGCTACGGCGCCCAGCCCCACAAGCCCCCGCACAGCCCCCGCACAGTCCCCGCAAGTCCCCGCAAGTCCCAGCAAGTCCCAGCACAATCGGCCCTCAGGCGCACATGCCGCTGCCAGCCTTGTTGCACGGCCCTGTCATCAAAGACCGGCATGATGGCCAACAAACGCCAGACCACGGCGGCAAACCAAGAGGTGAACGAGCATGAAGGTGACGGTGATCGGTACGGGCTATGTCGGCCTGGTGACAGGGGCTTGCCTGTCGGACATGGGCAACCATGTGGTCTGCGTCGATCTGGACGAATCCAAGATCCGCACGCTCAATGAAGGCGGCATTCCGATCCATGAGCCCGGCCTGAAGGACATCATCGCCAAGAACGTCAAGGCGGGCCGGCTCGAGTTCACCACCGACCTGAAGTGGGCGGTGGGCCATGGCACGCTGCAATTCATCGGCGTGGGCACACCGCCCGACGAAGACGGGTCGGCCGACCTGCAGTACGTGCTGGCCGCAGCGGCCAGCATCGGCCGCCACATGACAGACTACAAGGTCGTGATCGACAAGAGCACGGTGCCGGTGGGTACCGCCGACAAGGTGCGCGCTGCGGTGCAACAAGCCATGGCCGAGCGCGGGCTCGACATGGAGTTCGCCGTCGTCAGCAACCCAGAGTTCCTCAAGGAAGGCTCGGCGGTGGCCGACTTCGCCCGCCCCGACCGCATCGTCATCGGCGCTGACGACGACCGCGCAGTGCTGCTGATGCGCGCGCTCTACTCGCCCTTCATCCGCAACCACGACCGCTTGCTGGTGATGGACTTGCGCAGCGCCGAGTTCACCAAATACGCTGCCAACGCGATGCTGGCCACCCGCATCAGCTTCATGAACGAGTTGGCGCTGCTGGCCGAGCAAGTGGGCGCAGACATCGAGTTGGTGCGCAAAGGCATAGGCAGCGACCCTCGCATCGGCACCCATTTCTT
This sequence comes from Aquabacterium sp., assembly GCA_044377715.1. Lineage (GTDB taxonomy): Bacteria > Pseudomonadota > Gammaproteobacteria > Burkholderiales > Burkholderiaceae_C > Pseudaquabacterium. The sequence goes on from JBILYN010000202.1 coordinate 2,647, forward strand.
GTACGCCGGCACCGGTTACGGCGGATCGTGCTTCCCGAAAGACGTCAAAGCACTGGTGCGAACCGGGCGCGACAGCGGCATCGAACTCGGCGTGCTGCAGGCGGTGGAAGACGCCAACGAACGCCAGAAGCTCGTGCTGGTCGACAAGGTGGTCGCGCGTTTCGGCCAGGATTTACGCGGCCACTGCTTTGCGCTCTGGGGCCTGTCCTTCAAGCCCAACACCGACGACATGCGCGATGCACCCAGCCGCGTGATCATTCGAGCGCTGGCCGAGCGCGGCGCGACGATGCGCGCTTACGACCCGGTGGCGATGGACGAAGCCAAGCGAGTGCTGGACGACGTGCCCGGTCTGCAGTTCGTCAACAGCCAGGCCGAGGCACTGGAAGGCGCCGACGCGCTGCTGATCATCACCGAGTGGAAAGAGTTCAAGAGCCCGGACTTCGACCTGATCCGCAGCAGCCTGAAGCAGCCGCTGGTCTTCGACGGCCGAAACCTCTACGAGCCCGAGCTGATGCGCGCGCTGGGGATCGAGTACGCAGGCATCGGGCGCGGCACGGGTCCGCTGGACTCAGACCTGGACGCCAAGCAGCGCACGCGCCAGCCCAAGCTGGACTGGTAAGCCCTTGATTCGCTGAGCCCGCTCAGCGCGTGCAACCCAGGCCCGCGGCGAAGAAGTGCGGGTTCTCGAAACCCGGCTTGCCGTAGCGCAGCGGCGCGCCGTCATCGGCTCGGCAAACGCTGCCACCGGCAGCGGCCAGCACCGCGTGGCCGGCAGCGATGTCCCACTCCATCGTGCGACCAAGACGTGGGTACAGGTCAGCCTGACCGGCAGCGAGCAGGCACAGCTTGAGCGATGAGCCAGCATTGCCCATCTGCGCCACCCGGCGCCCGGCCAGGTGGCGCGCCAGGAAAGCCTCCAGCGCCGTCGCATCACCGTGCGAGCGACTGGCCAGCACCGTCAGCCCTTCTGCGGGCTCGGCCCGGCAATGGATCTCGCGGCGGCCGTCAGCGTCCTCGACCCACGCGCCCTGGCCGACGATGCCGGCATACAGACAACCGCCCGGCCCGCCGAGTGCCGGCGCCAGCACCACGCCCAACACCGGCACGCCTTGCTCGATCAACGCGATGTTGACGGTGAACTCACCATTGCGCGCGACGAACTCGCGCGTGCCGTCGAGCGGGTCGACCAGCCAGAACGGCCCGCCACCCGCCACCACCGGCGCCAGCCCGGCCGCGGCCTCTTCCTCGGCGACGATCGGCACATCGGGCGTGAGGGCGCGCAAGCCGGCCAGGATCACCGCCTCGGCGCGTTCGTCGGCCTCAGTGACGGGCGACGCATCGCTCTTGCCACGAACGCTGAAATCAGTCGCGTAGATGGCCATGATCACCGCGCCGGCCTCACGGGCAAGGGCTGACAAGGCGTCGAGCAAGGCGGGGGTCTTGGGCATGGGTGTTGTAGAAGAAGGAAATGCCCGGCAACGGGATCCGCCGTCAGCCAAGCTGCAGCGCAGCCCCCATTTTGGTCTACCGACGACCTGACACCCTGGAAGGCGGCCGGATCAGGCCCGCATCACTTCACGGTGCGAAGCAGGCACGAACCGCATAGCGCTTGGCTCCAAGTCCAGCCAGCCTGCTTGTGCTGATGAAAAGCCGTGGTAATCACAAACGGCAGGTGGTAATATTTCGAAAGTGAAAACCCTGACACTGAAGATTCCGCCCGCGCTTGACCTCGCACTGGCTGAGGCCAGTGATCGCCAAAACCTGAGCAAATCCGAGTTGGTTCGACGGGCCGTGACGGCCTATCTTGGGCACGCTGACGGGCCATCCGCGACACCCTCCGCGCTTGTACTGGCTGGCGATTTGGTGGGTTGCTTCAGCGGCGGGACGGCGGACCTGTCGTCCAATCCGCGCCACCTGGAGGGCTTTGGCAAGACATGAGCCATCGCTCCACCTTGCTGCTCGACACCGGCCCCTGGGTGGCGCTGCATTGCCGCAACGACACATTTCACGCTTGGGCGTGCGAACAATTCGCACAGATATCAGGCCCACTGCTCACTTGCGAAGCAGTCATCGCTGAAACCTGTTTTCTGTTGGCGCGCGACGGTCACGATCCGGCCAAAGCCTTGGCACTGGTGTCACGCGGTGTCGTGCACGTAGGCATGGCGCTGGGCGAAGAAGTGACGTCGGTTCAGTCCTTGTTCGAGCGCTATGACAAGGTGCCAGCTTCACTGGCCGATGCCTGCTTGGTGCGCATGAGCGAACTCTATGAACGCAGCCGGGTCTTCACGCTGGACAGCGACTTCCAGATCTACCGCCGGCATGGCCGAAAGGTCATACCGATGCTGTGGCCTGGATGAACGTACCGTCCAGTGGCATGCCGACGCTCATGTGGCGTCGGCATTCGAGGCCTACTTCAGCGGTGGCAGCGGGTTGGGCTCACCTGCGGGCAGCTTGACGTCGGCGACGTTGAGCGTCATCGACACCGCTGTGTAGTAACCGCAAACACCGATCAGGTCCACCACACCCTTCTCGCCAAACATCGCGGTGGCGCGCTTGTAGGTCGCGTCGCTGACGTTCTTGTTGCGGTGCAACTCGGTACAGAAGTCATACACCACCGCCTCATCGTCCCGCATATTGGACGGGCGCTGGTTCTGCGCCAACTCGGCAGCGATCTGTGGGTCGAGCCCGGCCTTCAGCCCCAGCGGCAGGTGCGCAAACCACTCGTACTGCGAGGTCCAGTGCCGGGCCGTGATCAGGATCGCGAACTCGTTCAGGCGCAGCGGGATCGAACTGTTGAAGCGGATGTACTCGCCCACCTTCTGCAGCCGGTCGCCCAAATCCGGGCTGCGCGCCCAGGCGTTGAAAGGCCCGCTGGTCATCAGCTTGGTCACCGCAGCGGCGCTGTCGTCGCCACCACCGCGCGGTCCGGCCAGCAACTGTTTGACGAGCTTGGCCTGATCGGGCGCCAACTGTTCCTGGGTCAGGATCGGGAACCGATCAGCGGCTTGTGCAGTAGCGCCAGCAACGGTCAAGACAGCCATGGCGAATTTTGTTTCATCAAAGTCTCCTGGATCAAGGTGGGTGCCCAAAGCACTTTACCCGCATTTGCAAGTCCATATCGCGTGGCTCATAACGCAACCCTGCGCCGATGAGGCCCCGACGATGATCCGTGCCGCCGGCAACAGATTGCCAAAGCCTCATCCGCTATCCTGGCCCAATGAACGAACAAGAGCTTGAGGTCTGGCGGTCGAGGATCCGTTCGCAGCAAGTGCAGTTTCGCGCAGACGTCGGCCCGGTGAAGCTGGCGCTGCTGCACATGGCCGGTGGACTGTTGTCCCGTCTGCGACCAGGGCCCAGTCGCGGCGGCAAAACTGGCTCTCAACCCGCTGATAGCAACGACTGCCGGCACACGACATGGCAACTGCCGTGGCTGCCCGTCTGGCCCAGGCTGGCCAGCCGACCCGTCCACGACCCGGCCGACTTTGGCTGGGTCCAAGAGCTTGAGCGATCAGCGCGGCTGATCAGACAAGAGTTGCAGCAGGTGCTGAACCATTTCGAGCGCGCACGCTACGACTCCAGGACCAACACCAAGCCCTGGCAAGCCTATTACTTCTACCTGGGCGGCAAGCCGGTCGGCTCGCACCTCGATGCCTGCCCGCACACCCGCGCAATGCTGCAAGATATTCCGCACAACGGCCTGCATGTCTGCTTCTCGGCGGTGCCCGCAGGCGGCTGGATCAACCCACACACCGGCCCGACCAACACCAGCCTGACCGCACACCTCGGCCTGATCGATTGCGAAGGCTCACGCCTGATGGTGGCCGACCAGACCCTGGCCTACCGCAACGACAGCGTGCTCGTGTTCGACGACAGCCATGTGCACTGGGTGGAGAACCACAGCCAGCACACACGCTACACGCTGATGATCACGTTCTGGCATCCACAACTCAGCAGCTTGGAGCGCAGCTTGCTGGCACGGTTGGCGCGCGGTTTGGCGTGAGGATGGACGGTGCGACGAACCCGCCAACACCGACCTTGAAACCGCTGCGGTGGTCAGCGTTGTTGCGCGTCGTAGACTGGCCTGCGGCGGCCGACCATGCAGCAGGCCACCCTGGCTGCTGCGCGGTGCCCAGGACCACGCGATCGAGCCTGGCGCTGGACCGCGTCCAAGACAGCATTTCAAGGATCAAGCGACATGACATTGGCGATGAGTTGGGATGAGTGGGCCACCCACGACGGCGTGGCGCTGGCCGAGCGGGTGCGCAAGGGCGAGGTGAGTGCTGCCGAACTGGCGGCCCAAGCGGCGGCCGGCGTCGCGCGGGTCAACCCGCTGCTCAGCGCGGTGGTCGAAGTCTTCGACGACGCCGTCGCCGACCCGTTCAAGGCCGGCACCCGAGCCGACGGCTTTTTTGCCGGCGTGCCTTTCCTGGTCAAGGACTTGGGCCCGACGCTCAAAGGCCGGCTGCAGGAGATGGGCTCGCTGTTCATGCGCGGCAACCGGTCGGCCGACGACAGCTTTCTCACGCGGCAGATGCGCCAAGCGGGGCTGAACCTCATCGGGCGGACCACGACGCCTGAGTTCGGCGTCTGCTCGTCCGCTGAAAACCCCGCGGTCTACGTCACGCGCAACCCCTGGAATCTGGCCTACACCACGCTGGGATCGTCGGCCGGCACCGCGGCCGTCGTCGCAGCAGGCGTGCTGCCGCTGTCGCACGCCACCGACGGTGGTGGGTCGATCCGCATCCCCGCAGGTGCCAACGGCAACATCGGGCTCAAAGCCTCGCGCGGCGTTTTCTCGATCGCGCCCAAGATGTCAGACCTGAGCGGCCTCGTCTCGACCCAGGGCTGCCAAAGCCGCAGCGTGCGCGACACCGCCGCGTTTGTCGACCACTGCCGCGGCGGCGCACCGGGCGAGTTCATGCCTTACTGGACGCCGGCTGAGCCCTACAGCCAGCTGATCCAGCGCGACCCAGGGCGGCTGCGCATCGCGCTGTCGCACGAGTGGGGCGACTACCACGCAGTGCCGCACTACGTGGCCGAGCTCGAGCGCGTCGGCCGCTTTCTGGAAGGGCTGGGCCACCATGTCGAATGGGCTTTGCCTGCGGTCGACTTTCGAGCGGCCTTCGCCGCCCAGACCACTTGCTACATCAGCAACTTTGCGCAGACCATCTCCGGCCTGTTGGCGCCGGCGGGTCTGGCGCGGCCTCCCGCTGACCTGATCGAGCCGATCAACATCAAGATCTGGGAGGCTGGCCTGCAGACCAGCTACACCGAACGGGCGAAGATGCAGAGCGTGTTCAACACCACCTCGCGCGCCTTCGGTGAGTTCTTCGAGGCCTGGGACATCATCCTGACGCCGATCACCGCGCTGCCCACACCCAAGCTCGGCACCGTGCAAAACCTGACCCTCAGCGACAACCCGTCGGTGCTCGATTGGTTCGACAAACTGTGGCGCAACTTTGCCTACACGCCGCTGACCAACCTGTGCGGCATCCCCGGCATCTCGTTGCCGCTGGCCACGCAGGACAACGGCTTGCCGCTGGGCATCCAGGCACAGGCCCGCCAAGCCCATGACGGCCTGCTGCTGCAGTTGGCCGCGCAGATCGAGCGAGCGATCGAGGGCCGCTGGAACTCGGGCCGGATCCC
>JBILYN010000201.1:0-8292 GCA_044377715.1 Aquabacterium sp.
ATTGAGTGGGAGTGACTTTCCGGATGTAAGTTGTTGATTTATATAGACTTTCAACTTACACAAAAGTTTCACGCAGTCTGCTAAGTCGTTGCTCTTGTTAGCTTTTGAGTTTAAAGTTCTTGGCTGTCGTGCTAGTCGATGGAGATAGACACGACGGGCCGCACTATGTTACGCGTCCATTCACACAAGAGCCTGACTGGGCAGTTACCAGCATCAATCTTGACCTAAATGAACTGCTGACCCGCGCCGTTCGCCTGGAGACATAAGAATGCAAATCGACGATCTCCATTTGAAGAACTACCGGTGCTTTCCGACTTTGCATGTTCGATTGCACCCACAGATGACCGTGCTGGTGGCGCCCAACGGGCAAGGCAAGACCACTGTGTTGGATGCCATCAAAGTAGCGCTCTGGCCATTTGTTTCGGGGTTTGACCTCGGCAGCACCACCAACGACATCACAGGCATCCACATTGACGATGTGCGCCGCGACCAGGTGAAGTCACACGAGATGGAGTGGCGATTGCCGGCTGAGATCAAGGCCACTGGTCAATTGCAGGTGCGACAGCTGGTTCTTGATGGCACGCTTAAGAATCCAGAGGAGCGGCGGGAAGGTGCGGCGCTCGACGTTGCGGTCGAGTTCGCTGCAAACGTCCCTTGGCTCGGTGTGCGCTATCGCGAAAGCGTAAAGAAGAGCACGAAGACTAAGGATGTAGTCCCCGTCAAGGCGCTGAACCTCAACGAGGTGGCCAAGGCGCTTGAGCAACGCATCTTTTCTGACGAACAAAAGACTCCGGATGACCTGCCAATGCTGGGCTACTACGGCACCGGACGCCTGTGGGCACAAAAGAAGCTGACTTCGCTTCACGAAAAGCCTGACAACGAATCGCAGTCCCGCACCTTTGCATACCGTGACTGTCTAGACCCCGCGTCCAGCTATAAGCACTTTGCCGTCTGGTTCAGTCGCGTTCACCAGTCTTACCTGCAAGCACAGATTAGAAATCTCGAAAAGAAGTTGCCACTGGACGCCGACGTGCCGTACGGGCTGATTGCACCCTTCAAGGCCGTGCAGAAGACTGTTGATGCCATGCTCGAACCGCATACGGGGTGGCATGGTCTGCAGTACAGCGCAGAGCACGAAGAACTCGTGCTGAACCACGCCGCTCATGGCCAACTCAAGGTTAGCCAACTCAGCGATGGCATACGCAACATGCTGGCGATGGTTGGTGATATTGCCTATCGCTGCTACAAGCTGAATGCCCACCATGGCGAGGCAGCTCCGCGTCGGACGCATGGGATCGTGCTGATCGATGAAGTAGACATGCATTTGCATCCGGGCTGGCAGCAGACTGTTCTGACGGACCTGTCTACCGCCTTTCCGAAGCTTCAATTTGTCGTCACTACGCATAGCCCTCAGGTGCTCAGCAGCATTCGCCGCGACAGCATTCGTGTGCTGGGTCAAGACGTGGACGGCGCAGCGATCGCGGAACCCCCATTGGCCATGACATACGGGGAGCCAAGCGGTGATGTGCTCCAAAGCGTCATGTCCATTGACCCGCAACCTCCGGTCAGCGAGAGGGCCGACCTCCAGCGTTTGACCGAAATGGTGGATCAAGGCAGCTACAACGCGCCACAGGCCGTTCAACTGATGAGCAGTCTTGTCGCGGCCCTCGGCAGCCAACACCCTCAACTGCAGCGACTGCAACGAAGCATGCAGCGTCAAGAGGCGCTGAAGCGGTGAGAGCCGTAAGCAAACTCGGGGGTGGCGGATTCCACTTGGCGCGAGCACACGCCAACTCGCCTCTTACAGGTGCCCAGGCAACAAGCCGCTGGAGCAGCTTTGGTCACAAGGACTACGTGATCGCAAATTTGCTGGAAGAGCAATACCAGCTTTGCTGCTACAGCGAGTTGCGCGCTGACCAGGAGGGTTTGGGCTTCCACATAGAGCATGTCGAAAACAAGAGTCAGAACCCATCACGCACCTTCGACTACGCCAATCTGGCCGCCAGCGCGCTGCGCCACGATGACCTGCCTGCTTTGAACAGGGGTGAGGCTTTCGGCGGGCACGCTGTTGGCAAGCAACAAGCCTGCGACATGGCTCGTCTGGTGTCCTGCCACCAGCCAGACTGTGCCCGCTACTTCGCCTACCTGTCTGATGGTCGTGTGGTTCCCAGCATAGCGCTAGGCGTCGCCGAGGTCGATCGGGCTCAATACACCATCGACTTGCTGAATCTGAATAGCCCCTTTCTGGTCACTCGCCGCCGTCAGTGGTGGGCTGAACTCGATCTACTTTTCGAGGAGCACGTCGACAAGGGTTGGAGCGTTTCCGATTTGGCCACCATCGACCTTGTCCCCATCCACGACGCACTGAGCCGCTTCTTCAGCCTGACACGCCAGTTCTTTGGGGCAGTTGCCGAGCAGGTCATTCAAACGCAAGCACCGGAACTGGCATGACCAACGTCAAGAGCCCAAAAAAACTCATCGAAGTGGCGCTCCCGCTCGACAAGATCAATATCGCCGCGGCGCGGGAAAAGTCAATTCGTCACGGCCACCCCAGCACGCTGCACTTGTGGTGAGCACGCCGGCCGTTGGCGGCAGCGCGGGCGGTGATCTTTGCGCAGATGGTCAACGACCCCGGCTACCAGCAGGGTGGGGGCTTCAAGTATGGAATGAACAAGGAACGCGCCGCCATTGAGCGCGAGCGACTGTTCAAGATCATCGAAGACCTTGTGCTGTGGGAGAACACAAACAACGAAGAGGTTCTGGCACGCGCTCGGGCCGAGATTGCGCGCAGTTGGCGCGAGACCTGTGATCTGAACAGAGCCCACCCGCAGGCAGCCGAACTGTTCAACCCAGACAAGCTACCCGCGTTTCATGACCCCTTTGCTGGCGGTGGCGCCATTCCTCTGGAAGCGCAGCGATTGGGGCTGGAAGCGTATGCGTCTGACCTGAACCCGGTGGCGGGCGCGACGGTCAGCAAGAGGCGGACGGTGTCCGCGTAACCCTTATCCATGGGGCTTGAGCGTCAACAAGGTGCCGTCGGGCATCCGGCTCATCCAGCGCTTGTCGCTCCCGGTGCGCAGCGGGTAGCGAGCGCGTAGATCGTCCACGTCCAGCAGGCCGCTCTCACGGGCCCACGTCAGGAAGAGCCGCACGGTCTTCACGTTGGTGCAACTGGCCAGCAACTGGCCCATCAGTTCCTTGCGAGGCGAACGCACCCCGTCGAACAGGTTGCGGGCCTCATCCAGGCTTTGGAGGGTGCCGACGTCGTACAGCAGCTCCAGCACTGCGCGCTCCGATGCCGATACGCGTAGGCCGTCGGGCAGCCCGGCGGGCGTCACCACGGTCTTGGCTTGCAATATCTCGTCCGGCCAGTCGAACAAGCGTGCGTGCACGTAGCGTGCGGGAAACCTCGACGTGAACCAGTCGGGCAGGGCGAAGCGGACATCACCCCAAAGTACCAGGGGATCGCGGGCGCCCAGGTTGTGTCGAACGCCCTGCAGCGCCAGCGCACTCTTGCCGCCGATGTGCAGTCCGGGGACGCGCTGTTGCAGGAACATCAATGCGCCGTAAACCCCGAAATCGTCGTTCGGGAAGGCGTACACGCCCTGTGCCAGGCGAACGAGCCAGCCGCTTTCGGCGTAGCGCGCAGCCAGTGGCGGTGAGACTCCGACCCGTGCCAGGGTGGTCAGGTCGAACGGCGCACCACGGGCAAGACCTGTCTGCAGGCGCTTGAGGATTTGGTGACGGAAATTTGAATCCATGGTTGAAAAATACCACAGGATCCAATCATATGCGGATCGGCCGCTTGGACGGTGGGCTTGAAGTCACCTCATGCATTAAGTTCCTTGCGAAATCTAATCAACAACCGTAGCCGACCGATCCGGAGCGGGACGAACGCCTCGGCTAGGGCTTCAGGAGTTGTCGCCCACGACCCGGCTACCTCGAATCGGGTCTGCCCGCGGGCACTGATTGACGCTGACGACCTGAACCAGCCCTCGAATACTGCCGAGATGGCCACCATCGAGACAGTGCGCAGTCGCCCGCCGGATGCGCTGCGGGCGCCGGGCCGGCCCGTCACGGCCGATCCCGTTGCGCTGCTGCAGGCGCGTCTCGCGTTCCCCCGGGAAGTCTTCGACGTGCTGGTCGAGCCCATGATCCGTGGGCTTGCGGGGTGTGTGCCATCCGCCCGCGATGGTGATGCAGCGGCGGATACCCAGCCGCTCGGGCGCTCGCTGCGGCTTGCGCTCCGCGCCCTTGCCATTCGCCGGGACCGCATCCTCCCCCCGAACGCGCCGCCCGAGCGGGTGGGGGAACTGGCGCATCGCTGGAGCTACGCGGTGCTGGTGGCCGCCTTGCTGCGGAAGGGGGAGGCTTCGGGCTCTGGAACTCCTGCCAGCCGGTACGAGTGGATCGTGCCCGAACTCGGCCGCGTCTGGATCGGCCAGGACCGTGAGATGAGCGCTGCGCTGGCTGAGGTGCTTTCCGATCGATGCGGTCAGGACAATCCCATCTTGGCGATCCTGACGGAAGCGCTTTCCGGTCGTGCTGACGCGGCGGCTCCTGTCGACAGAGCACAAGGGCATCAGCACCCGTCGGACATCGATCCGAAGGCCGTTTCAGGCATGGAGCCAGAGCCGGCGCTATCTGCGTCTGAAGCACTTGCGACCCACGCCTCGCGGGCTGCTTTGTGGGCCCCGCCACCTCCTGAGTTGTTCGGCTGGCTCCGCGATGGGCTGGCCGGGGGTTCGATCGAGATCAACACCCGCACAGCCTTGGTCCATCACGTGCCCGAAGGCCTGTTGCTCGTGTCTCCGGGTGTCTTCCGGTCCTTCCTGGCATGGCAGGGTGCCGACGCGAACTCCCAGGAGCCCCTGAAACGTCTGCAGCGTTCAGTCCTCAAAGCCGGATGGCACCTTGTCGGGGCCGACGGGGCGAACGTGCTCGACTATGCCTGGACCAAGAACGGCAAGGCGACCGCCAGGGTGCACGGGATCGTCATCGAGCAGCCGCAGCGTCTGCTCGACCCGCTGCCACCGATCAACCCGCGACTCGTGCGGATCGGGGTCGCTGGCGGCTCTAACCCGTGACCGCGCCTTTGGAAGATCGGCTTCGCCGCGCGCATGAGCTCGTTGCGGCCGGCGTGTCGTTGGCGACGGGCGGCGCTGTGCTGATCGCACCCGGCTGGCTGTTGCTGAGCCCGCCCTAGCAGTTCGGGCTGGCTGCAGCGCTGCTCGGCCATGCCGCCTGGCGGGGCGGGCAGGGGGCTCGAACACTCGCCTACCGGCGCAACCTTCGGAAGTTGCTCGGCTTCAAGATGGACTCGGCTTCGATTCCCTGGTCGGCGCATCGCCTTTTCCTCGGTCGAGGGTTCAGGTGGGATCAGCGTCACACCCAGCGGCTCTTCGAGGCCCGGCAGCCTGTGAGCCAGCGTCTGGTTCAGCCGTCATGGTGGACGCACTTGCTACTGGGGCCCGCGTCTTCTGGTGACGCTCCCGCTGGTCTCGGCGGCGATCCGGCCCTGCATGGCGTCGAGCCCGACGAGTCCGACATCTGGATGGACCTCTCCGAGCGGGTCGGCCACACCCTGGTGCTGGGCACCACGCGGGTGGGCAAGACGCGCCTGGCCGAACTGCTGATCGCCCAGGACATCCGCCGTGGCGAGGTGGTCATCGTCTTCGATCCCAAGGGCGACGCCGATCTGCTGCGGCGTGTCTACGCCGAGGCGCAGCGCGCAGGGCGGGCCGACGCCTTCTTCATGTTCCACCTCGGCCACCCGGACATTTCGGCCCGCTCTAACCCGGTGGGCAGCTTCTCGCGCATCACCGCGGTCGCCACGAGGATCGCCGGGCAGTTGCCCTCGGAGGGGCAGTCGGCTGCCTTCAAGGAGTTCGTCTGGCGCTTCGTGAACGTGATGGCCCGGGCGCTGGTGGCGCTCGGCCGCACACCCGACTACGAGGCGATCAACCGCCATGCCTCCGACATCGAGCCGCTGCTGGTCGACTACTTCGAGCAGTGGCTGGATCGGGAGCCGGCAGCGGCCGGGTGGCGCGACGAGCTCGAGCGCCAGCCCATCGACAAGAAGAGTCTCGACAAGGGACTGCAGTCGCGCGGGCTGCGGGCGGTGAGCCTGGTGGAGTTCGCCCGGCGACGCCGCCTGTACGACCCTATCGCCCACGCGCTGGCCTCCACGCTCGCCTACGAGAAGAGCCACTTCGACAAGCTGGCGGCCTCGCTGCTGCCCCTGATGGAGAAGCTCACCACCGGACGCACAGCGGCGCTGCTGTCGCCAGCGATGAACGCGCCTGGGGATTGGCGACCGGTGTTCGACTGGAACGCGGTGATCAACCTCGGCGGCATCGTCTACGTGGGGCTCGATGCTCTGTCCGACTACGAGGTGGCCGCGGCGGTGGGCAACTCCATGTTCGCCGACCTCACCAGCGTGGCGGGCAGCCTCTACAAGTACGGACCCAGTCGGGGCTTTCCCGTGCCGGTGAAGCCCCGGCGCATCGCCATCCACGCCGACGAGTTCAACGAGCTGATCGGCGACGAATTCATCCCGCTGCTCAACAAGGCAGGCGGGGCGGGCTTCCAGGTGACGGCCTACACCCAGACCTGGTCGGATGTGGAGGCGCGCATCGGGTCTCGGCCCAAGGCAGGGCAGATCGCCGGCAACTTCAACACGCTGATCATGCTGCGGGTGAAGGAGCTGGCCACTGCGGAGCTACTGACCGACCAACTGCAGACCGTTCAGGTGGTCTCCACGGTGGCATCGTCGTCGGTGTCCGATACCAACGACCCGGGCGAGTTCACCGACTTCGCGAGCCGCAACGAAGACCGGATCGCCCCCGAAACGGTGCCGATGCTGGCGCCGACCGACCTGGTGCAACTGCCCAAGGGGCAGGCCTTTGCCCTGCTGCACGGGGGACAACTGCACAAGATCCGCATGCCGCTCCCCGGGGCGGGCGACGATCCGCTGATGCCGGCCGGCCCGAAGGAGATCGGCGAGGCGGTGCGCGCGCGGCTGGACGGGCCGTGGTTGTGGCCTGAGCCGGCACCGGACGGGGCCGAAGGAGAGGGCGCGTATGGGCTCGCGCAACACCAGCTTCCATGACGAGGCGCTGGTGCGGGTGCTGCTCGCGCCGTTCAAGCTCGGGTTCGCGCTGACGCTGGGGCTCGCCGGCTTGCTGCTGGTCGCGTGGACCGTGGACTGGATGTTCGTTGCTCAAGCCTGGCCGGGGAGGGTCGAGGGCTTGCGGACTCTGCTGGCCGAGGAACTGGCGGCCGGCACGGCCATGGCGGCCCGCCAGGGTGCCTCCGCGTCGGCGGTGACCGCACCGGCCAACGCGCTCTACGCGCTGGTCTTCGAGGCCACAGGGCTGCACGAGATGGGACAGCGGTTCGCCGAGGGCGCACCGCTGTCCATTCCGGACACGGTCGTACGCAGAACCTGGCTCGCCCGCCAGGAGGTGATCGAGGTGGCGATGATCGGCACCCAGCTGCTTGGGCTGCGTGCCGGAATCTTGGTCCGGTTTCTGCCGCTGTTGGCGCTGCTGTATGCGGTGGGCGCAGCCGAGGGTCTGAGCCAGCGGGCGATTCGCCGTGCCCAGGCGGCGCGGGAGTCGGCGAGCCTGTACCACCGGGCGAAGTACGGGCAGGTGGTGGTGCTGGCTCTTGGTGGGTCAACCCTGCTGGTCTGGCCGGCGCCGGTCGCGTGGGGGCTGTGTGCCGGGGTTGGCGCTGTGCTGGTCGGGGTGCTGGCGGCGGGGCAGTGGGCGTACTACAAGAAGCACGTGTGATCGGTCAGCGGTACTTGCGATAGGTCGGACTGCGGCTCAGGTTGACGCCGAGCGCCTTGAGGATGGCTGCGCGAGCCTCCTCTCCCTCGACGAAGAGAGAACTGGGACTGCCCCAGAAAGAGGGCGTTCGAGGAGCAGTACCGACGGGCAGGGTCCACTCGTCGCCTTGGGAGGAGGACACCATCGTTCCTCGAATGTAGGAGCGATGGTCGATAGCAGTGCGATCGACGATCTCGAGCACCGCCGCGACGAATCGACGACGCACGGTGGCCCCATTGAAGACGTCGCTGGGCGCGACGTTCGGCAGGGTCGGCGCGGTTGATGCGGGAGCTTTCCTCATTCGGCTACCAGTAGCTGTGAACGCCGGTCAAGACCCGCGTCTATTCGCCGGTGAGGTGTCGTTTTTGGCGAGTGTGCCCGTCAACTGCCATCGGCCATCCGAAGCGGACAATCGTCGATGAAGAGGAGGCTCTGTATGGAATCGGTCGGCCGCATG
>JBILYN010000562.1:0-2726 GCA_044377715.1 Aquabacterium sp.
GCTCTCCATCGATCCGAACTGCAGATCGGTCAAGTTCGGCAACTCCAGGTTGGCGGTGAGCAAACCGAAGTTCTGCGACGGGTTGTCAATCCACCCCTGGACGACGTCGGCCGCGAGGGTCCAGGAGGCATAGCGGTTACCGCTACCTGGATAGGCGACCTCGATGGTGTCGAGGACCGCCGAGATGTCGCTGCCTGCCTGAACGCCGGGCGCAGCGCCAAAGTTGTTGAAGGTGGCCGTGCTGCCTGTCCAGGCGGTCAGCACCTCATGCACCGCCACTTGGCGTGTGGTCGAAGAGCCGAAGTAGGTGCCCTGCAGGTACATCGAGAACGTTGCCGGCCCGTTGACATGGGTGCCGGCATAGGCCGCGAGATTGAAGCGAACGAGCGGATAACTGCGATACCCCGGGTTGCCGCCATTGGCCAGGATCGAGTAGAGCGAGGTGTCGGCGCCATGGCTGCTGTTGGCGCCAGCGAGCGCGCTGTACTCGGTGATGAAGGTGTCGTCAGTTGCCGACAGGCTGATCGGCGACGACCAGGCCCCGGCGGGCAGGCATGCTGCGAATGCCAGCATCGGCAAGCGGGCGGCCCAGTGGCCGCAGGAGAATTTGCATGAGTTCATGGGATTGACTTTCGACAAGAATAAATCCAAGTCAATGTACCGTGGTTGCCTCACGTTAGGACGTTCCGCGCGCATGCGCCCCCGCGAACCGGGGGCGGACAAATCCGCGATCCCATGCCGCGGCGTCGACCACGCCCTGGCGGCCGCATTGCCCGCCCAGCCCTGTCCAACGAATGCTGTCGTTCCGCTGGCCAGCGGCTTGTCGCCGGGCTTGCGGCTCTTGAGCCACTGATGTCAGCCCGGATCGGCGCCGAGCTCGGGCCTTGCCTCGCCCAGTCGCTCATCCCGCCCCAAAATTCACGCCCAAGTGGCCAACTTTGACGAAGATCAGCGCACCTGCCGGGCCGGTGAAAGGCGCGTGCCGGCTCCAGCGCGGGCTGCGCAGCCAAGTGCCGGCCGGGTAGTCGCCGGCGTCATCGCTGAACACACCTTCCAGAACCAAGATCTCCTCGCCACCCGGGTGCACATGGGCGTTGAAGCGGGTGTTCGGCGCCCAGCGGACCAGCGCCGTGTCGACGCCGTCATGCGAATGCAACGGCATCACCGACAAGCCGGGCACCAGGCCTTGCCGCCAGGGCAGGCTTCTGGTGTCGCACCGCAGGCTGACCAGGTCGTCGGGCGCAAACTGCCGCAGCTTGACGAACAGCAGGCAGCCTTCGCGCGAAAAGGGTGCGTGGTCGCTGCCGGGCGGGTTGCGCAGGTAGCTGCCCGCGGCATGGTCGCCGCTCTCGTCAGAGAACACGCCGTCCAGCACCAGAATTTCTTCGCCGCCGGCGTGGACATGGCGGTCGAAGCGCGAGCCGGGCGCGTAGCGCACGACACTGGTGGCGCGGGCCACTTCGCCGCCCACCCGGTCGAGCATGCGGCGGTCTACGCCGGGCTGCGGCGAAGGGGTCCAGGCAGCGTCGGCCGCGCGGGCCACGATGCGCATCGAAAAATCGTCGTTCAGGTTCATAGGGCTTCGATCAAGAGCTGGGCTGGCGCATCGTAGGCGGTTTCGTGCTATCGGCCGGCGCGACCCACAGTGACCGTACACAGCGGCTGGCCATGAACATCACCACGATGAACACTGCGCAAGCAAGTCGGGCGCAAACTACCGCAGCTTGACGAACAGCAGGCAGCCCTCGTGCGAAAAGGGTCGCTGAGCCCAAGCGCAGCGGCGCCATCAACGCCGCCCCACACGCCAAACTGACCGAGATTGCTGCGGCTCGAGAGTGGGCTGGCAAGCGCTGGCCCATGGATGTCTGGAAGCGCCTGCTGGTCGTATCCTGGTGCAAGGCCAACGGCCAGCCCCTGAACTCGCTGCCGGCGCTTGATGGCGCTTTATGGCGCTGGCGTCGACATCGTCCAGCGTCACACATCAGCGATGAAGCAGCGCGAGGTCAGCGACCTGCTGTCGGACACCGAAGCCTGGAACGCAAAGCTGGAGGTGGCAGCATGACCACCAAGAACGTCCGGCGCCTAGAAAAACTGCTTGGCGAAGTTGGCCGCCGCGATGGCAATGACCACGCCGATCATCCAGCTGAGCTTGTCCATCTTGGCCTCGATCACGGCGATCTTGGCGTCGAAGCGCTCGCGGATGATCAGGCCTTCGTGAGAAGCAGCCAGCACGCGTACGACGGTTTCGGCCTGAGCCTCGTCGAAGCCGGCATCGCGCAGCTTGCGCGTTGCATCCAGAGTGTCAAAGGTGACCGTTGCCATGCGCCAAATCTAGCACCTCTCGGCGCGGTCATTGGGCTGGCCTTCCTGGCGGCCTCTCAAGCAAATGTGGCTTTGCCACTTTGCTTGATCCCCACGGGGGGCGGCCGGCTTCGGCCGGCCTTGGGGCGCTCAAGAGCCGGCCTGGGGGCGCGCCCATAGGAATTTCAAACGTACTCGGCAAGGCTCAAGGCGGGTGGGCCTGGTCTGGGGAGTGGCCCGAAGCGGAGTTGTTCAAGCCGATTGTGGTGGTGTGCTTAGCCTCGAACCGCAGCGTGCAGGCAGAAACCGTCGATGTCGGCGCACCGAGCTTGGCGCACTGTGGTCTCGCGTGGCATCGCACAGCCTCAAGCCGTGCCAGCGCGTGCCGAAAAAGTGACTGCCACGGTCGGCCTTCGCCGCCCGAA
>JBILYN010000563.1:0-2720 GCA_044377715.1 Aquabacterium sp.
CGAAGCGCGCAGCGACCTCGGCCACCCGACCAGCGCCCTTGGTGATCACGACGAAGTTGATGATGGTCAGGATCAGGAACACGACCACGCCCACCGCGTAACTGCCGCCGATCAAGAACTCGGCAAAGGCCTCGATCACATTGCCCGCCGCTGCGGTGCCGGTGTGGCCGTTGAGCAGCACCACCCGGGTCGACGCGACGTTGAGCGAGAGCCGCAGCAGCGTGGTCAGCAACAGGATCGACGGGAAGGCGACGAAGTCCTTGAAGCTGCGCATGTTCATCGCCGCGAGCAGCACGAGCATCGACACGCCGATGTTGAAGGTGAACAGCGCGTCCAGTGCCAGCGCCGGCAGCGGCAGCAGCATCATGCCCAGCACCATCAACACCAGCAGTGGCGCTGCGGTCGATGCCAGAGGCAGCTTCAGCTTGAGAGCGGCAAAGCGCGGCGCGGCCATGATCAGTCTGTCAGGGCCACGAACCGGGCTGTTGGTGGGCAATTCATGAAGCGGTGAAAATTCCTAATAATCGTAAACTGTCTAATACCTTCAATCCTAACCGCTGCTTCACCTAAATCTACGCCTGTTTTGTGTCATCTGGTGTGCCCCGCGTCGGTGCGCAGCGCTGAGCGGGCGGTCAATTGGTTCGCGCCATGGTTTGTTTCGAGCGATGGCGCTATGGGCATAATTCCTGCAAGCTTCGGGCTACTTCCCTGTTCTAGCGCGTCGCTCACACGCTTGCCTGCCATGCCTGTTGATTTCCGCCCCCCGGGTTTGCCGGCAGATGCCTGGACCCTGCTGATCGAGGACGACCCGCACTTTGGCACCTGGGTCGCTGACTTGCTGACCAAAGATGGCCGGTGCGGTCCGGTGCGGGTGGCGCGAACGCTGCAAGCCGCGCGCGCTGCCTTTGCGGCGGGCCCGCCGGTGCTGGCGGTGATCGATCTGAACCTGCCTGACGGCTCGGGCGTGGTCGCGATCCGCGAACTCGCTGCGGTCACACCGGTCGCGACGATCCTGGTTCTGACCGCGATCGACGACCCGCAAGTCGCGCTGACGGCGATCCGTGCCGGCGCCCATGGCTATGTGGTCAAGAACACCTCGGCTGCTGCGTTCCTGCAGACCATCGGTGAGTTGCTGCAGGGAGGCTCGCCGATCACCGCGTCGGTCGCTCGGTTGCTGCTGCGTGAGTTGCAGGCGCCGGTGGCCGATGCCATGCTGCCGCGCTTGGAGGCCTTGTCCGAGCGTGAGGCCGAAGTGCTTCGCTTGTTGACACGGGGCTACCGCAACAAGGAGATCGCGTGCGAGTTCGACCTCAGCCCGCACACCGTCAACGCGCATGTGCGCAGCATCTATCAAAAGCTCAGCGTCAACTCGCGCAGCGCCTTGCGCAAGCTGGTGGGCGATGCCTGAGGCACCTCACGGTGCTGTTGCGGCGCCTGGCTTGGCCAGCAACACCGTAGGACTGGGTTTCGATGGGACGACGCCGTCGGTGCAACCGTTCGCTGGCTGGGCCAGGTTGCTTGTCGTGTTGGCCTGGGTGGCTTTGCTGGCTTCGATCTTGTTCATGTTTACCTTTCCCGACTGGTCCGACGCCCAAGTCCGGGCTTCCGACGGCATGGTGTTGCGCGACGCGCAGTGGTCGCTCGACACCGAGAACGCCGGCGAGCAGTGGGTGACCTTGCCCCACCGCACACCGCCTTTTGACACCCCGACCACCAGCCGCTACCGGCTTGCCTTCAATCTGGACCAGCCCCTGCCGAGCGAGCAACGTCTGGGTTTGTGCGTGGCGCGCTGGGCCTTGTCGGCCGACGTCTGGCTCGACGGCCAGCGGCTGGCCACCGCTTTGCAGGGTTTCAACGCCTTGCTCGAATGGAACCGCCCGCACTACCTGGCGCTGCCACCGGCGCTGGCTGCCGGTTCACATGTGCTGGAATTTCGGGTTCAGCCTGCGCCGCGTGGCATCGACTCGATGCTCTCAGCGCTGTGGTTGGGCGACGACCGTATGCTGAGGCCGGGCTGCGAGGCCTTGACGGCGCGACACCGCGAACAGCCAGCGACCTTGCGGGGTGCGCTGTTCGCCATCGGACTGCTCGCGCTGATGATCGGTTGGCGCTTGCGCGACCCGGTGTCGCTGTGGTTGGCTGCGCTGGCCGGGGTCTGGACCCTGCAACACCTGATGTTGCACATGGCGGCTTTCTTGCCCATAGGTGAGCTCAATCTGCGGATGTCGCCCCAGAGCTTTCTGGTCGGCCAGATGCTGCTGCGCTTTGGTTTCATGCTGCCATTGACCGTGTTTTGTCTGCGCTACCTGGGTCTGCGGCTGCCGCGGCTGGAGCGTTGTATCTGGGCTGTTGCCGGCGCGGCGGCGCTGTTGTTGCTTGTGCTGCCGCTGTCGTTTCACTGGGCCTGGTGGGTCGGTGTGGGTGTTTTCTCGATACTGTTGATGCTGGGCGTGCTGCCGCCTTTGGCGCGACACGCCTGGCGCCACGGCAGCCTGTCGGGCGACATCCTGCTGCTGTCGATGTTGTTCTTGTTGGCCAGCAACCTGGTCGATCTGCTGAGGCCCTGGATCTGGATGCCCGAGATACCCGCTGGGCTGTCCCAGGTGGCAGTGCCGACGATCATCGGCATGTTCGGTCTGCTGCTGGCCGAGCGGCTGTGGCTGCTCTACCGTCGTCAGCAGGACGCTGCCGACAGTCTGGGCGCCGAGGTGGCACGCCAG
>JBILYN010000564.1:0-2712 GCA_044377715.1 Aquabacterium sp.
CGGCGTTGTTGGCCAGCGATTGCAGCAGCAGCTTGGCGGCCACCGTCACCTCACCCGCCAGTGTCAAACTGCCTGCGCTGGTGCGCAGCGCGCCATTGGCAGCGGCCAGTGACAGCAGGCTCAGCGCCCGATCGTTGATCAGCGCGACATCGCCGCCGGCGCTCAGCGCCAGCGTGGTGGCGGAGGTCTCCAGCGTTTCACCCCAACGGCCCAGCAAGCCGACAGATCCCCCCGCGCTGACCGTCAGCGCGCCGGCCACCAGGTCAGCGGCTGTGTCGGCTGCGGCTTCTAGCAAAGCGCCGCCAGCGATCAGGTTCAGCGCCGCATTGCCGGCATCGACCAAGGCCACGACGATGTCTTGGCCGGCTTGCACGTTGAGCTGACCGCCCGCCGCGTAGTAATTGATGGCGCGGTTGCCTGTCTCGATCCCGGCACCTGCCTCCTGCCGCACCGAACCCAGCGTGGCCACGATGTCGAGCTGGCCCAGCAGGTGGGTCAGCTGCGATGCGGCAAGCTGGACCACGTCTTTTTGGGCCAGCAGCTTCAATACACCGCCACCGAAGCTGATGTCGTTGGCCAGCACCAGGTTGCCGCCGGTGGACTGCAACACCAGCTGGCTGTCTGAATTGGCCGCCAACACCAGCGCGGCGGTGACCGTCAGATCGCCTTGGGCCCGGACCGTGATCTTGCCCTGGCGCGCCATGTAAAGGCTGTCGAGCGCCAGGTCATTGACATCGAGGACATTGATCACAGCGATCTGGTCGCTGCTGCTCGAGACGATCAAGTGCTGCGCGTCGATGCTCAACGCATGGGCAACGCTGCCGATGTTGTGGGCCGACTGCTGTGACTGCGCGTTGCCGACCTGGCCGGCAAGCAGCGTGACCTGCGCGCCCACGACTTGCAGGTCGCCCTGGTCATCACTCAGACTCGACGCGATCAAGCTGCCGGCCAGCGATTGCAGCGACACATCGCCTTGTTTGGAAACCACATGCGCCAGCACCATGTCGCCGCTGGCCTCCGCGAGATGGACCTGGCCGAGCGCGTCGACCTGCAAGCGCCCGCCAGCATCGATCAGCAGGCTGGTGGCGGAGGCCGGACCCTGGCTGGTGAACACACCGCCGCCCAGACTGCCGCCTTCGGCCTTCAGTTCGATGTCACCCGCAGCCTGGATCAGCGCGGTGGTCGAGTTGCCTGCCGCGTAAATCGACCCGCCCGCCTCCAGATGGACGCGCCCGACCGCTGCGATACCTTTGATGGACAAGCCACTGCGGTTGTCAATCTGCAGGTCGCCCTTTGCCCGCAGGATCACTTCGCCCTTGCTTTGCACCGCGACCACGCCGCTGGCCGAGATGTTGAGGTCGTCGGTGATCTGCAGCGTCACGCTGAGCAGGTCGCGGCGGTCTTCAACCCATTGGCCGTGACGCACGTCGGCCACGCCGTCGGTGCTGGCCAGTGTGCTCAGCCCAGCCGGCGCAACAGCGCCGACCGCAACCTGACGCCACATCGACGCGATCATGAAAGTGGCAGGCGACGACAGGTCCAGCGTGCTGTCATCGCCCAGGTATACGTAGCGCTGGTACTGCAGGTCGAGCACATCGCGCGGGCTGGCTTGGGCCAGCAAGGCCTTGTTGGCCTCTGTCAGCGAATTGAAATTCGCCGGCCGGGTGATCGTCACACGGTCCGAGCTGTGACCGATGCCTGCCGCTGTGCCGCCGGTGCCGGCGACCGAGCTCAGCGTGATGTTGGCGCCCGACACATTGGTCTGCTCGACGCCGCTGCCGGCGGCTGCGGTCAACACATCGCTGTGCGGCAGCAGCAGCGCCATCAGGTCAGGCGCCAAGGCGTAGCGCGCGTTGGCGCTGAGTGCGCCAGCGCTGCCCAGGCCGGCTTGCGCGAGCGCATCATCGCTGAAACCGCCTTTCGCGATCAGCGCAGACACATCGTCGGGGTTGGGCACGAAGCGCTCCAGCACCGCGTCGACGATCGCACCGTGCTGCGCTGACAGGCTGACGTCTTGCGGCGCCGCCACGCTGCCAGCCTGCACCGAGGCCGATGCGCCATGCCAGGCGGTGGCAGTGACCAGGCGCAGGTCGGCCTGGGTCTCGATGATGCTGACGCTGCCCAGCGCGCGCGCGGCGACGCCGCCTGCGCCGCCGACATCGCTGTCGACGCGAACGATGATCGACCCTTGGCCGCCGTCTAGCTGCAGGTTCTCGCCGACGATTCGCGAGGTCGAGAGGATGCCCAAGATGCCGTCGGTCGACAGCACGGTGACATTGTGGGCAGTGCCCAGCACCGCTGCAGCGTTGAGGTAGCCCTCGGACGCGCGCTGCGGCACGCCGTTCAGGTTGTACGTGACGGCGATGATCTGGCCGATCTTGATCGGCGCGCTGGACTTCTTCGGGTCGGCGATCTGCTCGACCACCACATTGCCTGTGGCGACGATGTTGAGCTTGCCCTTGGGGTTCTTGACGCGGACCGTCACGTCGCTGTTGGCGACGATGTCAGGCACTGCGCCGCTGAACACCACCGTGCCGGCGACTTCCAGCGCGTTGGCTGACAGCGCGATCGGCTTGAAGTTATCAGCGTCCTCGCTGACGGTGCTCTGGCCGAAAGACACGCTGCCGGCCAGCAGCAGTTTGCCGGTGGTCTGGATGTTGATCACCGGCTCGCTGCTGCCGAGCATCGCCTCGATGCTGACCGGTTTGTCGG
>JBILYN010000565.1:0-2702 GCA_044377715.1 Aquabacterium sp.
CTCTCCTTGCCGCCGAAGCCGCCGCCCATGCGCCGGCACTGCACTTGCACCTGGTGCGACGCGAGCTGCAGCGCATTCGCCACCAGGTGTTGCATCTCGCTCGGGTGCTGGGTGCTGCAGTGCAGCAGCAGGCCGCCGTCTTCCTGCGGCAGGGCGTAGCTGATCTGGCCCTCGAGGTAGAACTGCTCTTGCCCGCCGAGCGCGAAGCTGCCCTGCAGCCGGTGCGGCGCGGCCCCCAGTGCGGCGTCGGCGTCGCCGCGCGCCAGGTGCATCGGCGGCACCACATACTGTTGCGCCGCATGGGCGTCGAGCGCGGTCAGCAGCGCCGGCAACAGGTCTATCTGCAGCGCCTGGCCGGCCAGCGCGGCAGCTCGGCGGGCGGCGTCGCGGGTCTGGGCGATCACCGCGAACACCGGCTGGCCGACATGGCGCACGCTGCCCTCGGCCAGGATGGGGTCGTCGTGCACGATCGGTCCGCAGTCATTGGGGCCGGGGAAGTCGGCCGCGGTATAGACCGCCACCACGCCAGGCTGGGCCCGCAGCAAGTCCAGGTCGATGGCCAGCAGCTTGCCATGCGCGGCCGGCGACAGGCCGAGCGCGGCATGCAATGTGCCGGCCAACTCGGGCAGATCGTCGACGTAGGGCGCGGCGCCGGCCACATGCAGGTGGGCCGATTCATGCGGCCGGCTGATGCCGACGCGCGCGCCGGCGGCATGCCGGTGGGCCTCGGCGCTGGCCAGTGCCAGCGGCGTCGGTGCCGGTCGGGAGGGCTGGGCGGCGTTCATGTGGCGCTCATGTGGCGCTCATGTGGCGCTCCACACCGACACCTGTTCGGCCGGCAGCGGCGTGTCGGCCCGAGTCTCTAGCCACAGCCGCAGCAGCAGGTTGCGCGCGGCGCGGCGGCGGTAGCTGGCGCTGGCGCGCAGGTCGGACAGCGGCTGGAAATCGGCGTCCAGCGCCCGCATCGCTGACTGCACCGTGGCCTCTGTCCAAGGCTGGCCTCGCACCGCAGCTTCGGCCCCAGCGGCGCGCTTGACGATGGCCGCCATGCCGCCGAACGCGAAGCGTGCATCGACCACCCGGTCGCCGTCGAGCCGCAACCAGAGCCCGGCGGACAGCCCGGAGATGTCGCAGTCGCGGCGTTTGCTGAGTTTGTAGACCCTCAGCCTTTCCTGCAGCGCCTGGTCCGGCGCGGGCAGCGGCAGTCGCAGCGCTTGAACGAACTCGCCGGGCTCAAGCCGGTTGCGCAGGTAGTCGAGGTAGAAGTCCTGCAGCGGCATCGTGCGCAGCCGGTCGCTCAGCCGCAGCGAGATCTCGGCGCCCAGTGCGATCAATACCGGCGCGCTGTCGCCGATCGGCGAGCCATTGGCGATGTTGCCGCCCATCGTGCCGACCTCGCGCACCGGCAGCGAAGCGAAGCGCAAACCCATCTCGCGGCTGTCAGGCCAATGTCTGGCCAGCGCTGCCCAAGCCGCCTCCAACGAAGCGCCGGCGCCTATCGTCAGCCAGCCCTTGGCCAGTTCTATCGTCTTGAGCTCGGCCACCTCGCCGAGGTAGATGACTTCACCCAGTTTGCGGAACTGCTTGTTCACCCACAGCGCCACATCGGTGCCGCCGGCCAGCAAGCGCGCGCCGGGCTTGGCGGCGCACAGCGCGGCCAGGTCGTCCAGGCTGCGCGGCGCGTGGAAGGGTGTGGCTGCGGCCAGCTGCAGCGCAACGTCGCCGCGCAGCGCCTTCAGTGCCGCAACAGTGGACGCATCAGCGATTGGCTTCGCCTCGCCGGCACTCAGCGTGAACATCTGTTCGCCAGCGTCGAGGATCGGCCGGTAACCGGTGCAGCGGCATAAATTGCCCGACAAGTCGTCGGCCAGTTGTTGTCGGGTGGCTTGGGTGCCTGCAGCGCGATGGCGATCGTGGCAGGCCGCGAGCGACATCACGAAGCCCGGCGTGCAGAAGCCGCATTGCGAACCGTGGCATGCCACCATCGCTTGCTGGGCCGGGTGGCGTCCGCCCAGGTCTTCGACCGTGACCAAGACCTTGCCGTCGAGCGTGGGCAGGAACTGTATGCAGCTGTTGACCGGCTTGAAGCTGACGCTGTCGTCGGCCTGCAATTCGCCGACCAGCACGGTGCAGGCACCGCAATCGCCCTCGTTGCAGCCCTCTTTGGTGCCGGTGCAGCCGGCATGCTCGCGCAACCAGTTCAGCACCGAGGTGGTGGATTCGAGACCTTGCACCGACAAGGTCTCGCCGCGGTGAACAAAGCGAATCGGTCGTGCAGGCGAAGCGGCTTGGGACATACCCGTAAGGTAGCGCCTCCGCGCAGTCGTGGTATGCACTTAGACTGATAACCATTATCAGAAATTCGTTATGACTACAGCCTTGGCTTTGGACAAGATCGAGCTCTCACTCATTCGGGCTTTCCATACCTTGATCACCGAGCGCAGTGTCTCGCGCGCAGCCCTCAAGCTTCAAACCAGCCAGCCGGCACTGTCGGCCCAGCTCAAGCGCCTGCGTGGCCTGATCAACGACCCCTTGCTGGTGCGAGCCGGCGGTGGCATGTCGCCCACCGCGGTGGCCTTGTCACTGCTGCCGGCGGCGTCCCAAGTGCTGCAGGGCGCGCAAGCGCTGTTCGGGGGCCATGCCGCTGCCCAGTTTTTTTTGCCGGCTGCGGCGTCGCAGACCTGGCGCATCGCCGCCAGCGA
>JBILYN010000203.1:0-8209 GCA_044377715.1 Aquabacterium sp.
TCGATCAACCGGGTGCGCGCCTCGACATCGTTGACGAAGTTGAAGACCGCGCCCGAAGCCACCGCCTTGACAGGGTCCGCCAGCAGCGCGGCGCCCAGCTTGCGCGTCTGCTCGGCGATCACCGCATGCTCGGCCTTGGCCTGGTCGACCGAGTTCAGCACCTTGTCGGCTGCGGCCGCAGTCTTGCTGGCAATGTAGCTCAGGCGGCTTCGCGCATCGGGGATGCCGTCGGCCGCGAGCTGCAGCTTGGGCATCACGCCGAGTTGCTGCATCGTGTCGTGCAGCAAGCGCGTGATCGCGCCGAGTTGCTGGAATACCTCGGGCGAAGCCGGCGCGGCCGGCCCGTGCAGCAATTCGGTCAAGTCATCCATCTTCATCGACGGCTCCGGTTGAGCGTTCAGGCCGTGGCGGCCAATTTCAGCAAGATCTTGCCGACCTTGTCTTCCAGCGTCGCCTTGGTGAAGGGCTTGACGATGTAGCCCGCAGCACCGCTCTGCGCGGCCAGCACGATGTCTTCCTTGCGCGCCTCGGCGGTGACCATCAACACCGGGATGTGGCGCAGGCTGTCTTCGGCCTTGATCGCCTTGAGCAGATCGAAGCCATTCATGTTGGGCATGTTGATGTCGCTGACAACGAAGTCGTAGCGACTGGTCTTGAGCAACTGCAAAGCCACCGCGCCGTCCTCGGCCTCGTCCACGTTGTTGCAGCCCATCTCCTTGAGCAGGCCGCGAACGATGCGGCGCATCGTCGAAAAGTCGTCGACAACCAGAAACTTGAGTTCGGCAGCATGGCTCATGTCTTTCCTCTTGGGTGCAGTGAATTCGGCGCCGCGGTGATGGGGCTTGCCGGCTTATCGACCCGTGACCACCGGACTTGACACCGGCGCCGGCTTTTCGGGTCGGGTTGCGGCCGCCGCGGCCTCGGCATCTTCCGGGGCCGCCGGGTCAATCCGCTCGGCCACAGGCCGGTAGAAACGCTCTTCGGCATCGCGGTTCATCACGATGACCGCGATGCGTCGGCTCTGCGGCTCATTGGGGTTCTGGTGGTCAAAAGGCTGGCTGCTGGCCAGGCCGATGACGCGCAGCACCCGCTGCTCGGTCAGGCCACCAGCGACCAACTCACGCCGCGACGCGTTGGCGCGGTCGGCCGACAGCTCCCAATTGCTGTAACCGCGGTCGCCGCCCGCAAACGGCAGCGCGTCGGTGTGGCCTTCGACCGTCAAGCGGTTCGGCACCTCGGCCAGCACGCCGCCGATCACCCGCAACAGTTCCCGCAGGCCCGGCTTGACCAGCGCACTGCCCGAGTCGAACATCGGCCGCGCCAGCGCATCGACGATCTGGATCCGCAGGCCATCGCGCGTCATGTCGAGCTTGATCTGAGACGCGTACTTGGCGAGCTTCTCGTTGTTCTTGAACTCGGCCGCCATCTGCTGGCTCAACGCCTGCAACTGCGAAGCTTCGGCAGCGCGTTGCTCGTGACGCAAGGCTTGCAGGTTGATGGTGTTGCGCGGAGCGGGCACATCGCCGCGCTTGACCTGACCAGAAGACCTTGTCAAGTCTTGCCCGCCGCCTTTGAGCAGGCTGGACGAATCGCCCGACCCCGAGCCACCGTTGAGCAGCGCCACTTTGAGCGGGCTCTGAAAATAATCGGCGATACCTTTCTTGTCGCCCTCCGAGGTGCTGCCCAGCAGCCACATCAGCAGGAAGAAAGCCATCATCGCGGTGACGAAATCGGCGTAAGCAATCTTCCAGGCGCCGCCATGCGCCGCATGGCTGCCCTTCTTGACCTTCTTGACGATGATCGGCTGCAGCCGTTTCGCATCTCCTGCCATCGCTGCGCCTCATTTCTTCTTCACGTGGGCTTCAAGCTCGGTGAAGCTGGGCCGGTCGCCCGAGAACAGCACCTTGCGGCCAAACTCGATCGCCACCTGCGGCGCATAGCCCTGCATGCTCGCGAGCAAAGTGGTCTTGATGCACTGGAACTCCTTGCCCGCGTCCTCGACCTTCTGCTCGAGCAAGCCGCCCAGCGGCTCGACAAAACCGTAAGCGAGCAGGATGCCCAGAAAGGTGCCGACCAATGCCGAGCCAATCATCCCGCCCAGCACCGCTGGCGGTTGTCCGACCGATCCCATGGTGTTGACCACACCCAGCACCGCCGCGACGATGCCGAAGGCCGGCAGGCCGCCAGCCAAGCGGGCGATCGCCGCCACCGCTGCGTGCTCCTCCTGGTGGTGGGTCTCGATCTCGCTGTCCATCAGGCTCTCGATCTCGTGGGCATTCAGGTTGCCCGAGACCATCATCCGCAGGTAGTCGGTGATGAACTCGATGACATGGTGATCGCGTGCGAGCGTCGGGTATTTCTGGAACAGCGGCGATTCCTGCGGACTCTCGACGTCTTTCTCGATCGCCATCAAACCCTCTTTGCGGGCTTTTTGCAGGATGTCGAACATCAGCGCAAGCAACTCCAGGTAGCGCGTCTTGCTGAAGCGGCCACTTTTGAAGCACTGGGCGAGTCCGCGCAACGAGGCCTTGATGACCTTCATCTGGTTGTTGGCCAGGAAAGCACCCAGCGCAGCACCGAGAATCGTGATCAGTTCGAACGGCAAGGCACGCAGGATCACGCCGATATTGCCGCCATGCGCGACATAGACGCCGAAGATGCAACCCAGTGCGAGTAACCAGCCGACGATGACGAACATGTTGGGATGCGAGCTTGGCCTGCGGCGCCGACCCGGAGCGGGCGGCATGCCAGGCTTATCGGTCGGCTCAACTGCAGCTTGAGAAGCCGCTTCACGCTACCAACAGCTCAGCGTCAGGCCGCCAGACACTTGGGCGCGTCGGGCAGGCGGATCGAACCCGCGTGCTGGCCCTTGCCTGCCCGCGCCGGCGGGTTGCACAGGCCGCAGCGGTAATGCCGGGCGATCTCGTGGGGATGGGTCACGAAGTGGCCACCGCATCGGTTGCAGGGTGTCATCGTCAACATCCCGTTGTCAACGAACTTCACCAAGCGCCAGGCCCGGGTGACCGACAGCTGCGGCTCCAAGGACTGGGCAGCAATCTGTTCCAGGTAGAGCTTGTAAGCCTTGATCACGCTGTCAATCTCGTCAAGCGCAGAGACCTTGTTGAGGTATTCGTGAATGTTGAGAAACAGGCTGGCGTGGATGTTGGGTTGCCAGGTCATGAACCAGTCGGTCGAGAACGGCAGTTGGCCCTTGCTCGGACTCTTGCCAGCGACTTCCTTGTACAAGCGCAGCAAGCGCTCGTAGCTCAGGTCGGTCTCGCTCTCCAGCACTTGCAGGCGGGCACCGAGCCGGATCAAGGCCACCGCAGTGTCGATCTGTTTGGCTTCGGTCAGGATGCTCTTGACACGCATGACGAACTCCTTGTTGGAACTTGTGGGTCAGTGACCAGGCTTGCCGGTCACGCAGCTTCCTGATGGCGTCCTGCCATCAGGATCGAGGCGTGCAGGCGCGAGATGCTTTCGTTCGCAGCGCCCTGTCCATGGCTGGTCAGCAGACTCCAGACCAGGTCGTCCTCACAGCGCATGCGGCACAGCAAGGTGTTGCCAGAGGCCACTTTCATCACCTGGGTCGGCGTCAGCGCGTCGATCATCCCGGCGCTGTCCTCGCTAATGCCGAGTCGGAACAAGGCCTGGTCGCGGTCGCTGCGGATCAGGGTCTGGGCCAGCATCAGATAAGACAGGTTGGCTTCGCGAATTTCGGCGAGGATTTGCTCGGTGTTCATGGCGCTTCTTCCGTTGAGGTTGACGTGGTGGGGATGAAACAGACTGTATGGACCACAACAAGCCTGCAACATCAGGCCAATTCGTCATCTTCGGTCTCGTTTCTTCGGGTCAGCCTGTCATCAAAACTCCTACAAGCGGTCGGCCTTGCTTGGGAGCGAGACGCATGCCATTGAAGAGTCTTCAAAGCCAGCTTGCCTGCCGATAAAAGACTTCCTGATCTGCCCGCCAGCACTTGAGACTGAGCTGGCGAACAAAGCGTGACGAATTTGGCGATCAAGCGCAAATACACCGCTTGACAGACTGCCAAGTTGACCGCCAAGAAACACTCAAGTCACGAATATCACGCGCCGATACCCACACCAACGGGCGGTCTGCAAGACCCTCGCGGTCCGGTCAGCCGGCCGATGGACAAGGACCTGAGGTCCGAGTCCCGCGGCCACTGGTGCGGGCGTGCCGGACACGGGGCTTGACCCCGGTCCTGCGTGCAACGGTGGTGACGGAACTTTCGTCGCCACCCGAGTGACGCCGGCGTAATTGCCGGGATTCATGCAGCCAAAAGGAAATTACCGTGCCCCAGACCATCAACACCAACCTCAACTCGCTCAATGCGCAGCGCAACCTCGGCACGTCGCAATCGTCGCTGGCGATGTCAATGCAAAGGCTCTCTTCGGGCCTGCGCGTCAACTCGGCCAAGGACGATGCGGCCGGGCTGTCCATCGCCGAAAGAATGACCTCTCAGGTACGCGGCATGAGCACCTCGATTCGAAACGCCAACGATGGCATCTCGATGGCGCAGACTGCCGAGGGCGCGCTCGGCAAGGTCAGCGACGCGCTGCAACGCATGCGCGAGTTGTCAGTCCAAGCGGCCAACGCCACCAACTCCGACAGTGACAAGAACTCTCTCGACAAGGAATTCGGCGAACTGGCCAAGGAAATCCAGCGCGTTCTTGGCGGCACCAGTTTCAATGGTCTGCTCATGCTGGGCGCCGATGCCAAGGCCTTCCAGTTCCAGGTCGGTGCCAACACCAGCAGCAACGACGCCATCGACATCACGACCACCAACCTGACGACGGATGCGACGATCACCGGAGTGGCTGGAACCGACAACACCGGTGCCGGCAGGGCCGTGATCGACTCGACCGCCACCGCCGCATCGATCAAGACCGTGATCGACAACATCGACCTGGCCATCAGCACGGTCAGTGACCAGCGAGCGGTGATGGGCGCGTCGCAGTCGAGGTTCGACTCGGTGATCTCCAACCTGCAGACCTCGGTCGAGAACCAGACCGCCGCTCGAAGCCGCATCATGGACACCGATTTTGCTGCCGAGACGGCCAACCTGAGCCGTTCTCAGATCCTTCAGCAGGCTGGCAATGCAATGGTGGCGCAGGCCAACCAACTGCCGCAGCAAGTCCTGACGCTGCTTCGATGACGCAGGCTTAGCGCCGCGACCAGCGTCGGAGACGACGCTGAAAACAAGGCCGCCCGAGACTGGCGACGCCGCGACGCAGGCCGCGGCCGGTCGATGAGTCAAGCGCCTCAGGCGCTGCAGCGTTCTGCCCCCAAGCCTCGTCGGCAGCAGTCGACGAGGCTCTACCAACTGGTGCGCGGCGAAACGAACTGGGACCGCATCGCAGCTTATTTCCTGGCATTGAAAGCAAGCGACATTTCTCACAATAGACCTCGATGCTTGAGCTGCCGCACAAGCCTTGTACGGTCCAGCCATCGCCAAGGTGGTCGAGGCCAAGGTCGAAGGCGGCAGGCGGCAGGCGGCCCTTGGGCCGTATTCGCCTTTGATCACCGGCTGTGCAGGCCGGCAGTCGTCATAACGTGAGGAATGGCCAACATGCCGCAGACGATCAACACCAACCTGAATTCACTCAATGCCCAGCGCAGCCTGGGTTCGTCACAGACGTCGCTGTCGACCTCGATGCAAAGGCTGTCGTCGGGGCTGCGCGTGAACTCAGCCAAAGACGACGCCGCCGGGCTGGCCATCGCTGAGCGCATGAGCACGCAGGTGCGCGGCATGAACGCGGCAGTGCGCAACGCCAACGACGGCATCTCGATGGCCCAGACCGCCGAAGGCGCGCTGGGCAAGGTCGCCGATTCCTTGCAACGCATGCGCGAGTTGGCGGTGCAGGCCTCCAACGCCACCAACTCCAACAGCGACAAGGATTCGCTGGACAAGGAATTTGGCGAACTGGCCAAAGAGGTGCAGCGCGTGCTCGGTGCGACCACCTTCAACGGCAAGCATGTGCTGGCCGCTGATGCTGGCGCGATGAGCTTCCAGGTCGGCGCCAACACCAGCAGCAACGACACCATCGACATCACCACCAACGACCTGACCCAGGACGCGACGGTCACCGCCGTCGCTGGCACCGACAGCATCGGCAGCGGTCGGTCGTTGATCGACGCCACAACATCGCTGGCGGCGATCCACGGCGTGATCGACAACATCGACCTTGCGCTCAACAGCGTCAGCAACGAGCGTGCGACGATGGGCGCGTCGCAATCGCGCTTCGACTCGGTGATCTCCAATCTGCAGGTCTCGGTCGAGAGTCAGACCGCCGCTCGGTCGCGCATCATGGACGCCGACTTCGCCGCCGAGACGGCCAACCTGAGCCGTTCGCAAATCCTGCAGCAAGCCGGCAACGCAATGGTGGCGCAGGCCAATGCGCTGCCGCAGCAGGTGCTCAAGCTGTTGCAGGGCTGAGAGAACGCGAGAACAGCAATTAGCCGCAGCGGTCGCAACCCGCGGCAGGCGCGATCGACACCACGCTGCGCCGGTCTTCAATCGCGGCTCAAGTCGGGTCGACCGGCGCCGATACCTCGTTGAAGTAGGAGTCCTGCGCGATGAGCACATCTTTCGTCAACAGCGGCAGCATCAGCTCGACCGGCATCGGCAGCGGGCTAGACGTCGCTGGCCTGATCACCAAGATGATGGCGGTCGAGAGCCGGCCCCTGACCGCGCTGAAAACCCAGGCCAGCACACTGGACAACCAACTGTCGACCGTGGGCAAGCTGCAGGCCTACTTCGCCGCCTTGCAAACCCAGTCCAACGCGCTGACATCGGCTTCCCTGTGGGCCGCGACCACGGCCACGTCGACCGACCCCGCAGCGGTCTCGGTGTCGACCAGCAAGGACGCGGTGACGGGCAGCCATGCGGTCTCGGTCAGCCGCTTGGCCGCGGGCCAAACCCTCACCAGCACCGCGTTCGCCAACAGCGCTTTCGGCGCAGGCAGCTTGACGATTGAGCTCGGCAGCTACGGCAGCGGCACGCCGGCAGCAGGCTTCAACGCCAAGGCCGGCAGCTCGCCGGTGACGATCAACCTGGCCAGCACCAGCCTGAGCGGCTTGCGCGACCAGATCAATGCGGCGGGCGCCGGCATCACCGCGGCCATCGTCAGCGATGCATCGGGCGCCAGGCTCAGCTTGCGGTCCAAAGACACCGGCGCCGAGAACGCTTTCCGCATCAGCGCCAGCGAAGACATTGACGACGGCGACCCCGCGACGGGCTTGTCAGCGCTGGCCTTTGACGCCAGTTTGAGTGGCTCGCCGATGCTGCGAACCACCAACGCGGCCAACGCCGAACTCAGCATCGACGGCATTGCGCTGAGCTCGCCCAGCAACACGCTCAACAACGTGGTCGATGGCTTGAGCTTGAACCTGCGCAAGACCACCGCCAGTGAGGTGACGGTCACAGTCGCCAGCGACACCGCATCGGTCAAGGCGGCGATCACCGGTTTCGTCAGCGCCTTCAACACGCTGGCGGGCTTCATTGGCAGCCAGACCGCGTACAGCGCGGGCAACAAGACCGGCGGCGCATTGCAGGGCGACCAGGCGACGCTGGCGCTGCAGCGGCAGTTGCGCCAGGTGATCAACGAGGGCAGCAGCGCCAGTTCGAGTTGGTCGCGCTTGTCGGACATCGGCATCACGATGCAGGCCGATGGCACCCTCGCCGCTGACAGCGCCAAGCTTGACAATGCAAGCGGCAATCTGACCGAGTTGAGCAAGCTGCTCATCACCGATGGCAGCGGGTCGGCCGACTCGGGCTTCGCGCGACGATTCAAGCGCCTGGCCGACGCCGCACTCAGCAGCGAGGGCATGTTGGCGACCCGCACCGCGAGCATCCAGGCCCGGACGACGCGCAACAGCAAGTCACAGGAAGCCATGCAAAAGCGCCTCGATCAAACCCAGGCCAGGCTGCAAGCCCAATATTCAGCGCTGGACAGCCAGATGGCCAACCTGAACGCGCTGAGCACTTACATGACGCAGCAGATCACACAGTCGAACAAGTCGACGCTCTGATCGCCAGGCGCGCGATGCGCGACGCGATGCGCGCTCTCGCAAGACCCTCCGTGCGACGCTAAGCCCTCTGCCAGCGAGCCCGGACATGGGCTGGCAGCACCTGCCTAACAGTCTTTAAGACCATGCCGTCAGATCGACGCTGAAACAACGGCAGCCG
>JBILYN010000204.1:0-8196 GCA_044377715.1 Aquabacterium sp.
CGCTGGGCGATGTCGTCCCAGTGGTAGCGATAGACCGTCCTGATGCCGACCAGGTAGACCGTGTTGCCCCAGGCGCTGAGCCTGGCCACCGAGGGCTCGGGTGCATCGAGGTCGGGCGCTGCGCGGCCCAGCGTTTCGGGGTCGAGAACGGTCAGCCGCGCCGGGCAGGTCTGCGACAGGTTCTTCGTGACGATCAGCCCGTTGTCGAGGATCACGAAGGAGTTGTAGGCTTGGTCCAGCGGCAGCTCGCAGCAGGCGAGCGGCGCGCAGGCCCGGTCTAGCCGGTGCGCGTGGCGGCCGTAGACGACGTAGAGCCCTGCGTTGCGGTGCAAGGCCATGCCACCGGGCCACATCGGGCCGCCGGCCAGCCGGGGTGATCGCAGCCGGGTCTTCAGGTTCAGTGGGTCGATCAGCTCGACACAGGCGCTGGTGGCCAGGCCGACGTGCACGCGCAGCGCCGAGTGCGTCAGCAGGTAGACCTCGCCGGGCGCACCCAGCAGCGTCATCGTCGACAAGCAGGTACGGCGGGTGACGCAGCCCAGGGTCTCGCCCGCACGCAGCGCCAACCCAGCGCCGCTGCGAGGACTCTGCAGCCGGGCCGGGCCGCCGTCCTCGCCCGGCCAGGGGCTGGCGAGGTAGCCACTCATGGCTTGCGGCTAGCCCGTTGGCGGCGCCAGCGCAGCGCCCACCACGCCAGCAGGCCTGCGGCCAGTGCCAGCGCGGGGTTGCGCCAGCGCGGCAGGTAGACGTTGACCAGCGAGTTGATCAGCACCTGGTGGATCGGGTCGTAGCCCTCTGGCATCGCCAGCACGCCATGGGCTTGGGCCCAGGCTGCGTAGCGGGCCTGCATGGCCTTGAAGGCCTCGGGCTGCGCTTGCTGCAGGTCGCGGGTCTCGCCGGGGTCGCGGCGGATGTCGTAGAGATGCCATTGGCCGTCGCCGACCGGTGCGATGTTGCGTATCAGCTTCAGGTCACCCTGGAACAGCGCCTGGTTGCCCGACAGCTCGTAGCCTATGGCCTCGTCGGGTGCGTGTACCCGGTCGGATTGGCCCATCAGCAGCGGCAGCATGCTGGTGCCGGCCAGCGGCTCGATCGGCCGGCCCTGGTAGCTGTTGCCCGGGCGTGCGACCTGCGCCAGGTCGAGCAAGGTCGGGACGATGTCGTTGACATGGGCCAGGCTGTGCGCGATCCGGTCTTGCGGCATGCCAGGAATGCCCGAGACGATCAGCGGCACCCGGATGCCGCCTTCGCCCGCGTAGAACTTGTAGCTGCTCAGCGGTGACGCTGCAGCGCTGGCCCAACTCGGCCCGATCACGCTGTAAGCCCCTTTGGCGCCGAGTTGGTCGACATCGCGGCTGTACTCGAAGTTCAACCACCAGCGCCCTAGCGTGACGGCGTAAGGGTCGGAAGCCTCGGCGCCGTTGTCCGACAGGAAGACGAAAACGGTGTTGTCGTACTCGCCGCTGGACTTGAGGTGGGCGATCAGCCTGCCGACATGGAAGTCCATCGCTTCGGCCATCGCCGCGTAGACCTCCATCCGCCTGGCTTGGTAGGCCTGGTCTGCCGGGCTGAGCTGGTCCCAGTCGGTGCTGGTGGCCATCTTCACCATCGCGGTGTCGGGCGGCACCAGCCCGAGCGCGACCGCTTTGTCGCGCCGCGCCTGGCGCAGCGCGGTCCAACCGGCCTGGTAACGGCCTTGGTATTTCGCGATGAATTCCTTGGGCGCCTGCACCGGGAAGTGGTTGGCCTGGAACGCCACATAGGCGAAGAAGGGCTTGCCCGAGCCCGCGCCAGCGCGCAGGTAGTCGATCGTCTTGTCGACATAGAACTGCGAGGAGTAGAACTCCTTGGGCATCACGGCCTCGCGGCCGTCCTCGAACCAATACACCTTGTCGGTCAGGTCGAGGTAGCGTTTGCCGGTTTCCCAGTTGTCCGATCCGCTGTCGCCCTGGACCAGCGAGCGGTCGAAGCCACGCGCCGGCGGCAGGTTGTG
Organism: Aquabacterium sp.; assembly: GCA_044377715.1. Lineage (GTDB taxonomy): Bacteria > Pseudomonadota > Gammaproteobacteria > Burkholderiales > Burkholderiaceae_C > Pseudaquabacterium. The sequence goes on from JBILYN010000204.1 coordinate 1,994, forward strand.
CGGCTCCTTGCCGACATGCCATTTGCCGGCGACCGAGGTGCGGTAACCGCTGTCGCGCAGCAAGGATGCGATCGTGACGACCCGGTCGTTGAGCACGCCGAGGTAGCCGGGTTTGCCGACATGCGACTGCGGGATCGTCTCGCGCATGTTGCCTACGCCGTTGCGGTGGTTGTCGACGCCGGTCAGCAGCATCGAGCGGGTCGGCGAGCAAGACGCGGCGACGTGGAAGTTGGCAAAGCGCATGCCGTGCCGCGCCAGCGCGTCGAGGTTGGGTGTGGCGATCTCGCCGCCATAGGCGCCTACGTCGCTGAAACCCCAGTCGTCGGCCAGCAACAGCACGATGTTGGGTCGCGTGGCGGCCTGCGCTGCGCCGGCCGCGAGCAGGCCCAGCGCCAGCAGCCAGCGGCGCAAGCCCTCAGGCAAGGCTCTGGGCCTTGTCGCGCGCGGCCTGGTCGGCCATCGGCTTCCAGTGCAGCAGGCCGAACAGCAGCGTCAGCACGACGCTGGTCGCCAACGGGCCGCGGTACAGGCGCACATGCTTGAACACGAACAGCAGCTCGAGCGCATGGATCACCAGCAGGCCGCCGGCGACCCAGGTCACGCGCGGCATCGCGCCCGGGCTCAGCAGGCCGCTCAGGCTGGCCAGCGCGAGCGTGTAGGCGGCGATGCAAGCGGCTTTCAGCAACAAGTTCATGTCGGGTTTCCGCTGGGGGCGGATGAATGGTTGGGCTTGCGCAAGCGTTGTTGGGTCGCCTGCTGCTGACTCGCAGTACGCGTTGCAGGTTGACCCTCCATACACTACTGCATTGATGAAGCTGACTGTAGCCTATCCATGACGGCCCGGCCGGCCAAGGTATCCTCGCGCGGCGGCTCGCTGAACCGGCGGCGGTCAGAAACAGGGTGAGCGATGAACGACGGATCAGGAACGAGGGCATCGTTGCCCATGGCCCGGCCTGCCGCCAAGCATGGCAAGCGCAGCGACGCGCAGCGCCTGGGCCGCGATGACTGGTTGGACGCCGCTTTCGACGCGGTGGTCGACGGCGGATTCGACCAGTTGCGCGTGGTTGCGCTGGCGCAGACGCTGGGCGTGACGCGGGGTAGCTTTTACTGGCACTTCGCCGACCATGCGGATCTGGTCAAGGTCTTGCTGGCGCGTTGGCAGCAGCGTGAGATCGCCGATGACCTGCGGATTCAGGCCGAGTCTAGCGATGACCCACAGGCCGACCTGCTGCGATTGCTGGACCTGGCGCTGGCGCGGGGCGGCGCCGACTTGAAAAACCTGCGTTTCGAGCTCGCGCTGCGCGGCCTGGGTCGGCGCGACTCAGGCGTGGCGCAGATGCTGGTCGAAGTCGACGCCGCTCGGATGGCGCTGTTCGAGGCCAAGTTCCTGCGCCTGACCCGCGACGCCAAATCCGCCACCGACCTGGCCGCGCTGTTCTACCTCGCGGTGACCGGTGGGTTTCAGGCGCTGGCCCGGCCCAACAGCAGCAGCAGGATGGCCGACTACATCCGCGGCGTGATCGCCGACCACCTGATCCGGCGCCAGGCCGTGGCTGTCCCGGCCCAAGCCTGAAGCGCGCGCTGCGCCACAATCGGCGACAGCAATTTCAACAGGAGCAGCAGCATGTCAGGACGGCTTGAAAACAAGGTTGCGATCATCACTGGCGCAGGATCTGGCATCGGCCGGGCGGCGGCGCTGCTGTTCGCCAGCGAGGGCGCCAAGCTGGTGCTGGGCGACAAGTCCGCCGCGGTGCACGACACCGCGCGCAGCGTGGTCGAGGCCGGTGGCGAGGCCACGGCGCTGCAGATCGACGCCGGTCTCGAGTCCGATGTGGCGCTGCTGGTGGCCACCGCGAAGTCGGCTTATGGCCAACTCGACGTCGCTTTCGCCAACGCCGGCATCTCGGGTGGCCGGGACGGCATTTTCGACCTGACGCCCGAGGTCTGGACCGAGATCCTGCGCGTCAACCTGATCGGTCCCTGGCTGATGGTCAAGCACGCCGGCAAGGCGATGGCCGACGCCGGCCGCGGCGGGTCGATCATCTGCACTGCATCGGTTGCAGGCATACGCTCGGGCGCCGGCGGGCCGGCTTATTCGGCGTCCAAGGCCGGTGTGATCAACCTGGCGATGGTCTCGGCCCAGCAGCTGTGCGAGACCAATGTGCGGGTCAACGCGATCTGCCCTGGGCTGACCGAGACCGGCATGACGCGGCCGACCTTCGAGTACGCCAAGGACAAGGGCGTGAGCCACAAGCTGGGCCGGCTCAACCCGCTGCGCCGTGCCGCCCAGCCCGATGAACTGGCCCAGGTCGCGCTGTTCCTGGCTTCGGACCAGTCGAGCTATGTCAACGGCCAGGCCATCGCGGTCGATGGCGGGCTGTCGAGCTCGCACCCGGTGACGCGGCAAATGACGGGCCAGACGGCTGTCTGAAGCTGCCGGCCCTGACGGGACTGTGCTAGCCCAAGTCTGTCACCTGTCACTACAAATGTGTTTTAAATCAACAGTCCATTGAGCCGCTGATCGGCCACACCAAAGTCGACCACCGGATGGACCCGTGTTGGCTTCAGGGTGCGGTGCGTGATTCGGTGCATGCGTTGTGCTGCGCGGCCGGCGGCAACACCGGCTGCCTGCTGCGGGCCATCGCCTCTGCTAGCAATCAACGCACTTGCCAGCGACAGCCAGCGCAGCGAGCAGAGCGGCTTCGCGAACCTGATCAAAGGTACCTTCGGGATGTTCAGGAATCCAAGCGTGCACAAGGCCCGCATCCTCTGGGCCATGAGTGAGGAAGACGTGACAGACCTGTTGTCGCAAGCCTCTTTGACCCACCGACGGCTTGACGCATCCAAGTGAAGTGTGGACAAGCGAGGGACGCCATTTATTGCCATTTTGTGCCGTCCATGTCATAGTGCCAGAGCACTGCAGGAGCCGCCCATGGAAAGCATGAACATCTCGCTACCGGAGCCGCTCAAAGCCTTCGTGGACAGCCAAATTTCAACGGGCCGCTACAGCAGTGCCAGCGAGTACGTGCGCGAATTGGTCCGCGCCGACGAAAAGCGCAAGGCCGAAGAACAACTTGAGTCGCTGCTACTGGCCGGCCTGAAGGGCGAGGAAACTGTGACGAGCCGCGCCGACTGGCAACAGATTCGACAAGAAGCGACTGCACAGGTGCGCGCCATTCGGCGCACCGTGATGTCAAGCGCGGCCCAGCGCACTGGTGGCCGCAGCAGCGCATGAACGCAGAGCTGTTCACCTGGGCGCGCGAAACCGCCGGCCTCGACCTTGAGACGGCCGCCAAAGCGCTCGGCATCAAAGTCGGCAAGCTGGAAGCGATAGAGCAGGGCGATGATGAACCTTCACGCCCGCAGCTGCTGAACATGGCCAAGGTGTACCGGCGGCCGTTGGTCACGTTCTATATGGACAAGCCACCTGCGCGCGGCGAACGTGGTGAAGATTTCCGCACGTTGCCGCCCGACCGCACCCAGGCTGACGATGCCGTGCTTGATGCGCTCATCCGCGACGTTCGCGGCCGGCAGGGGCTGGTGCGCTCGTTGACCGCGGATGAAGACGAAGCCAAACCGCTGCGTTTCATCGGCTCGGCGACCATGAAGCACGGCGCGGAGGCCGTGCTGGCCTCCATCAAGAAGACGCTGCGCCTTGATATCAGCGAGTACAGGCGTCAGCCCACCTCAGAAAAGGCCTTTGCCTACCTGCGTGGCCAGGCCGAAGGCGCCGGTATCTTCGTGCTGCTGATGGGCAACCTGGGGACGCATCACAGCGCGATTGCTGTCGAGACATTCCGGGGCTTTGCCATCGCCGACCGCTTCGCGCCGTTCGTTGTCATCAACGACCAGGACGCCCGCACTGCTTGGTCGTTCACGCTGCTGCATGAAATCGCGCATCTCTGGCTCGGCACCAGTGGCGTAAGCGGCCTCAACGTTGAGAAAGCCATCGAGCGCTTTTGCAACGAGGTAGCAAGCGCCTTTTTGTTGCCAGCCGGCGAACTGGCCGAGCTACACGTCGGCGGCGACACCGCACCGGCGCGTGCCATCGAGCTCATCACTGCGTTCGCCGACAAGCGGTTTATAAGCCGCCGCATGGTTGCCTACGCGCTCTTGAAAGCGCAAAGGATCGACCGCGCCACATGGCAGGGGTTCGACGACGCATTGCACAAGCACTGGCAGAAGGACAAAGCGACGCAGAAGGCGAAGGACAGAGAGAGCGAAAGCGGCCCGTCCTACTACGTTGTACGGCGGCACCGGCTGGGCACGGCCTTGCTCGGCTTTGTCGAGCGGTCGATGGGCGCGGGTGCGCTGACGCCAGTGAAAGCGGCCCGAGTGTTGGGCGTCAAGCCTCGCAGCGTCTACCCGCTGCTGGTGCCCACGACGGCGGCCCGCCTGGGCCGCGATGGCGCGAGAGGTTGATGCATGCTGTACTTGCTTGACGCAAGCCTGCTGATCACCGCGAACAACACCTACTACCCCGTGGATTCCGTTGCCGAATATTGGGGCTGGCTGCAGCATCATGCCGAGCAGGGCAACCTCAAGATGCCGCTGGAAATTTTCGAGGAAGTCAAAGACGGTCCGAACGGCACCAAAGACCTGCTGTTCTGCTGGATTCAGACGGCTGCAGTTAAGAAGGCGCTCGTCTTCAGCGAGAAGATTAACGCCTCTCTTGTGCAAATCGTCATCACCAAGGGCTACGCCGTAAACCTTACCGACACCGAAACCGAACAGCTGGGCCGCGACCCCTTCCTGGTGGCGTATGCCATGGCCGACCCAGCCAATCGCATGGTGGTCACGTCTGAAGTTTCAAAGCCTACGCTGACGCGCCAGAACCGGCGCTTGCCTGACGTGTGCAAAACGATGGGCGTGCGGTCTTGCGATCCCTTCGCGCTGAACCGCGCGCTGCAGTTCAGCACCAAATGGAAAAAGTGAGACCGGATGCCCTGCAACCACGGGCCGCCGTCCAAGTAGTCGACTACGGAACAGTCCCCGACGCTGCCTTCGCCCGCAGACGCTCCCACAGCTTGCCTTCGCGGAGGGCGATCGTCAAAAGGTCGCGCTGCGTGGCGGCAGATTGAAGCGCTTGCCGGCTCATCAGCGCATGCGCAGCCTCGGCATCCATGGCGGCATCGATCAACTGACCTTGCCCCAAGTCGAGCGACGACACGTTGTAGAAATCCAGGCCCGCCTTGCGTTTGACGAAGTGCTCGAACGCGATGCAGGCGGTCTGCTTGGCGGCGTGCTCCTTGAGCACTTCGGCCTTGGTCCGTGCGAGCACACAGTCCAGGCGACGCAGCACCGTGAACGGCAGGATCACGCGGCCTTATTCGCTTTGCTTGAAGTTGCCACGCAGCAGGTCGGCCACGGACCAGATGAGGGAGGAGAGGGCCTGCTGGTTCATGGCTGCGTTGTTGGTGTTCTCGGCTGTCCCTAGCCGGCGGTCCCGAAGATCGGGCCGCAGCCGGTGCCGGCCAGCGCCCGATCGAAGCGCTGGCGTGCGTCCGGATCCAGCGCCTGGTAATCGCGCCGCAACCAGGCCAGGCACTTGCCCTGGTAGGGGAAGGCCTGTTGGACCCAGGGCTTGCCGTCGATCTCGGTCTTGAACTCGGTGGCACCGGCCTGCAGCGCCGCCGCGTTGGCCAGCATCGCCGCCGGGTAGACGCGGCCGATCTCGCGCAGCAGCGCGATCACCGTGGCGGGCAGCGCAGCGCAGTCCAACCACTGCGCATCGGTCGGCTCTAGCCCGCAATGGTCTTCCATGCTGCCGACCCAGGCATAGACCCGCGGCGCACGCTGCAGCGTCAAGGCCATCGAGGTCGGGTCGAAGTGCGCGAGCTGGGTCAGTTGGCCGTAGACGCCGAAGTCGGCCGCGCCGGGTCGCTCGCCCAGCAAGAAGCGGTGTCCACGCAGATGGTTTTCGAACGCGTCAATGAAGCGCACATAGCTGGCCTCGATCACCGGCCCGGTGATCTCGTTGGAGCCGACGAAGCGCAGGCGCGGGATCTGACGGTCGCGGATCGAGGTCGCCATCGTCTCGAGCGTGGCGTCATCCATCGGTCCGAGCGCCCAGCAAGGCAGGATCAAGCCGGCCTTGTGGATGTCGTCGGCATAGCGCCAGCGGTAGTGGAACATCGCCTTGGTCAGCCATTCGTCGGCGTAGTCCTCGATCAGCGCGTCTATCAGCGCGAGCGCGGGGTCGG
>JBILYN010000205.1:0-8188 GCA_044377715.1 Aquabacterium sp.
GTCGCCATATTCGCCGCAGGCCTGGTCGCCATGGCCGGGGCCCAAGACCTGGGCGCCGTCGGCCAGCACTTGCGCCACGTTGCGCCGAGTGGCCGGGTGCAGCCACATCTCGCGGTTCATCGCCGGGGCCAGCAACAGCGGACAACGCTCGACCGGGCGTGCCAGGCACAGCAGCGACAGCAGCTCATCGGCCCGGCCCTGCGCGAGCTTGGCCAGAAAATCGGCCGATGCCGGCGCGATCAGGATCGCATCGGCCTCGCGGCTCAGGTTGATGTGGGCCATGTTGTTGGGCTCGCGCGCATCCCACTGGCTGGTGACCACCGGCAGGCCGGAAAGCGCCTGCATCGTCACCGGCGTGATGAAAGCCTGCGCCGCGTCGGTCATCACGACCTGGACGGTGGCGCCCGCCTTGCCGAGCTCGCGCACCAGCTCGGCCGACTTGTAGCAAGCGATGCCGCCGGACAGGCCGAGCACGATGTGGCGGCCACCCAGCGGCAGCGGCGAATGGGGAACAGGGATGGACATGTCGGTGATCCGGTACAGGTCAGGCGCTGGGGTCAAGCAGCGCCATGGCACTTCTTGAACTTCTTGCCGCTGCCGCAGGGGCAGACGTCGTTGCGGCCGGTCTTGACCTCGACCCGGCGCGTCTCGGGCTTGACGCCGTGCTCCAGCCAATAGACCCGCAGGTCCTGCACCGCGTAACAGGCCTCGTCGACCAGTTGGTCGCGCTCCAGGGTTTCGCCAGGATATTGGACCGCGCAGTGCTCGGCCAGTTCATCCTGCGGCAGCATCAGCGCAGTCACCCGGCACAAACAGTCCTCACACCAGCGGCCGTCATCGGTTTCGAGGTCGGGCTCGGGCCAGTCTTGGGCAAAAGTGGCCACCGCCTCCATGAAGCCCTCGGCCCACAGCGCACCGGTGTTGAGCAGGTCGACCGCCTCTTCGGCCGTCATGTGGCCCTCGTTGACCAATTCGGCGCGCGCCGCTTCGTCGAAGCTCAGCATCAGCGGCGACAAGCGCATGTCCTCGGGCTCGTCGAGCAGCGACTGCGGGTCGAGCTGGCTGACGAGCACATGCCAGCGTCCGGTCAGCGCGGCCAAGGCCTGCGCCACATCGGCCGGGTCGGCGAAGGCGCGCTCGAAGGCGTCGCCGAACATCGCCGGCAACCACTCGCTCGCGTCGATCGCCCGGCGGCTGGCCGCCAGCGCGGTCAGATAGCCGTCGACCCACTCGAGCGAGACATCGATGCCGAAACCGACCAAGCGCTCGCAGACGGCGTCGAGCGCGTCGATCTCGGCTTCGGTGCTGCTGCGCGCGACACGGCTCATCGCAAGCCCCTCACGGCACGGCTGATCACGGCCTGAACCAAGCGCAGCGCGCGCGCAGCGCCAGGAAAGTCAATTGGGCATGAGGCCATCGTCACTCCACGGTCGAGCAAAACCTCGATTGTCGCCTCAGGCTGACCTGCCTCAGCAGCAAGTCCGCCCGCTGCGGCCACTACCACAGGGGCTGAACGACAATGCGTCCCTGACAACCCACAAGAAGACGCCGACCATGAGCATGAAAAAGACCGACCTCGTCCGCCAGCTGGAAAGCAAGCTCGAGGGTCAGCGCCAGCGGGCCGCCGTTCCCGGCCGATTCGCCCAGGACAACCCGGTAGACCGCAAAGCGCAGCGCCGGCTCGATGCCGCCGCTGGTCTGGTGCCATTCGCCTGCAAGCTGCCGTCATCATTGACCGCCCAACTCAGCGAGCGCGCGGCCGGCCATGCCGGCGGCATCAACGCGTTGGTGGCCGAACTGCTGACCCGCGGCCTGGCCTGAACAGCGGGCGAAGCGGGCACTGAGCCCGACCTCCGCCGTCCTAAGACCCGCCGTCCTCAGACCCGTCAGCCTCAGACCCGCTCGCCGACCCAGGCCGCGACCGACGCCAAAGCCTTTGGCAGCCCAGTCGGGTCGGTGCCCCCGGCCATCGCCAGATCGGGCTTGCCACCGCCCTTGCCACCGACCTGGCTGGCGACAAAATTGACCAACTCGCCGGCCTTCAGGCGAGCACCGGGCCGCGCCAACAGGTCGGCAGTGACGCCGGCAGCCAGCTGCACCCGGTCGCCGTCGACCACCGCCAACACGATCGCCGCGGTCTTGAGCTTGTCCTTGAGCTTGTCGAGCGTGTCGCGCAAGGTCTTGGCATCGGCGCCGTTCAGCACTGCGGCCAACACCTTGATGCCCTGCACATCGACGGCTTGCGCCATCAACTCGTCGCCCTGGGCTGATGCCAACTTGCCCTTGAGCGCTGCGATCTCTTTTTCCAGGCTGCGCACCTGGTCGAGCACCGCACCCACGCGGGCTGGCAGTTCGGCCGGCGTGACCTTGAGGTTGCCGGCCACGCTGCCGACGGTGGATTCGAGCTGCTGCAGATAAGCCAGTGCATTGTCGCCGGTCACGGCCTCGACGCGGCGGATGCCAGCCGCCACGCCAGCCTCTGCGACGATCTTGAACAGACCGATGTCACCGGTGCGGCCCACATGCGTGCCACCGCACAGCTCTTTGCTCGAGCCTATCGTCAGCACCCGCACTGTCTCGCCGTATTTCTCGCCGAACAGCATCATCGCGCCGCTGTTCTGAGCGTCGGCCAGCGCCATCACCTGGGCCGAGGCCGCGGCATTGGCCAGCACCTCGGCATTGACGATGGACTCGACACGGCGGATCTGCGCGTCGCTGACCGGCGCGTTGTGGGCGAAGTCGAAACGGGTGCGATCGGCATTGACCAGCGAGCCTTTTTGCTGCACATGGTCGCCCAGCACCTCGCGCAGCGCCTTGTGCATCAAGTGCGTGGCGCTATGGTTGCGCACCGTGCGGGCACGCTGCTCGGCGTTGACGCGGGCCGCCAGATGATCGCCGACCGAGATCACACCCTCCATCACCCGGCCCTCGTGGCCAAACACGTCAGACTGGATCTTGCTGGTGTCCTCGACCAGCACGCGCGCTGTGGCGCTGCGCAGTTCGCCCGAATCACCGGCTTGGCCGCCGCTCTCGGCGTAGAACGGGGTCTGGTCAAGCACGATCACGCAGTCGTCGCCAGCCTTGACGCTGGCCACGGTCGCGCCGTCGACATAGAGCGCGGTGACCTTGGCTGTCTCGCAGGCCAGGTGTTCATAGCCGTGGAAGGCGGTCGGCGTGCCGTCGTAATGCAGGCCAGCGGCCATCTTGAACTTGGTCGCCGAGCGGGCCATCGCGCGCTGGCGGTTCATCGCCGCATCGAACCCCGCGCCGTCGACCGTGACGCCGCGCTCGCGGCAGACATCGCCCGTCAGATCGACCGGAAAGCCGAAGGTGTCGTGCAGCTTGAATGCGGTGTCGCCGTCGATCACCTTCGTGCCACCGGCGAGCGCGGCTTCCAGGATCTCCATGCCGTGGTGGATGGTCAGGAAGAAGCGCTCCTCCTCGGCCTTGAGCACCTCGGTGACGCGCGCCGCAGCACGGCGCAGTTCGGGATAGGCCTCGCCCATTTCGGCGTCTAGCGCTGCCACCAAGCGGTGGAAGAAAGGCTTGCGCGCGCCCAGCTTGTAGCCGTGGCGGATCGCGCGGCGGGCGATGCGGCGCAGCACATAGCCTCGGCCCTCGTTGCCCGGGATCACGCCGTCGGTGACCGTGAAAGCGCAGGCGCGGATGTGGTCGGCGATGACCTTGAGAGACGGTGAAGCCGGGTCGCAATCGACCGCACCAGCCGTGTCAACGGCTTGTTTGGCAGCCGCCAGCAACTGTGCGAACAAGTCGATCTCGTAGTTGCTGTGCACATGCTGCAACACCGCTGCCAGCCGCTCCAGGCCCATGCCGGTGTCCACACTGGGTTTGGGCAGCGGGTGCATCACACCGTCTTCGGTGCGGTTGAACTGCATGAAGACGTTGTTCCAGATCTCGATGTAGCGGTCACCGTCCTCGCCGGGCGATCCCGGCGGGCCGCCGGCGATCTCGGGGCCGTGGTCGTAGAAGATCTCGGTGCAAGGCCCGCAAGGCCCCGTGTCGCCCATCATCCAAAAGTTGTCTGACGCATAACGCGCGCCCTTGTTGTCGCCGATGCGAACGATGCGCTCAGCCGGCACACCGATCTGCTGGTGCCAGATGTCGTAGGCCTCGTCGTCGTCGGCGTAGACGGTGACCCACAGCTTGTCGGCAGGCAGCTTGAAGTGAACCGTCAACAACTCCCAGGCGTAGCCGATGGCGTCGCGCTTGAAGTAGTCGCCGAAGCTGAAGTTGCCCAGCATCTCGAAGAAGGTGTGGTGGCGCGCGGTATAGCCGACGTTGTCCAGGTCGTTGTGCTTGCCACCGGCGCGTATGCACTTCTGGCTGGTGGTGGCGCGCGAATAAGGGCGCTTGTCGAAGCCCAGGAACACATCCTTGAACTGGTTCATCCCGGCGTTGGTGAACAGCAGCGTCGGGTCGTCGCCAGGGATCACCGGCGACGAGGCCACGATGGTGTGGCCCTTGGACTCGAAGTACTTCAGGAAGGTGGCGCGGATTTCAGAGGCTTTCATGGTCTTGTCTCTTGCTAGGTTCAGGCCTGGACGGCCAGCGATTTCGGAAACAGCCTGATGCCCGCGCGCGGCGCGGCGGCGATCATCTCGGCATCGTAAGTAGCCAGCGCGGCCTTGCGGCGCAGCGCCAGCTCGAAGTACAGCGCGTCGTAAGCGCTCAATCCATGGGCTCGAGCGCACTCGAGGTTTCGCGCTACGTCCACCGGGTGGCCATCGACCGCCGGGTCGAGCGCCTGGATCGCCGCCAGTGCCGCACCGATGCGGTCAGGCGATGCAGCACCTCGACGTTCGGCCTGCACCAGCGCATTGGCCACCTCGGCATTCCACAGCGCGGGCACGATCAGCTCGCAACCCTTGAGCGACTGCAGACCACGCGGGTGCGGGCGCGGCGCATCGGTGTGCAGCACATAGCGCAGCACGAACGATGCGTCGAGCACCACCAACTCGGGCGCAGCCTCGGCCGGCTTGGGCGTGCCGACCATCAGGCGCGACCAGCGCCGATCAATTCGGCCAGCGAGACACCCGGCAGCTCGATGGCCTCAAAAGCCTGCAGTGCATCCAGCGCAGCCTCGCGGCGCAGCGCGCTATCGCCCAGCGCACGCCCAATCGGCACCAACTTGGCCACCGGCTTGTTGTGGCGCGTGATCACCACCTCCTCACCGCGCTCAGCGCGGGCGATCAGTTCGGACAGATGGGTCTTGGCTTCAAAAAGACCGATGGATTCCACAATACGCCTCGACAGGTTGGATCTATTGGTTGATTCAACCAGATTCTAGCGGGGCGCAGCCAGACCGGGGCGGGCTGGGTGGAGAATCGGACAAAGCTTTGGTCATTCGTCGCCGACGAGAAGAACGCCGTGAAGAAGAAGCAGATTTGCGACGCCAGCCTCATGGCCATGGGGCAACGCTTCGTCGACGCCTGGCATCGCGCCGAGCAAGGCGATGCGGTGGACGAGACGCATGTCACCTTCCTTGACCTGGAGGCCATGCTCGCCACCTTGTCGCCTCGACGGCTGGAATTGCTGCGGCATGTGCACCAGCATGGCGCCGCCAGCACCCGGTCCTTGGCCGAAACGCTGCAACGCGATCCGAAAAACGTGCATGGCGATGTCGCCGCACTGGAGGCCGCGGGTCTGCTGCTGCGCGAAGGGCGCAGGCTGGCGGCGCCCTGGGATGAATTACAGGCGAGCGTCAGCCTTTAGGGATAAACACCAAACTGAGCCACCGGCATGCCGATTTGGTCATGCAGTGCCGTGAAGTACTGGGGCGAGATCGCATTCAGGTCCACGCTGCCCGCGGGTGCCGCCCAACTGCCGTTCACATCGCCCTTGAGCACGCCCACCAGGTTCAGCGCCTGGTCGGACTGCACGCTCGCGCTGATCGCGTGATCCCAGTTCGCATGGCTGCGGTCGAGCGTGAACTTGCTTGCGGTCTCGTCCCAGAAGTCGCGGCTCTCTTCGACGAACAACCACTCCTTGGCCGGCGCGGTCGGCATCTTCACCGCCATGCGCAGGATCGCCAGCGCATCCGCGCTGGTGACGCGGCCGTCTGTGCCCACCACGTCGGCCGCGATGAACTGGTAGGGCGACACCGGCAAGGCCGTCAATGGGCCCGTGCCGTCGGGGTCAAGGTTCGGGTTCATGCCAACAGCGATCCGCAAAGCCGCCAGCGCGTCGGATGAAGTGATCGCGCTGCCGCTGTCAGTGGTCGCGCGGCTGGCCGTGACCGCGTTGGCACCAGGCACCAAATCGCTGAGCGTGAAACCGCCCTGCACATCGCTGATGTCACGCGCCATCGACCATCCGTAGCTGCTGGCCACAGCGTCCCCCACCGCACCGCTGACAAGTTGCACCGTGGCATGGTCCAGCGCGCCAGTCTCGAAGGTCACCGTCCCCAGCTTGACATCGCCCGCAGCAATCGCGCTGCTCAGGCCAAAACCTGCCACCAGCAAGTGGCCGTCGGCGGGGTCGATGTTCGACATCATCGACCAGTCCGAAGGCAACGCGGCGTCTGCGGTGAAAACCGCGCCCGTCGATGTGCCGAAACCCAGCTCGAAGCCGGCGTTCTGAAACGCCAGCGCTGCGTGCGCAACGATGTCCACGCTGGCGTGGCCCGCAGCGTCCCAGGTCAGGTTCTTGAACTGCCATGGCGCGCTGACCCCTTCAGCCGGCTGGCCACCCGTGGCCAAGAGCGATGTGCCCTCGAGCAGCATGTGGCTCTTCCACTGGTAGACGATGCCGTGGATCTGCGCCAGTGGTTCGGCGACCTGAACACTGGCGGTAGCGCCGACCAGCCACCCACCTGTCGTCCACGCGCCAGCCATCGCCGCGCAGGTCTTGCTATCGTTCGTCCATCAAGCGCGGCAGCGCTGGCGCGCCCGAGTGGCGCGAGGCCAGCGTTGCCAACCCCTCAAGCCACCGACAGGACATCCGCCATGGCCAGCCACGCCAAATTCATCTGGGACGACCCGCTGCAGCTCAACGCCCAGCTCAGCGACGACGAGCGCGCGGTGCGCGACGCCGCCAACAGCTACTGCCAGGAGCGGCTGGCGCCGCGGGTGCTGGAGGCTTTCCGGCACGAGAAGACCGACCGCGCGATCTTTAGCGAGATGGGCGCGCTGGGGCTGCTGGGGCCGACGATCCCCGAGGCTTACGGCGGCGCGGGCCTGAACTACGTCTGCTACGGCTTGGTGGCGCGCGAGGTCGAGCGGGTCGATTCGGGCTACCGCTCGATGATGAGCGTGCAGTCCTCGCTGGTGATGGTGCCGATCTTTGAGTTCGGCACCGAGGCGCAGAAGCAGAAATACCTGCCCAAGCTGGCGCGCGGCGAATGGGTCGGCTGCTTCGGCCTGACCGAGCCCAACCACGGCTCGGACCCCGGCAGCATGGTCACCCGCGCCAAGAAGGTGGCCGGCGGCTACAGCCTGTCGGGCGCCAAGATGTGGATCAGCAACTCGCCGATCGCCGATGTGTTTGTGGTCTGGGCCAAGGACGACGAGGGCGCGATCCGCGGCTTCATCCTGAACAAGGGTGCCGCGGGCTTGAGCGCGCCGACGATCCACAGCAAGGTGGGTCTGCGCGCGTCGATCACCGGCGAGATCGTGATGGACGGGGTGTTCTGCCCCGAGGAAGACGCTTTCCCCGACGTACGCGGCTTAAAAGGCCCGTTCACCTGCCTGAACAGCGCGCGCTACGGCATCGCTTGGGGCGCGCTGGGCGCTGCCGAGGACTGCTTCCACCGCGCCCGCCAGTATGTGCTGGACCGCCTGCAGTTTGGCCGGCCGCTGGCCGCCAACCAGCTGATCCAGAAAAAGCTCGCCGACATGCAGACCGAGATCACGCTCGGCCTGCAGGGCTGCTTGCAACTGGGCCGGATGAAGGACGCCGGCACCGCGTCGGTCGAAATCACTTCGATCATGAAACGCAACTCCTGCGGCAAAGCGCTGGACATCGCGCGGATGGCACGCGACATGCTGGGCGGCAACGGCATCTCGGACGAATACGGCGTGATCCGCCACATGGTCAACCTCGAGGTGGTCAACACCTACGAGGGCACGCACGACGTGCATGCGCTGATCCTGGGCCGGGCGATCACCGGCATTCAAGCATTTAGCTAATCCCCCCGAAGCGCCTTCGGCCCTCCCCCCGGGACAAACAA
>JBILYN010000412.1:0-4088 GCA_044377715.1 Aquabacterium sp.
TGGCGGCCAGCAGCGGCAAACAGTTCGCCGGGCTGGCTGACGGTGGGGCCGCCCCCAGCCTGGGTGAGGGTGGCCAGCAGCAAGGCATCGTCGTCCAGCGCGCTGCCATCGTCGGCTTCGAGGCTGACGCTGGTCAGCAGCTTGATCAGGGTCGGCGTTGCGCCCACGCGCAAGGCCTGCACATCGCTGTTGGCCGCGCGCGCCACCACCCGGGCCGGCAAGGCCAGCGTTCCGAGATTGAGCGGCGCGTCCACCGCCAGACGCACGCCGCTGCGCGAAAACGCCACACCGGGATCGAGCAGCACATCGCCAGCGTCCAGCGTGACGCGCAAACCCCAGGCCACCCGCCCCAGGCCGATGCTGCGGCGCAAGTCCAGCAGCGATTCGCGCAAGCGGTCTTGCAAGTGCTGCAGATGGTCGGCTGTGACGCGCAGGCCGTCGACAAATTGACTGCGGGCATCATCGGCCATGGTCAGAGTCCTTTGGGTTGCGTGATCGGCCAGGGGCCAGCTCACGGTCAGGGCACTTCGGCCCAGATGACATCGATGTCGCGCAGGCTCAGGCTGCCGGCGCCAAACGCCAGCACCGACAACTGGCTGCCGGCACCCCCACTGGGCAGCAAGCGGATCGCCGCGCCCTTGGCGGTGGCGCTCACCGGCACACTGAGCGCTTCGCCCTCCAGCGACAAGCGCCATGGCGGCAGCGGTGTGGCCTGGGGCGCACGGCCGATGCGGCGCAGCCGACCGCAAGCGTCCAGCACGCCGGCCGGGCTGGCAAAGGCCGCCGGCAGCGGCCGCCACGGCCCGTTGGGCGCACCACGCCGCAGGTCGCATCCCGCCGCCTCGCTGCGCCGCGCCAGCGCCCAGCTCAGGCTGCCACGCGCCACCAGCAGCGCGGCCCACGGTGGGTTGAGGGGGTCCAGCGTCACCGGCTTGGCAAAGCGCACGCTGATCCAGCCTTGATCGGCCGAGCTGGCGCTGCCGGCACCTCCAGGCAGAGTCACCGGCTCGCTGGTGCCGCCGGGCAGCGGCTGATCGGGCTCGTTGGCGCCCGGCCCGGTCAGCGCATTGCCCCACAGCACGACGCGCAACTCGGCACCGTCCGCCCCGGCGGCCAGCGGCAGGCGCAAGCCGGTCAACACGGCCAACTGCGGCGTGGCTGGCAGCCGCACCAGCGCGGCACGGTCCGGGTCCAGCACCAGGTCGGCCAGCAAGCCGCCATCGGTCAGGCTGAGCGCCAGCGCCGGGCCCTCGGGTGGCAGCACCCGGTCGGGGCCGGGCGTGGGGGTCGCGAGTGCGGTCAGGCGCAGCTCCTTGATCACCCGGCGCAGTCCGCTGGCCGGCGGCGGCAAGGACAAAACCAGCGGCAACCGGCCTTCAGCGGCAAAAGCCAGCGTGGTGCTGGTGTCACCGGCAAAATCCAACCGGTGGATGCGCCACAGCTCGCGCGCTTGCTCGGCCAGGCTCAGCACTCCCGGCACTTTGGCCGACAGCGTGATGTTCAGGGCCACCGCGTCGCTGGCCAGGGGATCGGCCAACAGGGCATTGAGCGCATCGGTCAGCGACACCAGGCGCTGGCCGTTCTTGTTGAAGCTGTCGTAACTCAAGGCCTCGCTGTTGTTGGCCTGCGCCGCGCCAGGGTGGGTCCACACCGGCGCGCCGTCGTTGATGCGCAGGGCCAGATCGGTGGGCAGCTCGGGCAGCTCCAGCTCCAGATCGGCGCCGATGGTGGTGGCATTGGCAGCGCTGGAGATCGTGACCAGCAAGCGCTCGGTGCGCACCTCGGAGCGGAAGCGCGCCGCGCTCACCGGCAGCGGCGGACCGATCAGGACGCCGAAGAACGGATCGTCGAACTTGGCGCCGATCCAGGCCGCCACGCTGTGGATTTTCAGCGCCGAGCCGCTGGCCACGCCGACGCTCGACACGGTGCGCGGCACGCCAAAATCGATGATCACGGTGTGCGCGCCGGCGTTGTCGTAGGCCCGCACCTGGCCGGCCGCCTGCGCCGGGGTGCGGGTGGCGCGGCTGGCGCTCACCACCAGGTCGAAGCGCTTGACCAAGGTGTTGCGCGGCAAGCTCAACGCGGGCGCCAGCGCCGCTTCGCTGACGCCGGTCGTGCCCAGATAAGGCAGGTAGATGAAGCTGAAGTCGGCGCTGAGCGAATCGACCAGAAACGATTTGGCCAGCGGCTCGGCCGCGGCAAATCCCGCCAGGACATCTTCGAAGAAAACGGGCATGGCCGGGTTTCAGCGGAAAGCCAGAGCGCTGCGCACGGTGCTGAAAGCGGCGGCAAAACCGGTGTCGGCGTTGCCTTCGTCGATGGTGATGCCTTGCTGCGCAAACTGCGCGACCAGCGCGGTTTTTTCACTGGTCGGCACATCCGCTGGCAGCGCGTATTTCAGCAAGGTCTGGCGCACCGCGTTGTCTTGCAGGATGCCGTCGGTCAGCAAGTTCAGGCGCTGGTTCTTCAGGTCGCGGTGCGGCAGCTCGAAGATGTCGATCGGGATGTCGCGGGTCAGCGCCAGCACCAGGTCGACCGCCTGGCCGGGCAGCACCTTGGTACCGGCCGGAACACTTTGCGAAACCACCCGCGGCTCTTGCTTGACATCGATCAGCGTCAGGTTGTCGATGAAGAAGCTGGCCTTGGCCGGATTGAGCGCAACGGTGGGCACCTGGAAGCCCTCGCGCACCACCTTGGCCTGGGCCGGCTGCGGGCTCAGGTCGATCAGCACCGGCGTAGCGGCCTGGCTGGTCTGGCGGATCAGGCCGGTGGTCTTCTGCGCGGCTTGCAGCGCAGTGGCGGCGGGATTGATGTTGAGCGCCATGGTGGTTTGCTCCTGAAGTGGACGGGGACGGACGATGAGGACGAATCAGGCGACGCGCGGCGGCTGCTTGGTGAAGGACTTGCCCACTTTCAGGCCCAGCGCCTCCAGCGCCTTGCTGGCCTCGGCAAAAGTCAGGCCGGCCAGCGACGGCAATTCGATCGAGGCCTCGGCCTGCAGCGCGGCGGAGATCACCAGCTGCGCCGATTCACCCGGCGCCACCGGCACGCCCAGCGGTGGCAATTGCATCAGCACCAGCGACTGGTTGTAGGCCGATCCCGGCGAGGCTACCGGCACCACCGTGCCAGTGACATCGAGAATGTTGCTGACGGCAATGCTCTGCTTGCCGAGTTGCACCAGCGCGGCCGCCAACTGCAGACCGAAGAGCGCCGGCATGAAGCTGCCGCGCGCCAACAAGGTGATGTTCTGGGTGGCCAGGTTGCCATCGGGCGGCACCACCACATCGACGCTGGCCGCATCAAACCCCGGCGCTTCGGCGCGCAGTTTGTAGGCGCCGGGCTTGAGTCCCGGGAAGGTGTGCAGCGTGCCGTCGCCCACGGGGTCGACCGCCTCGGTGCTGATGCCGTCATCGCGGGTGGCGGTGACGCGTGCCGAGCGCAGATCGATGCCGGCATTGGCAATCTGCACCTTGACGCTGGCCGCTTCGGACGCTTCGATGAAGCTGAACAGCGTATCGACCGCGACGATCACATCGTTCCAGGCCTGGGCGGCCAAGGGGTCGCCGGGCTGCACGGTCTTCTTGATGAACGGGGGGTTGAGCTTCATGGGGTTGGCGCTCCTGGAAAGAGTCCTGCGGTGAGGGTCTGGCGGGCTTCAAGGGGTCAGCGTTCACGTTCACGTTCACGGTCAGGCCACCGGGGCTTCGGGCGGATCCCAGAGTGCCGTGGCCGAGCGCAGCGCGGTGATCGGATCGGGGACGGCGCCACCCGGCAGCACGCCCTGGCCCAGCACCCAGCGCTCGTCGATGAACTCAACTGTCAATGCCACGCCGGCCGGCCGGAAGCGCTGCAGTGCGCGCGAGACGCGGCGCAACACCTGGCTGGCATCGGCGTCAGTGGCTTCTCGCCAATGACGGAAGCGCCCCGGGATCAGCAGCCGGGCGGCAAAGGCGCGCCGCTCCATCCACGACAGCGACACCTCGCCGGCCACCGCCTCGGTCTGGCCCAGGCCCGCAGCCCATACCGACGCGTCGAACAGCGCGGCCCGGCTGCGGGGCGTGACGCTGCGCACTGCCGTGGCTTCGCGC
>JBILYN010000413.1:0-4086 GCA_044377715.1 Aquabacterium sp.
TGCGCCTGCTGGGCGAAATAGGCCAGGCGCGTGCTGCCCACGGCGATGCCGGGCATCGGCAAGCTCTGGCCGGCATGCGGAAACACCGCCTCGCGGTCCAGCGCACCGGCTGGCACGGTGGTGACAAACCGGGCCGGGCGTTGCTCGGCCGCCAGCGCCGGGCCGTCAAAAGCGAAGTCGCGCTTGGCGTCCAGATCGGTGCCGGCAAAACAAGCGCCTTGCCAGGCATAAGCGAACGAGGTGGCGTCGGCGCCGTCCAGCAGCGCGCGGCCTTCCTCGGTGAAAACGAGGGTCTGGCCGGCAGGAACCGGGCCGACAAAACCCACGCCGTGGCCTTCGTCGCGGTTGACCAGCATCGGCCCGATCGTGCGCCCGGCGTCCGCCGCCCTGATCCGCACCTGCAACAAGCTGCGCTCGAAGCCGCGCCGCAGCAGCGACCACCGCTCGGCGTGATGCCGATCGATGCTGTCCGTGACCATGCGCCACAGCGGGTTCTCTTCCAGGCCGATGAACTCTTGCGCTGGTGGCAGCGGATCGGCCACACCGGGGGAGATCGTCAGCGCATCGGCGGCCGGCGCAGCATGCCAATAACGATCAGCACTGTGCACGATGGGCCCGATCTGCAAGTCCAGCGCGTTGGCGGCGGCGTTGATCACCGAGGCCACCGTGCCGTTGCCGGCGGCGTGCAGTGCGCAAAGGCGGCCGATGCGCTGGCGCAGCGCGTCCAGCAACGCGGCCTGGCGCGTTGCCTGGGCGGCGGCGGCCAACAAGCGGGTGGCGGCCGCCGCCAAGTCGGCCGGGGCGCCGGGCGGCGCAAACAGCGGTAGTCGGGGATGCGGCAGGCTCAGGCCCCACAAGTCCAGCAAGTCCTCGGCGGCAGCCTCCCGCGCCGCCGGCGTGACCGCTGTGCTCAGCGCGCTGGCCAGCGTGCTGACCTTGGCAAAGCGCTCAAAAACGATGTCCAGCTCACCCGGTCGGATACCGTGGCGCGCGGCGATCAGCAGCAAGTCGGTCAGATCGTCGGCCTCGGCCAGCCGGTGCGCGCGCCGCACCGCAGCCATCCGCGCCGACAGCACATCCAGGTCGATGGCCAGCGCATCGACCACCTCGCCCAGCAGCTTGCCGGGGCGGGCCGCCTCCAGATGCGCCGGGAAGCGGGCGAGGATGGTTTGGGCACGCGGCGTCATACGGCCACCGGATTCAACAGCGACGCCCCGTGCAACCACAGCCGCTCCAGTCCGGACAGCGGCAGCTCCACATCTTGCTGGTGCACGCGCACACCGGCTTCCATGTACTCGACCTTGTAGTGCAGGTCGGACACGGTGTAGGTGTCAGAGCCGGTGAGCTGGCCTTTGAGCAGCGCCACCGTCAGCGTCTGGGTGCCCAGCGTGGCCACGAAGTTCTTCAGCTTCTCGGCGATGTCGGCCAGCGCCGCGCCACGCGGGGCGCTGGCGTCGGGCGCGGCCAGCGCCGCACCTTGCAAGACCACGTTGACTGCCACGTCGATCAGGATCAGCGAGCCGCCGATCTTGATGTCGACCTGGCCACGCACCGGACGCGCGTTCGGGTTGTCGGCGATCAGGTTCTTGCGGCCGTCGAGTGCCGTCTTGCCTTCGGGGTACAGCGCCAGCGACACGTCGAGCACACCGTCCAGCGCCATCAATCCCGCCACCAGCCGGTTGTAGACCAGGGTCTCGCCGATACCGGCATCCTTGACGAAGTTGGCCACCACGCCATCAGCCCGCTGCATAAGCTTGTTACGCTCGTCGGCCGACAGCGACAGCGTGATCGGCGTGAGCACCAGATCGATGTTGACCGGCAGCAGCAACTTCGCGGGGTCGGCGATGCCAACGTTGGCCGGGTCCCCCAGCGCCGGGTTGACCGCAACCGCCCCACCGCCCGGCGTGGCGGGGCCCAGCGGCCGCGACGCATCGATGTTGTGCTCCACCCGCACGCCCAGCGGCCGGGTGGCTTCGATCAACTCGATCGCCTGGCGCTTGGCGCTGTCCAACTCGGCCGCGCTCATTTCGGGCAGCGCGATGCTCAGCTTGACGACGCCGGGGTGGGCCAGGTAATCCTCGGCGATGCGAATGTCTTTCTCGCGCAGCCCGGGCAAGGTGGTCAAAGCCCCCAACAACGCGCCGGTGGTGGCCGCCCCCGAGGTCTCCAGCGCGCGCCGGCAGCGCTCGCGCAGTTGCTCGTCGGTCTCGTCGGCACCGGCAAAGCGTGTGGCCTGCGGGTTGCTGACGCTGTCGATGCCGAGGATGGGCCGGTCGATCACCCGTATCGCATCGGCCGCCACCACGCCCAGCGCACCGCTGACGCGTGCGGCGACGGGTGCTTCGACCGACAGGTTGCCACGCTGCAGGGTGCGGTCTTCGCTGGTCTCGAAAGCCACGGCCGGCGGCTGGTCGGTCGACAGCCGGGTGCCGGCGGGGATGAAGATGTCGGCCGGCGCCGGGCTGTTGCGGCGCAACAGCGCGCTGCCGGTGGCCGACAAACGCCGCCGCCGCGCCACACCCACCAGCGCGGCGAGCTGCTCCAGATCGCGGCCGCCGCCGGTGTCCAGGAAAGCCGATTGGTACACCGCCTCCAGTTGACGCGACAACACGGCGTATTCACGCGCAAAACTCTCAGCCAGCAGGCGGGTGACGCTGCCGGGGTTGCGGTCGGTGAGCTGCGGGTTGCTGCCTTGGTGCTCGTAGTTGACGAAGAACACGCTGCCGGCATCGGGCAGCGCGACGCCGCTCCCGGCGGCCAGCCAGACCAGGGTTTTGTCGGCACCCAGCTTCTGGTAATCGGTGCCGGCCCGGAATCGCGTGTACTGGCTGTCCACCAAACCGTGCACACGCACCGTGTCGGGCAGCACGGCGGCCGGGGAGGCCAGCCGGAACGGCGCTTGCTCGGGCAGGAAGCGAAACTGCTCACGCACCTCACCGCCGGTCAGCGAAGTCAGCAAGTCGTCGACAAACTGGGCATAGGGTTCGGCAGCGTAGGTCACAACGCAAGCTCCAGCGAAAACGGCAGCACCAGGTTCAAGGGCGCGGGTTGACCCAGCACCCGCACGGTCAGTTCAATGCGCACGCTGTCACGCGGCGGCTGGTGCTCGGCGCTGACCTTGACGTCCAGCACTTTTTTAATCCGCGGCTCGTCGCGCAGCGCCTGCAGCACGTAGAGCTTGATCAGGTTGCGCGTGCGCGCCACGTTGGGCTCACCCAGCAGCTCGTGGTGGCGCGAGCCGTAAGTCGGGTGGCCCAGCGCGGCCAGCTCACCCCGGCGAGTCTTGAGGCGGTTCGCCAGGGCCTGCGTGAGGTTGTCGATGCCGTCGATCAGCGTGATGTCACGCTGCAGACCACCTTGCGGGCTGCGCGCGGCAGTCAAATCAGCGTCTTCGAAAAAACCCTGACGCAGCGCGTACCGCAATTCCAGGTCTCGACCCTGGTAAGGCTTGAGAGTTTCCAGCGTGCGGCGCAGGGCGGCCATCACGGGGCTCCGGTATCGGTGACGAAGGGGGCGGCAGGTGGCCCCAGGATCATCATCACGCCGGGGCCGGACGGGATCTGGTCACCCATGCGAACGAGGGCCTGGCCATTGACCCGCACGCTGGTCGAGCCCCCTTGGCCAATCGGCAAGGGATAGGGCACGCCTGACAGTGAATTGATCATCTGGCACAGGCTGCCGGAGGTGGCCAGCGGCAGGCCACCGACCGTCGCGCAAGTCTGCAACACCGTGGTGATGAAGCCGGAGTCGGGCGGGCCGGCGGCGCCCGGGGTCAGCAAGACCGCGCAGCCGATGGAGACGGGGGAACCTGGCATCGTGCTCATCCTGGGCTGAGTTGGGTATTGCCGGCCAAGGTGATGGCTGGCGCCTTGACTTTGGCAGCGGCCGTGCCTTCCAGATCGAGTGAGCTGCCGGCCGAGACCTTGACACTACCCTGGGCCTTGAGCGTCAAGTTGCCGCCAGCCTCCAGGCTGATGTCGGCATCGCCTTTGATCTCGATCTTGCCGGCGCTCTTGATCTGCACATCGCCGTCCTGGTTTACCGTCATCTCGGTGCCGCCCATCTTCAGCGTCAGGCTGTCGTCGT
>JBILYN010000027.1:0-25400 GCA_044377715.1 Aquabacterium sp.
GCTCGACCCAATCCGCGGTCGAGGCGACCGCCATGTCCGGGCAAGAAGTAGATCGTCGTCACCGCGCACCCAATCAAGGCAGTTCAGCGCCGACGCGATGCATCGGTGCGCTAGTGGATCAGGTTTGCCGTGACGATCAACCCGACACGGGTTGACGCCCAAGGGCCAAGTACCCGGGCAGGAAATCAGACAGCGAAGTCCGTGACCTTGGCACCTGCCGCCAGCGCAGCCTTGAGCCACCGGGGCTGCAGACCACGCCCAGACCAGCTATCGCCTGTGGCGGCATTGTGGCTCTTTGCGCGTTAAATGATGACGCCATCAACCCTCGAGCCCCAAGGCCAGTCTCAGCATGGGAGGGAACGGGGCCCGGCTGCGGGTGGTGGCCCGGTCGAGCGCGCGGAACCATCCCAGGTAGCTTTCCAGATACGACGTGGCCACCCCTCTGAAGCGATGCATCCAGCCCTTGAGCCTGCCGTGATACGCGTTGGCGTTCTGGATGTGCCAGGGCCCGCGCACGCGTTCGCCTGCACTCAGATTCATGGCTTCGTGGTGCACGCCCATTTCCTTGGCGGTCGCCGCCATCGCTGCCGAGCCATCCGTGCAAAGAATAGCGTCGGCCTTGACGCGCGGGCTGAGAGCCTCGCCTTTCGCCCATAGCCCAAGGCCGCATCAGGTTCTCAAGGTGGTTGTTGTCCAGCGATGCGCTAGGCAGTGTCGTGCGACATTCTTTCAGAAGCTTTGCGACACCATTACTGGCACTTTTTCCGTATTGTGAAATGCGCTGATTGGCTCAGTCTCGTTGAAGCTCGTACGCAGTGCATGTCCCTGCTTCAAGGCGAAGAAATCCGCAGCGGTCTTTGATTGCACGGCATTTTGGACAGCAGGGCAGCGGGAGCGGGCCGCCTGCTTTGGGATGCCTATGCACTTTTATCATCGGACTATAATTATTGCAACGGAATAAAATTACATAACCCGATGAGCAACATCTACCGTCGTCCCGGTCTGGCTGTCCAGATGGCCAAGCAGCTTCTCAGCCCTGGTGTTCTCGATGAGGGCCTTCGGTCAGGCCTGTTCCTGTCTGGCCTGCGCCGCACTGGCAAGACCACGTTCCTCGTCAACGACCTGATACCCGCACTGGAGGAGGCCGGAGCACTCGTGATCTACGTGGACCTGTGGAGCGACACCCAGACGAATCCGGCGGTGCTGGTGCTTGCCGCAGTGAGGAAGACGCTCGCGGAGCTTCAGACGCCAGCATCGAGCATCTTGCAGAAGCTGAAACGTGTTGGCGGCGCCGACGAAGGGGCATTCGGATTCAAGTTCGGGTTCAAGCTAGACAGCGTTGGGACCGTGGGTGGGCCGACGCTCGCGCAGGCCCTCACGGAAGTTGTCGACCAGGCCAAGACGAACGTCGTGCTAATCGTCGACGAAGTGCAGCACGCCATCACGTCGGACGATGGGAACCAGATGCTGCTGGCACTCAAGTCGGCGCGTGATGCGATCAACTCGCGCCCTAGTACGCCGGGGCACTTCATCTTCATCGGAACAGGTTCACACCGCGCTTTGGTGAGCGAACTGACGGCTCGGAGGAACCAGGCGTTCGCAGGGGCTACGTCGGTTCCGTACCCAGTGCTGACCGGAGACTACGTCGAGCATCTGATGAAACGACTTGTTCGGGAAGGCGCTGCGCCACTGCCGTCTCTTGCGGTCGTGGTCCAAGCGTTCGCAACCTTGGGCAACCGGCCAGAGGAACTGCTCAAGGCGCTTCGGCAACTGAATCGCAGTCTGCCGCAGGGTGGTAACCCCGACGAGCACCTGCCGGTGATCGCAGCGACGCTTCGGTCAACTGCCGCCGATATCGAGCTGATGAAGGTGGAGCAGCTTGGCGGCCTCGCGACGGCGATCTTCGAGCGTATCGCTTCGACGGACGGTGATGTACGCGGAGTGTTCTCTGCCGAGGCTGCAGCCGACCACACAAAGGTCATCGGCAGAGAAGTGCGCGTTGAGGAGATACAGCCGGTAGTGAACGACCTGCTCGCGGCCAACCTCATCATGCGCAGGGGGCATGGCATGTACGGTGTGACCGATCCGTTCGTTCAGGAAATCTGGCGCGAGAAGAAGGCGTTGGAGGACAAGAGCTAACTGTCCTTGAAATGCGACAAGGTGGTGAACGCTGCAACTGAGGTCCGCCATCAGGATGGCCCGTTGGCGGGCAGGCGCAGACATCGGTTGCTGCGGAACCAAAGGACGCTTGCAGGTGAACGTCAAGTTGATGCGGGTAAGTGGCCGTTCAAGCGCGCAGATCGAAGACCCGGACCCGACCCATTCCCGTCCGTCGGCGGTATTCTCAGCGAGCGACAGGTCTACTTTGGAACCTGATCTTCGCTCGCGCCGACGAGGAATTCATTGACGGCGACAGCGGTCGTCCGCAGGTGGCCAGCATCGACCGGCAGTAGATCCCGGCTGACTGACCCTAAATCCGGCAGTTACCCTGTCGCTGGCAGCCTGTCTGCTGGCCTGAACGGCCCGAGTCTGGGGGCGATTTTGTCGCTGATGTAGCGCAGCAGCAGCGTCCACGGGTCAATCGACTTGAACTGCTCCGCAGCAGCGCGAACGTGCTGCAAGGCCGCGCCGATGTTGGCTATCAGGGCGGAGGCTCTGGTCCAGGCTCCTACCTGCGCGACGCATGCAGTTCGTGGTCGGGGACAGCTTGCCGACCAAGTTGCCACGCCGAAATCTTGTGCTCGCTCGCGCGCGACGGCGCGGAAGATTGGTGCGTCGGCTTTCGATGCCCTTGCGGTTGCGGCAGGACGGTGGAACGGCTGGTTGGACATCGACGAAGCCGATCCCCGCTGGGATATCTCAACCGACGATCAACGCCGCCCTACGCTGACACCCTCGGTGTGGTTGCGTGACGGCTGCCCGTCGCACTTTTTGATCCAGCGTGGCCGCGTCAAATGGTGTGAGTGATGAGGTCCGCTTCGCTGACCATCCTTCCGCAAGGCGCAACCTCAGCAAAGCATGCTGGCGTGCACCAAGCTGGGGCTCGATCCCGGGCCGCCTCAGGCGGTGGGCCCGCTCGAACGGCAAACGGCAGGCGGTTGATTTGGTGTCGCAAACCGACGCGCGCTGGGTAAATGGTGTCGCAAGGTGGTCGAAGTCGCGTCAGCATTCCCCTTCAAGCCCCTGTAAATCAGCTATTCGTGCAGCTGGCTTAGGTGTCGCACGACAGCAGAGAGGTGCGACCATTGGTTTAACCTGCCTCCAGCGACCTGTGGGCTCTGTCCAGGTTGACCTGTGTAGCTGCACCGACCTTAGCCATGTACTCATCGACCCTGACACCGCACGCGCCACCCACCCTGCCAGGTCCACAGTTGCCGCGGCTCTACACCTTTCGCCGCTGCCCGTACGCCATGCGCGCAAGGATGGCGCTGCTGCAGGCAGGGCGGGCCTTCGAGGCGGTGGAGGTCAGCTTGCGAGATAAGCCAGCAAGCTTGCTGGCCTTGTCGCCCAAGGCTACGGTACCAGTGCTGCAGTTGCCCGATGGCAGCGTGATCGAGGAGAGTTGGGACATCCTGCGCTGGGCACTGGCCGTGCCCGATGCGCAGGGCTGGTGGGCGCGGGCGCAGTCGTCTGCAAACCTGGACTTGGTGCAACGCAACGACGGCGACTTCAAGCGTCACCTGGACCGCTGGAAGTACCCCCAGCGCTACGCGAGTGAGTCCCTCACGCCAGACGCACACCGCGACAGGGCGCTGGATGTGCTGCTACAACCACTAGAGGCTCGGCTGCACGATGCGCCCTGCCTGGGCGGCGCCACGCCCTGCGCCACCGACTTGGCATTGATGCCCTTTGTCCGCCAGTTCGCCTCGGTGGACCCGGTATGGTTTGCAACGCAGAACCTGCGATCGGTAAGGGCCTGGCTGGAGAGCTGGCTCGTCAGCCCGCTATTTGTTACGTGCATGTACAAGTTTCCCGCGCAAGGTGCGATTCGCTTTCCGTCGCTCTAAGGCTCGCTTGGCTGGCCGGCGTCAACTTTCGTGGCACGCCGCCCAAGGTAATTGTCGCCAACCACTTGGCTGTCGATCAGATCTTGATCTGAGCTCGTTCTGGTCCTGGCGGCGGCGCCCTGACAACGCGGCACGCGACCAGCAGCACCAGGCTTTGCCGAGCCGCAGCGCTCACCTTGACCCTGATGCCGGGGCGGGGGGACCGCACTAGGCTCGTGCCGGACGACCTTTAAACCTTGAGGCTTCAGGAGGCAGTTGCATGGGCGCTGGAGACAAAGGGTCGGTTCGACGTGAAGCGGTAGGTCGCTCGGACGGGCATCGAGTGCAACGCTTCGGCGACCGCCGACATTCGTCCTCCAAATCTGACCGACGGCACCCAGTCTGGAGCCGTCGGATGGCCGCCTACGCCGTAGTGGTGCCGCCCTCGGCCGGGAGCGGGTTGACAGGAGTGGCCGCGTTGTAGGCTACTCGCCTGGCTCGACCGGGCGGCGGAGCAAAGCGAAATGGACAGCGATTTGATCCTCGACGCCATTCGTTCGTTTTGCGCGCGACTCCATAGATCGGTGTGCACCCGGACTTCCCAACCGGCTCTTTAAGCCGGCGGTGGCGCATCAGCCCAACTCGCGCCGCAGCATCTCGAGCGCCTTGCGCTTCTCCGGCATGTAGTCGTGGCCATCGTAGTGGCGGGCCTGCACGCCAGTCATACCATGCGACTGCAAGTGGCCCCGCACGTCGCGGCTGACGCCGTTGGCTGCCAGCAAGGTTTCGACGCCGGAGCGAATACGCTTGAGTTGGAACTCGGCAATCGATGTCCCCAGGACGACTTGGGCCCAACCGGCAAGTGTCCTGACGCTGATCGGCTTCTTGCCTGAGGTTGTCGAGATGGCGTACTCGCCGGTAACCTTGAAAACTGCGAGTGCGCTTGCTGACTCATCGGTGAGGGGAATCTGGTGCGACCGAGGCCCCTGTCCCGGTCGGCCCTTGCCGTCGAATATCGTGATGGACTCTTTGGCAACATCCCGCCACCGCAGACGCACGAGTTGCTCGATCCGCTGCCCGCCGGTCAGCAGATGCAGACGCAAGGCGGCCCCCTCGATCCCGGGCACAGATCCGATCATTTTCCAGTAGATCCGCAGCTCTTCTCGCGACAGCGGGCGTTTGTCCGGTCGGTCGAACTGCGGTGACCGCTTGGTCTGTGCGGCTGGATTGAAGACGATGCCAAAGGCCTTGAACGCGACAGGAATCGACGCCGTGGTGCGAACGTCAAGGGCGCATTGGTAGGCGGCGCGAAGGTAGGATCGAAGCTTGTTTGCCGTTCGGCCCTTGCCTGCCTCGATCAAGCGACGCAGCATGTCCAGCACCTGATCTGGCGTCAAATCGACTGCGGGTGCATCAGAAACTTTCGGCCAGGCTTCAGCCACATGCGAATGGAACAGGCCACTGGCGTCCACATAGCTGCGCCGCCCCTGCATCTTTAGATGCTCGACGTAGGTGTTCAGAAGCTTTGTCAGCGTGTATGTCGACTTCTCGATCTCAATGGCCTTCTTCGCGACAAGTCGCCTTCGCTGCTCTTCCTTGGCTTCCCGAAGGCCTGCGGGAGCATGTTCCGCATGGGTGTCGGCAAGCTCCCGGCACTTCTCCAGCGCCGCGGCAATGCCATATCCCTTGGTCGTAGGCTGCAGCTTTTTCGGCGGCGCCGAGGCGTCGTAGATGCCGATCGGCTCTCGATTTGTTTTTCCACCCAAGGAGTAGCGCCAGTAGAGTTGGACAGTGCCATTGGCAAGCCTTCGAGCCTGCAGCGCGCCCCCCCCGATCCAGCCTGCTATGCAGGGTAACGAAGTCCCCTCCCTGCAACGAGCGGATCAACTCGCCAGTGCTTGATTTCGCATCAGATGCCATAGTCCGTGAGTCTCCTGGTGCCAGTCTGGTGCCAGTTTTGGCCGAGATGGTGTTGGAGGCTTCAGGACGACTATGGACGTAAGCTGTTGATTTGTAAAGGATAGAATGGAATGCAAGCATCCCGACCCGTCCCAGGAAAATCCGTTCCCCACGGCCTTTTAATCCGTAGGTCCCAGGTTCGAGCCCTGGTCGAGGAGCCAAAATTAGCGTTGTGAATCAAGCACTTAGAGAGACATCCTAGGTGCTTTTTTCTTGCCTGCATCGAATGTCGCGCCAGGCTGTAACGGCGGATGTAAGACGATTTTCCGAATCCATCGGGGCTTCGATGACCACCGCGGCGTTGCCGAGCTTGATGCGACTGTCGCCGGCACCACCAACACCGAGTCTGGCGTCATGGTCAAGATTCGATCCGGTCGGATACAAGAGGCGTCGTCTTGAACTGGCCTTCGCTCATGCCAGCAGCGATGCCAGGCTCTGATCAACCGCTCGGCCGGCAGCTTCAGCATCGACACACCGCAAGCCCGACGTGACAACCTCTGCGCACGTACTGCCCATCCGCAGGCTACACCTCGTGGTCATGCTTTTCGCACCTCTGCTGGCACTGGTCCGCTTGTCGCCCGCCGTCCTGGCCGAGTCTCTGTCTGCCTCCAACCCCGCTGGGCTGGATTGGCAGGCATTGGGCAATTTCAGCATTGCCCGCACCGAAACCACGATCGGGCAGTTCCGCCGATTTGCCGATGCCACGCGCACCGTTGATCCGCCGACGCTGAAGCGTCGTCCGCGAGACGATGCCGAGAGAGTAGGACTTCAACCAGACGCTGTGCGCCAACAACAACGGGTTCAGCCTGCACGCCGCAGTGCGTTGCGCGGCCGACTACCGGCGACACGCCAGAAGGTGCGCAGTGCCTCGATGACTGCGGTGACGCCGCGCAGACACGGGCGTTCCCCATGGCGTCAAGCTGTGGTGCGGCCACGGCCACGCGCTGGCCGGCAGCACGCCAGCCGGCGTCAACGGGCTGCACGAAATGGGCGGTAACGCCCGAGAATGAGTTGACGAGCAGCCTGGAGTCGCCGATTTCAGCCATAGAGCGCTGAACACGTCGGCCGACTTGGACGGCTTGGTGCGAACCACTGCCACGGCAAGGCTGGCCCGCACAGGCCCTATGTTCCCAGCAACATGTCACCCGCAACGTCCCCCGACACCAGCACCGTGCTTGCCTGGTCCTGGATCGCCATCGTGCTGGCGGCCGCACTTGCGCAGACGGCGCGCAACGTGGCGCAGCGCTCGCTGGTGGCGCAGGCGGGCACGCTGGGCGCCACGTTGGCGCGTTTTCTGTACGGGCTGCCGTTTGCTGCGGCCTGGGTGCTGACGCTGCATGCGCTGCCGGCCACGGCAGCGCCGGTGCCGGTGTGGCATGCGGGCTACTTTGCCTGGGTGCTGCTGGGCGCGGTGAGCCAGTTGGCGGCCACGGCGTTCTTGCTGCTGGCGATGAAGCAGCGCAACTTCGTGGTGGGCGTGGTGTTCTCCAAGACCGACGCGCTGCAAGTGGCGGTGTTTGCCACCCTGTTTTTACACGAGTTGCCCGGATGGGTGACGCTGCTGGCGATCGGGTTGGCCACGACGGGCGTGGTGATGCTGTCGGTGCCACGCAAGGCGGTGGCCGCATCGGCGGCGGGCGGCGTGCACGCCTGGGCCGGGCTGGCTGCACTGTACGGGCTGGCGTCGGGCGCAGGTTTTGCGCTGGCGGCCGTGGGCTACCGCGGTGCGTCGCTGCAATTGCCGGGCGTGTCGCCCTGGCTGTCGGGCGGCTGGGGCGTGCTGTGGGCGCAGGCCATGCAGACACTGCTGCTGGGCGGCTGGTTGGTGTGGCGATCGCCGGCCTCGCTGCGCGCCACGGCCACGGCCTGGCGTGTGTCGCTGGTGGCCGGCTCGGCCGGCGCGCTGGCATCGGTCGGCTGGTTCACCGCTTTCGCGCTGACGTCGGCGGCCAACGTCCGCACGCTGGGCATGGTGGAGGTGGTGTTCAGTTACCTGGTGTCGCACAAGCTGCTGCGCGAGCGCCTGAACACGGCCGAGAAGGTTGGCCTGCTGCTGGTGCTGCTGGGCGTGGGCGTGCTCGCATTTTCATAGCGGCAGGTCTCGGTCCCACGGCGACGCAAGCTACTCTTTTTCAAAACAGAGCCCGTGCGGCTCTGCCGTTTCGTGTGGAAGTTGACCCGAGTGGCGATGAAGTGACCTGCAAGATGGCATGACGCAGGCCGATCAGACCGCGTTGAGTCATCCGGGAAAGGTGAGCCGGCGCGGCACAGGCTGGCATGCAGGCAGTCGGGCAACGACTCGGTCAGTGAGTCGGCTGCCAGTCAGCCGACGATGATGCGCTTGGCCAGCGCTGGTGAAAATAACGGCCAATAGAAGAGGGGCAGCTTGCCGGAACTTCATGCGCCCTTGCCTGCCTCGGCGTCAGCCGGCGCGCGCGGCTTGCATCACACGATCACCAGGCCTTGATGAAGCGCAATTGCAGGGTCTGGGTGACCAGCGCGTTGCGGCTACCGAAGTTTTCGCTGTAGTGCAGGTTGAAGCCTGCGTCCTGGCCCGGCAGTTTGTACGACAAGAAGGGGCCGGCGCCGTAGTTCTGGTAGCGGCCCAGCACAGTGCCCGGACCGCTGTCATCGCTGACCTGCTGGGTGCCCGACAGGTTGAGGCCCAGCGCCCAATTGCCCATCACTTTGACGATACCGGCCTCGGCGTAGACGAAGTTGCCGCTGCGGTACTGGGTGTCCTTGTTGACGCTGTTCATGCCGAAAGACAGCCGCCCGCCCACCGTGACACCGGTGTCCCAGTCAGACGTGGTTTGCCGGGGGTTGAGCGAGTAGGTCACGGCCACGCCGGGGCGCAGCGTGTAGAAGTTGCCGAAGCCAGGGTTAGGGCCTTTGGCCGTGTCGCGCGCCAGGTCGTAGTTGCCGGTGGGCACGAACAGCGAGACGCCGGCAGCCACTTTCAGGCGATCGTGGTGACGGATCCAGACCATGGACAACTCGGCGTCTCCCAGGCCCGAGACGCCGACACTGGCCGCGGCGTTCCTGGCAGCGACACCGGCCTGCACGGCGTTGTTGGCCTGCAGTGCGCCGCCGTTGATCGCCGCCAACTGCGCCGGCAGTAGGGGCGGCGCAGTTGGCGTGGGCAGCGCCGTGCCCAAGGGTTGGGTGACGGTGAAACTGCGGCTCTGCTGGATCAGCGGCAGGTTTGCCACGAAGGCCAGTCGGCCGTCGGCATAGGTGGCCTCGGTCAAGTAGCCACCTACCAGGTTCAGTTGAGTCTGGTCCTGGTGGAAATCGAGCGAGCCCACGGGAAAGGTCACCGCGTAGGGCAGCGCCGGACTCAGCTTGATGGACGCAAGTGCCGGCGGTTTGGCGTTGTTGCCGTTTTCGTCGACGACCTTGTTGATCCGAACCCGGCTCAGCGACGCGGTACCGAAGAAACCGGGGTTGTCGGCCCCGGCGGCCATTTCGCCACCGAACACGCCCACCGGCGACTGGCGCAGTTTGTAACCCTCGCCGGCGCTGACCTGCAAGCCGATGGCGGCCAGCGCCAGGGCGATGAGGGTCTTGATGGGACGGGCGAAGGCGGGTTGTAACAGGGCGGCAGGCGTCATGCAGATGTCTCCAAAGAGTCGTTGGCGAAGGTCATAGACGCGCCACGCTGGCAAGCGTTGCAGCGCAATCCAGTCATTCCATACACGGTTGTTTGTTAACATAATGTAACCGTCACGCGGGCTATTCTTATTGGGGTAATCGCCAAGGCCGGGGCAAGATGAGCCGCGGTGATTCGAGGGTCGAGGTGCTCAAAGAGCTCATCGGGTGGCTCACGGTCATGCACCGTGATGGCGGCTGAGGGCAGCAGTGCCTCTTCGGCTGCTATCTCTGTCTCTGGAAGAGGTGTCATCTCCAAGGCACCTTGCCGTTCGGGCTGCGCTTTGCACATCACACAGGTCAGCAAGCTGAATTTGTCCCAATTGGCTGACCGACGCGGCTTGCGGTTGGGCAGGAACCCAATCTCCTGTATTTGGATGAAGCCCACTTTCAGTCCTTGAGAAATTCTGAAATATTTCCGAATCGAAGGGCTGCTTGGGCGCAGCGGCCTGCCGCCTGAAAGGGCCTAGCCGGCTGCGCCGCAATCAACGGACCCAGTGTTTGAGGTTGACGCTGGCCTGCGGACACTCATTGCAGGTTCGCGCTTGGCGGCCGGTTGTTCGACCGACACCGTCTACACTGAGCAGTAGGCAGCGGGCTCAAAGGGCCGAGTCCGGCGGCCTGCCCGTAAACCTTCAGAAACTTTCGAAACTGTTGTTGCAGTTCGGCCTGGCCGGGGCTGGTGTGGGTGGTCGGGTTTCATGCCCACCTGGCAAGTCCGGCTGAAGATCGTTGCTCTGCTTGAAGACCGCCCGGCGGGGTATCTCGCCCAACTCCATCCATACGAGGTAGCCCAGCGTGCCAGAGAGATTCAAAGCTATGAAACTGTCCTACGGCTGGGTGGTTGTCGGCGCCGGCATGCTGATGACCTGTATCGGCATCGGCGCCATGCTGTCGCTCGCGGTCTTCCTGGTGCCGATCGCGCAGCAGACCGGGTGGACGCACAGTGGCATCTCTTCGGTGGCCACCATCGACTTCCTGTTCATGGGGATCGGATCGATCGTCTGGGGCGTGCTGTGCGACCGCATCGGTGCTCGTCGCGTGGTGCTTCTTGGCGGCGTCTTGCTCTGCGCCGGGCTGATCACCGCGAGCCGGGCCACGACCCTGCTGGAACTACAGCTGAGCTTTGGCGTGCTGGTCGGCACGGCGGCCGGTAGCTTTTATGCACCAATGATCGCGGTCGCCACCGGCTGGCTTGAGCATCGGCGCAATCTCGCAGCCGCGCTGGTGTCGGCCGGCATGGGCATGGGCTCGATGGTGGTCTCACCGTTTGCCGGCTGGCTGCTCAGCCAGCATGACTGGCGCGCCAGCATGTTGATCATTGGCGTCGCGGCCATCTTTCTCGTGCTGCCCGCAGCCTGGTTAGTCCGTGATCCGCCCGGGCATTCGAAGGTCGCCGGTGCTGCGCCGGTGCGTGACCTGACCGCCGAGCAATACCCGCTGACGGCGGCGCAAGCGCTTTTCAAGCCTCAGTTCGTGATCATTGCGCTGGCCAATTTTGCGTGCTGTGCGGCGCACTCGGGACCGATCTTTCACATGGTGACCTATGCCACCTTCTGCGGCGTGGCGCCGATGCTGGCTGTGAGTGTCTTCAGCCTGGCGGGTCTGTCCGGCCTGGGCGGACGGATCGGTTTCGGCATGATCGCTGACCGCAAGGGCGTCAAGCAGACGCTGGTCGCCGGATTGCTGCTCCAGGCGATGGCGATCGGGGCTTATGTCTTTGTCGACACGCTGCCGGCCTTTTATGTCGCGGCGATCGTCTTCGGCCTGGCCTATGGCGGGGTCATGCCCTTGTACGCCGTGCTGGTGCGCGACGCCTTCGGCCCGCGCATCATGGGCACCATGTTCGGCGCCGTCACCTTGTTTGCGAGCCTGGGCATGGCGCTGGGCTCCGGCGCCGGTGGTTTCGTGTTCGATACCTGGGGCAACTACTCCCGCCTGTACATCGGCGCTTTCGTCATCGGGCTTTGTGCGGCCGTGATCGCGCTGACATTCCGTCCGGTACGAGAGGCGGCAGCGTTGCATCCTCATCAGATGAAACCCGCCTGATGCGTCATCGCGCGGTGACTTGGTGCTGGCGATCTCGCTTGGCGCCAAGCCAAACGCCAGTCGATCTACCGAAGGTGAGTTTTTCGAAATTTCAGCGATGCCGCAGCATCACCGATGCCATTCGCGAGGAGCAGACATGACGCAAACAAAATCAATCAGGCTTGGAGAACTGGCGTTCACGGTTGATCTCGCTGGCCCAGAGAACGCAACGCCGGTCCTGCTCCTGCACGGTTTCCCCGAAACGCGCCACATGTGGCGCCACCAGATCGAGGCACTCGCAATAGCGGGCTATCGCGCGATAGCGCTCGACCAGCGCGGCTATTCGTCTGGCGCAAGGCCTGCGGAAGAAAGCGCCTACGCCACGGACCTGATCGTCGCTGATGCGATCGCGCTCATGGACGCCATGGGCGCCGCGAAGTTTCATCTCGTGGGTCACGACTGGGGCGGACAGATTTCCTGGCTCATCGCAGCACGCCATCCGCAACGCCTGCGCTCGTTATCGATCCTGTCGCGACCACATCCCGAAGCGTTCATCCGGGCCATGAAGGAAGACACCGCACAGGCCGAACGATCCCGTCATCACCGCGCCTTCCGCGAGACCGACGCCATCGCCCGCATGCGAGCGGCAGAACTCAAGCCGCTGCGCAACGCACTGCAGAACCAGGGTGTCCCTGCGTTAGAGGCCGATGTCTACGTCAGCGCGCTCATGGAACCCGGCGCCATCGAGGCCGCGATGAACTGGTATCGCGCCGGCTCGCTCTCGACCAGCGCCGTTCCGAAGATCAGCGTGCCGACACTCTATGTCTGGGGCGTCGAGGACGCGACTGTGGGACGAGTGGCCGCCAGCCTCACGCGCGATTACGTACAAGCCTCATACCGATTTGTGGAAATGGAAGGTGCAGGGCATTTCCTCGTCGACCAATTCCCCGATCAGACCTCAGCTCTGCTGCTGGAGCACATCAGCTCTCACTGACCAGAACTGCCGCAATTGGTCGTTCAGCGTCAAGCCCTCGGTCACACCAGACGGATAGACCAGCGCTCAGCTTCATCCGTTTTCGAAGCGACCTCAATGACATGGCAGGTCGTAGATCGTCGTCACCGCGTACCCAATCAAGGCATTTCAAGACCGACGCGATGCAGCGGTGCCTGCCAGAGGATCAGGTTTGCCGTGACGATCAACCCAACAAGGGTTGACGCCAAGTACCCAAGCAGAGCTTCAGACGGCGAAGTCCGTGATCTTTGCACCGGCGGCTAGCGCAGCCTTGAGCCACCGAGGCTGCAGACCACGCCCAGACCAGTTGTCGCCTGTGGCGGCATTGTGGAATTTGACCGCCACCTTGCCCTTGGGCTTGGCGGCACCGGCTACCCGCCCCCCACCCGGCTTGCCCCCGATATCAGCAGCGGTCAGACCGAACTCAGCCATCAACGCCCTCACCTTCGAAATGCTGCTGGCACGAGCCTCGCGTTGCGCCTCGGAGATACGCTGCTCGAGATCCTTGCGGGCGGCCATGAGTTCTTCAAGCTTTGACATCTAAGTTGCTTTCTTGATTGCTGGTTAGGAATGATAAGAAATTACCGCGCTAGTATGACAAATATTGACGATGTTGCCGGCAGGTGAAACCCTAAGAAACCTCACCAAACGAGGCTGCCGACTTGTGCTGGCTCAATCCAATCCGCACTACTAATAAGTTATTGACAATGTGTCCTCGCCTTGGTTCCGAAGCGCCTTTCTTTGGCAGGTCACAAGCGGTACCGGCTCTGCCACAGCGTCATTCGGTTGTCGAGGCGTCTACTTGTCTCGCTCACGCCTTCGTTCGCTGTCACAATCAAAACCACGCCAGGCCCGCGGGTGCAAGCCGGGGCACACAACCACCAAAGGGAACAAGCCATCATGGCCCGCCTGCCGTACCTCACCCGCGCTGACCTGCCGCCCGAACATCAGGACCTGCTGGCGCGCGACATCGCGCTGTTTCGGCTGATGACGCATAGCCCCGGCGGGGCGCGCGCCTTCTCCGGTCTGGGCGGCTACATTCGCAACAAAAGCAAGCTTGATGCGCGGCTGCGCGAACTGGCGATCCTGCAGGTGGGCTGGCTGTCGCGCTCGCCTTATGAATGGGCGCACCATGTGAAGATCGGTCATGATTTCGGCGTGTCGGACGACGATATCCAGGCGCTGATCGACGACACGGCCGGCAAGCCGACCACGCTGGACGTGAACGCTCGCACGGTGCTGCGCGCAGCCCGCGAAATGACTGTGCAGGGGGCTGCCTCAGCAGAAACATTCACCGCGCTGCAAGGTCTTCTTTCCACGGAGCACCTGACAGATCTGGTGCTGGCCATCGCCTTCTACTGTGCAGTGGTGCGATTCCTGGCCACCATGCAGGTGGACGTCGAGCCGGAATACATGACCTATCTCGAGCGTTGGCCGCTGCCCAAGGATTGACTTCACCCGGCCCGCGGGCAAGTTTGGGCGACGCGGCAAAAGGCCAATCGGTGCGGAATTCCGGGCGATCTGGCCCAGCAGTTCTGTGCACGCCAAGCATGAAGCCTTCGAGACGCGTAGCGCTTACGGCTGGCCGCGGACCTGCAAGGAACTGCTGGACAGGGGCATCCGTATGGGCAAGAACTGTGGCAACCCGATGCGGTTTGAAGAAAACTGGCGAGCCGATCAAGCCCGGCAAGCCAGCGCATGACAGTGGCTAGGGAATACGGACCCGGGGCAAGGTCATTCGCGCCGGCCTCGACGGGCTGTACTTCACGGCTGATGCAGCGAGTCCGCGTTATGGACTTGTCATTTTTTGACAAGCGACCCGTCCATTCGAGCCCGACGCTGGACGCAATCCGCTCAGCGCGTGATCACCACCAGCACGCTGCAATGGGCGTGAGTAATCAACGCCTTGGACACCGAGGACTTCCACCAACGTGCGCCCCAACCGTCAAGGTGTCGGTGACCCACCACGATCAGGTCTGCCTCCATCTTCTTGGCATAGCGGGTGATTTCCTCCACCGTATCGCCCATCAGCAGCGCGCCGCTGGCCTGGTTTCCTGTGCTTTGCAGGCGCTGCAAACCATCTTCCAGTCTGGCTTGCATGATCTGCCTCTCGCGATCCATCATGTCGGTGTCAAACATGCCGCCTTCCATGGCAACCAGTCCGATCCCTGTTGGCATCACCGCCACCAGCGCCAATTCAGCATGCGACCACTGGGCTAAGTCCCGGCAATCCAGCAATGCGTTTTGACCGCTGTCTGAACCGTCGTACGCCAAAACGATACGCTTGTACATCATGGACCTGACCGAGAGTTTGTCGAGGAACGATTCAAGCTTAGGCCTGAAAGCCCGCGCTGGCAAGGGCAAATGGAACGTTGCCAGTCATGGTTTTCCATAATGCGGACCTGAGCGTTTTGATGAGGTGCTGTGCCGCACGGCGGGCAGTGGTCCTAGCAGGTTTGAATTGAGACCCTAGGTGTGGTGGTTGACCTCGAAATCAACGCGGATCTGCCGCCAGGTCAGGTTTGGCGCCAGCACTGCACTCGTCCGACGTGAACCACACACGGGTTGCGAGAGCGGTGCCAACTTCTCGGCATATCTGGCATCCCGACGTGCCACGGCCTCGGATCCGTTCGATGCTGCGCTTGGGCATGGGCACAGAGATCCAGCAACTTGGCAAACGAGCCGCACATGGCTCTCATCTCTCGGTCCACGACGGTAAACTTGTATTTCACAAGCTAGCGACTTGATTCACAAACCAGAGACTCGGTGGGTTTGCCGGTTGCTCAACTGAAGGGGATTCCCATCGAAGTCATCATTCTTGGCAGCGGGTCACCGCTGGTTGTGCCTGATCGAGCTGGCCCGTCCACGCTGGTGCGTATCGGCAAGGTCGACCTGCTGTTCGACTGCGGTCGCGCAGTCTTGATGCGAGGCGCGGCAGTGGGCATGACGGCGCGCGACCTCACCGCGCTGTTCGTCACTCACATGCACAGCGACCACACCACGGACTACAACGATGTGATCACCACCCGGTGGATCACCAGCCAGGATTCGCGTCCGCTGCTGGCTTATGGGCCTTTAGGCTTCAAGCGGTTTACCGAGGCCACCTTGAACATGCTCGACACCGACGTGCACTACCGCATGTCGCATCACGCTGACCTGCAGCACAAGCCGCAGGTGCAGGCGCACGAGATCGCCGAAGGACTGGTCTACGAGTCGGCCGGGCTTCGGGTGATCGCAGCGGCCACCGACCACAGCCCGGTCCATCCCACCATGGGTTTTCGGGTCGAAGCCGAGGGCAAAGTGGTGGTGATTGCCGGTGACACCGTGCCCTGCGAGGGGCTGAACCGCCTGTGCCAGGGCGCCGATGTCTACATCCAGACAGTGGTCCGGCGAGCGCCGATCGCCCAACATCCTATGCAGCGATTTCGCGAGGTGCTGGACTACCACTCCGACATTGAGCAGGCGGCCAAGACCGCTGCGAATGCCGGCGTGCGGGTGCTGGTGCTCAATCACCCGGTGCCGCCGCCTCAACCCGGCACCGAGCCGCAGTGGATCGCCGAGGCCAAGGCACATTTCGACGGCGAAGTGTTGTTGGCGACCGACTTGTTGAGGATCGAGGCTTGATGTCCAGTCGGTTCCGAGAACGCTGCTTCAAGCCGGGATTGCCGCCTCGCCCAAGACCCTCCGAGCCCGGATAGACATGACGCCGTCGCCAGCATGGTCTGCGCCTACAAGTCACGGTCGACGCAGCGGGCATGAAATCAAGCCACGTCTTGAGATGCAACAGGGGTACAAGCGGCGCCAAAAAGCATTGAACAGCTTGATTGGCGCTCCGTTTTCCCCATCAGTTCTGCGCTGGATGCGCTCGGCAACAAGTGGTCGTTGCTGATCATTCGAGACTTGATCATTCTTGGGCCTTGCACGACGGCAAGCAGCTGAAATCTCCAGTTTGCAGCGGCGCACCTGAGTGCCAAAGTCAGATTTTCCCGCTCCATGCTCCTTACTGGCCGGCGCGCGGCAAAAACACCACCCTGCCGATCACTTCACGCGACTCAATCAGGCCGAGCGCAGCAGCGAATTCTTCCAGCGGGAAACTGCGGTACGTACGCGGCGCGAGTTTGCCCTCGAGTGCCCAGTCAAACATCGTCGAGAACGCCGCGCGCACCTGGTCCAGCAGCAGCTGCCCAGCGGGTTGGCGGCCCCAGTTGAGGTAGTGACCCCAGTACAGCCCGATCACGTCCAGGTTCTTGACCAGCAGGATGTTGGCGGGCACCTCGGGTATCGAACCCGCAGCGAAGCCGACGGAGACAAGGCGCCCTTCAGGCGCCATGCATCTCAGCGACTCGGTAAACATCTCGCCGCCCACAGGGTCGTACACCACATCGACGCCGCGGCCCGCGGTCAGCGCAAGCACCTGGTCACGCAGCGCGTCGTCACGATGATTCAGCGTTTCGTCGGCGCCATTGGCACGCGCAGCTGCTAGCTTTTTCGCCGAGCCGGCTGATGCGATGACGCGAGCCCCGATTGCCTTGGCAATCTGCACGGCGGCGACGCCGCTTCCGCCGGCCGCGCCATGCACGAGCACTGTTTCACCGGGACGCACCCTGGCGCGCCAAACCAGCCCCGCGAAGGCCGTTCCATAGACCGAAGGAAACTGCGAACCGGCCTCGAAAGAAATGCCTTCAGGCAGGTGAAACACCGTGTCGGTCGACGCGCCGACTTCATCGGCGTAGCCGCCGGAGCGCACCGCGGCGGCCACGCGGTCCCCCGGTTTGAACAGCGT
Source organism: Aquabacterium sp. (assembly GCA_044377715.1). GTDB lineage: Bacteria > Pseudomonadota > Gammaproteobacteria > Burkholderiales > Burkholderiaceae_C > Pseudaquabacterium. The sequence goes on from JBILYN010000027.1 coordinate 17,420, forward strand.
GACGCCCGGCGCGACCTCCATCACCACACCGGCCACTTCGGTCCCGGGCGTGAACGGCGGCTCAGCGCGGTTCTGGTGCTTGCCCTGCATCACGAGCAGGCTGGCAAAGCTTGCGCAGGCCGCGTGGACCGCGATGCGAACGCCGCCAGGCGGCATCGGCGGCGGCTCAAGCGTCTCGACGGCAGCGTCAGCGATGCCGCCGTAACTGCGGCAGACGATGGCTTTCATCAGCAATCGGCGCGGCCGGTAAGACCCACCGTCCAGGAAAAAACGGAGGGCTTCAGGCGTTGCCGCTGCTTAGCGTCCATAGCAAGCCGGTGCGCCACCAGTGCCCCGTTAGGCAGTCTAAACAGGGCAAAGTCATCTCTACGCTGGCATCTATTGCCCATCGTCAGACCCATGTCGCACAAGACCGCAGCCCTCAGTCGAGACCGCCCTGGATGAGGTCTTCAAGGTCCTGCCCTGCCTCGAACCGCGCCAGATTGCGTTTCACCTTCGCGATCAGCGCCTCGCGGATGTAGCTGGAGATCGCCGAGGTGTGCGGCGAGATCCGCACTTTGGGATGGGCATACAGCGCGTGGCCTGCCGGCAAGGGCTCCGGATCGGTGACGTCGAGCGTGGCGCGCGCGATCGCGCCCGCATCCAGCGCGCTGAGCAGTGCATCCTGATCGATCAGCGCCCCGCGGCCTATGTTGATCAGGTGCAGACCGCGTTTGGCCTGCGCCAGCACCGCGGCGTTGACCATGTGCTGGGTCTCGCGGGTGGCCGGTGCGGCCAGCACCAGATGGTCGCACTCGGCGAACATGGCCCCCAGGCTGGTGGCCCGCTCTATGCCAGGCACGGTCAGCGGCGCATCCGAGCGGCGCAGCGCCTGCACCCGCATGCCCAGCGCCATCGCCTTGGTGGCCAGCGCGAGCCCGATCGGACCCACGCCCACAATGCCCAGCGTGGTGTCACGCACCATGCCCAGCCTTGATTGCTTCCATTGCTCGGGGCCATCTATCCACAGGCGCGGCATTTTTTTGGCGTGCTCGAAAATCGCGGCGAGCACGTATTCGGCGATCGGTTCAGCAGCGACGCCGCGCGCCGTGCTCACCTTGGGTACTTCGAACAGCCAGGGTGGATAGGAGTCGATGCCGGCGGAGATCACCTGCACCCATTTCAGCGAAAACGGCCAGCCGGCGGGCCGCTGACGCGCCGGCGAGGCCGGGTCGTTCGGAAAGGTCGCCGCCAGCAGCACTTCGACTTCCGGAGGCAGGCCGGCCGGGGCTCCGGGTGGCAGTTTCAACCACTCGACCGCAGGCAGGGCCTGGGCGAGCTCCGAATCCATGATGTCGCCAAACTGGGTGGCGATCACGCGTTGGCTCATGATTTGGGTTCTCCGGCCGATTGCAGTGCCCGCCACACGATGGCGGGTGTGAACGGCATGTCCATCGGCGGCACACCGACGCGGCGCAAGGCATCGCTCATCGCATTGACCAAGCCGGGCAGCGAGCCCGAGCAGCCCGACTCGCCCACGCCCTTGGCGCCCAGCGCATTGAGCTTGGTAGGCACCAGGTGGTAATCGGTGCGAATGTTGGGCACCCAGCCCACGCGCGGCATCACGTAGTCCATGAAACTGCCCGACAGCAGCTGCGCCGTCTCTTCATCGTAAATCGCATGCTCGCCGAACACCTGGCCTGCGCCCTGCAGCACGCCGCCATGAACCTGGCCCTGCACGAGCTGCGGTGAGACCACGTAGCCGAGGTCATCAACCGCGGTGTAGGCGCTCACCTCGGTCACGCCAGTGCTCGGATCGATTTCGACTTCGGCGACGTGACAGCCGTTGGGGAAGGTCGTGCCTGAGGTGGACTCGCCACCGCAGTCCAGCGGATGGGGCGAGGGCCCACGCAGTGCCCGGGCCAGATCGAGCAGGCTGATGTGATGTTCGCCCGCATGGAAGGCACCGTCACGGAATTCGAGCGTCGCCTCGGGCGCAGCCAGCGCCCGTACGGCGTGCGGGCGGGCCTGCGCGATCAGGTTGCCCACCAGCACCTTGAAGGCGCTACCCGCGCCATACAACGAGCGCGAACCGCCGGTGCCGTTGCCCATCAGTTCATGCTCAGGGTCGCTCGCGTGGTAGCGGATCAGCTCGCGGGGAACGCCCAGACCATCCGACACGATCTGGGCAAACGAGGTCTCGTGGCCCTGGCCGGACGGCCCGGTGACGCCGTAGAGGTGAATCAGGCCATCGTCACGGAACATGGCCGACACGGCATCCTTGGGGGCGCCGCCCGCGCCCGAGGCCTCGAGATAGCAGCCAAAGCCGATGCCGCGCAGCCGCCCTTGCGCTTCGCTCGCCTGTCGGCGTGCCGCGAACCCGGCGTAGTCGGCCAGCGTGAGTGCCTTGTCCATCACCTGGGCGAACTCGCCGCAGTCGTAAACCGTGCCATTGGCGGTGGTGTAGGGGAAGGCGCTGGGCGGGATGAAATTGCGCCGGCGCAGCATCACCCGGTCCAGCCCGTGCTCGGCCGCCGCCTGGTCCATCAACCGCTCGATGACATAGGCGATGTCGGGTCGACCCGCCCCTCGGTACGCCGACACCGGAACGGTGTTGGTGTAGACCAGCGTGGAGCGGGCGTAGAGGGCTGGTACCTTGTAAACACCGCCCATGGTGACGGTGATGTTCTTGGTGCCGATCATCGACTGCCAGTAGCAGCTGTATGCGCCCAGGTCGGCCTCGTTTTCATACCGGAAGGCCAGGATGTTGTTGTCGGCGTCGAGCGCGACACTGGCCTCGATCGTGAGCGCGCGGCCGTGCCAGTCGCTGGTGAAAACCTCGCTGCGCGAGCCCACCCATTTCACCGGTCGACCGAGTTTGCGCGCGGCCAGCATCACCAATGCATGTTCGGCGTAGGGGCCGCCGCGCAGGCCAAAGGACCCTCCGACGTCCTGGGCCACGACCTCGATGCGGCGGGCATCAAGACCGGTGACGGCTGCCAGTGACGAACGCATGCCCAGCATGCCCTGGGTCGGGGTGTAAATGGTGAAGTGCTCGCGCTTGGCGTCGTAAGCCGCCAGGCACGCCCGCAGTTCCATCGGCGCACCGATCAGGCGCTGGCTGTGCACGCGCAGCGTGGTGGTGCGGGCAGCTTTCGCGAATGCTGCGTCCACCGCAGCGCGATCGCCAGTTTCGAAGACCAGGCCGACATTGCCGGCATGCCCTCCGTGGAGCAGCGGGGCACCCTCGGCGAGCGCGGCCTGCATCGACGCGACGGCCGGCAGTTCTTCGTAGTCCACCAGCACCTGCTCGGCGGCATCCCGCGCGGCCATTGCGGTGTCAGCAATCACCATCGCGATCGGCTGGCCGACGAAGCGCACCCGATCGGTGGCCAGCAGCGGCAGTGGGGATTTGACCTGCGGCTTGCCATCGGTGCCGGTCAGTGCCATGCCGGACGGGATCTCGTGAAAACCGGCTTCGGCGACATCCGATGCGGTCAACACCGTGACCACACCGGGCGACGCGTTGGCGGCGGCGACATCTACCGAGACCAGACGCGCGTGTGCCCGATCCGATCGAACCATGCAGGCATGTAGCTGTCCGGGCAGGTGCCAGTCAGCGGTGTACTTGCCCTGGCCTGTGACCAGTCGCAAATCTTCATGGCGGGATGCGACCAGTTCGCTGTGGCGGGGATCGATGATCGTGTTCATGAGCGCGCCCCCTGGCTGGCGCCCGCATTGATCTGCAGGGCCGCCGTCTTGACCGCAGCGACGATGTTCACATAGCCGGTGCAGCGGCACAGGTTGCCGGCCAGACCTTCGGTGATCTGCTCGTCGGTGGGGTCAGGGTGGCGCTTGAGGAGGTCGACACTGGCCATGATCATGCCGGGTGTGCAAAAGCCGCACTGCAGGCCGTGGCATGCCGAGAACGCCTGCTGCACCGCGTGCAAGCGCTCGCCCTTGGCCAGACCTTCGATCGTGACGATGTCGCAGCCGTCGGCCTGAGCCGCCAGCAGCGTGCAGGCCTTGACCGCCTGGCCGTCCAGGTGAACGGTGCAGCAACCGCACTGGCTGGTATCGCAGCCGATATGGGTGCCGGTCAGGCCGAGGGAATCGCGCAACAGGTCGGCCAGCAGCGTGCGCTCTTCGCAGTGCACCGAGCGTGCCTGGCCGTTGACGGTGAGTTCGATCTTCATCGGATGTCCTTGGACTTTAAGCGGACGCGCCGATGATGTCGGCAACGGCTCGCAGGGTCATGAGTTTGACGAGGTGCGCCCGGTAGTCGGCCGGTGCATGCTGGTCGGCGTTCAGCCCGTCGGCCGGCATCGACAGCGCAGCCAGGCTGCGGGTCGAGAAATCGGCCGACAGCGCCCGCTCGGCAGCTTCCCAGCGGAAAACGCCAGGGCCGGCGCCAGTGACTGCCACACGCACAGCGTCATCGAACTGCGCCACGAACACGCCGGTCATGGCGTAGCCCGAGGCGGCCTGCGCAAACTTGGCATAGGCGGCGCGGCGCGGGCATTCGAAGCGGATGGCGGTGATCAACTCATCGGCCGCCAGCGCCGTCGTGAACATACCCTGGAAAAAATCGTCGGCGGCAATGCTGCGCCGGTCGGTGACGATCTGCGCGCGGCAGGCCAGCACGGCCGCAGGGTAGTCGGCCGCCGGGTCGTTGTTGGCCACCGACCCGCCTAGCGTACCGCGAGCCCTGACCTGGGGGTCTCCGATCAGACCTGCCAGACGGGCGAGTGCGGCGATCGCAGACTGCGCGACCGGATCGGCCGTGAGTTCGCCGTGCCGGGTCGCGGCGCCGACGACCAGGCCATTGCCATCGCGACGGATGCCGCGCAATTCGGCCAGGCGGGCGATGTCGATGAGGCTGGAGGGCGCAGCCAGACGATGCTTCATCGAAGGCAGCAGTGTCATGCCGCCGGCTAGCGCTTTGGCCTGCGGGTCGGCTTTCAGGCCAGCGATGGCCTCAGCCAAGCCGGTCGCGCGCTGGTAGGTGAAAGGGTACATGGTGATGACGCCTTTATCGGTTGGGTTCTTGGCGAGGGCAGCCGACGGTAACACCGCCGATTGCGATCCGCAGTGAACAGGGCTTATGGCAGCGACGACATCGCCGATGGCGGAACGCTTGCCACGAAGGCCGGCGGTGATCCTGGCGACGATGTGGCACGTAGGCCTGCCACGAGGTCATGCCGACACCTGATCGCGGCTCATCGCGATAAATTGCCGCACGGCCGGAGGCCATCGAGCGTATCGTGAAGACCTGAGTGAGGCGGTGGCGGTCAAGCGCCCAAGCGCCCAAGCCGCCACTACCCTCACTTCGGCATCAGCTTGGAATAGGTTTCAGTGCTGGCAACGATGACGTGTTTCGTCACAGCCTGTTCGCGATACAGGTTCGCTGCCGCGTATTCGGGCGAGCGCGTCATGTCGAGGAAGGCCTGGCGCGACGGATAGCGCACCAAGACCACATAGTCCCAATGATCGGCTTGAGGGTCACCGTAAGCCACCGCTTCGCCGTCACCTGCCCACAGCACAGTACCGCCGCGCGCCTTGATCAGCGGCATGGTCAGTTCGCTGTAGCGCTTGTACGCCGCACGGTCGCGCAGCTTCAGCATATTGACCATGATCACCGGCCCCGTGTCCGGCAGGCTCGCAATCAGCTCAGCATTGACTTCTTTCGGTCCGGCCATGTGCCAATCCTTCGTTTTTAGTTCCAAGCATTTTATGGCGCCGCGCTGGACAACTCCCGCGACAGACGCGGCATGACGCTGTCAGGGTTTGACCTGATCGTTATTGCGCCCGAGGTGCCTTCGGACCATCGATTGATGGTTGTTCTCTGCACGTCAATCGCCGCCAACTTTCGCTTGCTCGATCGCCACTCGAACCCGTTGCGATGTGACAGTGGCAACTCGGACCTGCGCGTCGCAGCTCTGGAAATAGCGGGTATTCACCCGAGTCAAAGTGGCGATAGATGGCATGATGGTGTCTGCCTTTCCGTCTAAATTTCATGCGCGATGCAAGCCTGCATCAGACGAAGATTCTGTCATCGTCACTCGCAAAGACTGGCCGATCTAAAAAGGAGACTCTTCATGCGCCGCGAAGCCCTTCCGACACCCGCTCAGACCAGCCCCGACCCACTGCGACGCGCCATCACCTTGGGCGCGACAGTCGCCCTGGCGGTACCCGGCCTTGTGCGGGCGCAATCGCGGCCCGTCGTGCGGATCGGCGTGCCGACCAAGACCTACTTTCCAACGATCATCGCTGAGACTGCTCTACGCAAGAAGTTGTTCGACAAGGAAGGCCTGCAAGCCGAGATCACGATTTATCGCGGTGGCGCCGAAGGCTTTGAGGCCCTTGCAGCTGGCGCAGCCGACATCGTTTTCAACTCGACTTCGAGCGTGGCTGCGGGCCTGACCAAAGGCGTCATGGCGCGCTGCGTGGGCAACGGTGTCCTCGGCTACTACGGCTGGCAACTGGTGGTCAAACCCGACTCCCCGATCAAGACCCTGGCCGACCTTGCCGGCAAGAAAGTCGGCATCACATCGGCCGGATCAGGCACCGACATGCTGGCGCTCTGGGTCATGGCAGACCGCAAGATCCAATTCACCCGCGTTCCGTTGGGCGGCGGCGGATTGGTGCCGAATTTGCTGAGCGGCAACATCGACGCAACCGTGCTCTATTCGCCGCTGACCTACAAGGTGCTGCAGGCCAAACAGGCCCGCTCCATCGCTGATTTCGGCGAGCTTGTGCCGCCTCACTCGACCGGCTCATGGATCGCATCGGACAAGTTCATCGCCGGCAACGGCCCTGTCTTGCAAAAGGCCTTGAACGCGCTGTACGGTGGGGTTGGTTTTCTGCGCAATCCAGCCAACCGTGCCGAAGCGATCCAACTGATCGCAGAAATTGACGAAATCCCGGACTCGATCGCGGCTGCGGAACTGGACGGCAACATCATGAAGCTCTCGGCTACAGGTGAATTCAAGACCGAGTGGATGGAGCGGGCACTGGAGATGGGCCAACTCATCGGCATGAAGAACCTTGCGCCAGTCGCCGAAATCTTCACGACCAAGTTCCGGCCTGTCCCCACGGTCTGATCAGCCCGACCGAGCAAAACGCATCATGCTCTGCTGCAAACCGGCCACGCCATGACGAGGCTTGGCATGGCCAGTGCGCGAGCAGCGCTGCTGTTCGCGCTGCTCGCCGCCTGGGAGTTCCTGCCACGATCGGGTCTGATGAACCCAGAGCTGCTGCCACCATTGAGCGAGGTTCTCACCACGCTCTGGAAACTGCTGCAGCGCGCCAATGTTCACGATGCGATCGGGGTCACCATGGCCGAGGTCGCGGTCGCGTTCCTGATCGCCATCCCGCTGGGAACGCTGCTCGGTGTGCTGATCGCAGAACAACCCTATCTCGCGGACATCTTCAAACCGCTGCTGTTCTACGTGTTCAGCATCCCGAAGTCGGTGTTCCTGCCGATGTTCATCCTGGTCTTCGGGATCAACTTCGCGCAGAAGGTGGCTTATGCAGCCTTCACCACGACCTTTGTCGTGATCATGAGCGCGGCCGCCTGCGTTGAATCGGTCAAGACCGAATACATCGAAGTGGCCCGGTCTTGTGGCGCAAGCCGCACGCAACTGATCCTGCGCGTCTATGTTCCCAGCATGCTCCCGATGCTGCTCGAGACGATTCGCATCTCGATGATCTTCAATTTCACTGCGGTGATGATTGCCGAGATGTACGCATCGCGCACTGGCATCGGCCACTTGATCGCCAACTGGGGTGAAAACTTCCAGATGCCGCAACTGTTTGCCGGGATCGTCTTGCTCTCGGTGATCGCAATTCTTTTCAATGAGTCGGTTCGATGGTTGGAGGAACGATGCAGCAACTGGCGAACCTAGACGGCGATTCACGCGTTCAACCCAAGGCGATCGAGGTCAGCCGGTTGAGCCATGTCTATACCGGTATTCACGGCGAGGTCCTGGCGCTGGAGGAC
>JBILYN010000002.1:0-77663 GCA_044377715.1 Aquabacterium sp.
CTGCGAAGACCTCGTGGTAGATCGGCATGCCGTCGGCGGTCTGCACCACGCCCAGCATGAACTGCCGGGCAACGAGGCCCTCCTTGGACATGCCGTACCGGCGCACGTCACCTTGCTGCTCGCTCAGCCCTTCGGTGCGGATGGTGGTGAGGTCGTAGAAGACGATCGATAGATCGTTGTCGATCAGAGGACGCAGCAAGCCCGCCACGCAATCGTCGACCGCGTCCTGGTGGTCCATCAGCGCATCCATGCTGCGCAGCAGTTGCTGGTGCGTCAGCTTGGCCGTGTCAACACCAGGCATGCTGACGGTTTGCAACCAGCGCAGCACGCCGAGCTTGGAGTCAGGGTCGCACAAGCGGTTGAAGACCATCACGCGCAATGCGTGTTCGACGGGATTGGTGAACCGCGCGCGCCGGAAGACAGCGCCCAGAGAATCGAAACCCAGTTCGCGCCAGAGTTGATCGAGCGCCCAGACATCGCCCAGCGCGAGTGCGGATTCGAAGCGGACCTGTGGCGTCGAGGTGTCGTCAATAGATCGGCCCTTAGCGCGCAGCAAACCGCCGAGCAGGGAATCGACCTGGCCACCGGTCTCGTCGATGCGACCTAGCGTTGCCAGGGTGCGCTGGCGAGGACGGCCTTGCTCATCACGGAAGGACTCCACGAGCTGGGCGTAGGTACGACCGCCGCTTCGGGTGAGCTTGATGAACATAGCGGGAGTCTATCAGATAAACCTACACCATGCCAACACCCTAAACAGCACGAATTGCCACTACAAAAATTTCGACAGCACCCTTGTAAGTCATTGATTTGAAACGACGTCACCGCGGGAAATCGCCGAAAACAGCTCCAAAGTGTCGAACTCCGGTGGTCACCGCCGAGGTGTTCCAGAATCTGGTCCCACTGCTTGTCGAACGCGGCATCCACACGCTTGGCGAGGCGCGCAGCGCGGCGCAGCAGAGCTACTAGGCCCGGCTCAAGTACTGATCCAGGCCGTCACGGCGGTAGCGCTGCGACAGCAAGGGTTGTAGCGTCTGCACCACGCCGAAGGCGTCCGTGAGTTGGCTGCGCTCGAAGTTTTCCAGCTCGGCCATCGGCCGATCAGCGCACGATACCGGATCGGCAGAAGTATTCAGGTCGGTGGCGCGCGCTGAAGTCCGGCAGGCTGCTTGCCCGCCTCGTCCCAAGTCGGGGTATCGAACCAGGCATCGCCCAGCAATGCCGCACGCAGCATCGGCAAGGCATCCAGGCCGAAAAATGCTCGCCCTTCGCAGACCAGCGTGGGCACGCCGAACAGGCCCGCTGCAGCGGCCGCCTCGGTGCGCTCGCGCAGTTCGGCCTTGACCTCAGCATCAGCCGGGTCACGCAGCGGCGCCAGCTGTTCGGTCAAGGACCGCAATGCTGCAGCCTCGTTCGGATCGGCTCCTTCGCGGCACCAGACATGCCGGAACAGCTGTTCCACCACACGGCGGCTGGGTGAGCCACCGGCAGGCACTGTGGCCAGCGCCAGCCGCTGCAGAGCCAGCGGATTGAAAGGGTGGGGCTGAGGCAATTGCAGGCAGGTGCCTTGTTGAGCCGCCAGCCACGCGACCTGACGGTAAGTCCAGGCTCGCTTGGGGACGATCTCGGCAGGCCCTTTCTGGCCCCAATGGCCCAGCAAGCCGGCCAGCAGCAGCGGCTGATAGTCCACTGCGACGCTGCAGCCTTCAAGCGCCTGCGGCAGGCGCTCGAACGCCAACCAGGCATAGGGCGAGAGCACATCGAAGTGAAAACTGATGCGTTTCATCGGGTCAGGTCTCGGGTCGAACTTGGGCCACCAATTTGCGGGCTCGCGCAACCAAGCGGCGCGGGCCCAGTCGTTGCATCACCTCGCGCCTGCCTGCATCGTCGAGCGCGCCCCAGCTGGCGATCTCATCCAGCGTGCGCAGGCAGCCCAGACACCAGCCGCTGTCGGCATCCATCCGGCATAGGCTGACGCAAGGGCTGGCTGGGGCACGGGGCGCGGATGTACTCACAAGACCTCCACCACATCGGCCACCGGCGCACCCGTCAGCGCAAGCAACTCGGCCGGAGACAGACAGAACACGCCGTTCGGGTGACCAGCAGCGGCCCAGACCTCGTCAAAGCGAAACAGCTCGCGATCGACCAGCACCACCGGCGCGCAAGCATGGGCCACCGGCGCGACGCCGCCGATCGAAAAACCGGTCTGCTGTTTGACGAAAGCCGCGTCAGCGCGTCCCAATTCGGCCGGCGTCAAGCCGAGTTGCGCCGCCACCTTGTGCAGGTCGACCCGGCGGTCGCCAGAGGTCACGACCAGCACCGCCACACCGTCGACCAGATGACGGAAGATCACGCTCTTGGCGATCTGACCGGTTTGCACCGCGAGCGCGGTGGCCGCCTCCTCGCAAGTCCGGGCGGCAACATCGAGCCAGCGCGGTTCATGACGGTGGCTGCGTTCGGCCAACCAGCGCGCGACACGCCGAAAACCCTCAGGCCGCAGCACATCGGCCTGCGCCGCGACCATGCTCATGCGAAAACCCGGCCCCGCTTGATCAGCAGCGCTTTGCCGGCGCGCGAGACCGGCGCCCGACCCAGCACGTCAGAGATGAAGCCACCCGCATCGACCAGCGCATCGAGGTCGACCCCGGTGTCTATGCCCATGCCGCGCAGCATGAACACCACGTCCTCGGTCGCGACATTGCCGGTCGCACCTTTCGCGAAAGGGCAGCCGCCAAGACCGGCGACGCTGGTGTCGAAGGTGTGGACACCCATCTCCAGGCAGGCGTGGATGTTGGCCAGCGCTTGGCCATAGGTGTCGTGAAAATGGCCACTGACCTCGTGCAAGGGGTAATGCTTGAGCGCACGTTCCATCGCCGCCTGCACCCGGCGCGGCGTGCCGACGCCGATGGTGTCGGCCACACCGCAATGGTGCACACCGATCGCCTTGAACAGCTTGACCAGGTGTTCGACCTCGTCAGCGCTGACCTCGCCCTGGTAAGGGCAGCCCAGCGCGCAGGAGATGGCCGCCCGGACCTTGAGCCCAGCCTCACGAGCGGCGGCGACCACCGGCGCAAAGCGCTCGATGCTCTCTTCGATGCTGCAGTTGATGTTGCGCCGGCTGAAGGCCTGGGTGGCAGCGCCGAACACCACCACTTCGTCCGGGCGGGTGGCCGCACCGCCGGCCAGCGCGGCCTGCAGGCCCAGCATATTGGGCACCAGCACGCTGTAGCGAACGCCTGGCTGGCGCGCGATCGCGGCCATCACCTGCGCGTTGTCGGCCATCTGCGGCACCCATTTCGGGCTGACGTAGCTGGTGACCTCGATCTCGCGCAGCCCGGCGTCCTGCAGCCTGTGCACCAACTCGACCTTGTGCGCTGCCGCCACCGGCAGCGCTTCGTTCTGCAGGCCATCGCGTGGGCCAACTTCCACCAAGGTGACACGTTCAGGAATCATGGTTTTTCCTTTCAAGCCGAAAGATTATCGCGGCGCGATCAGTCCTGCAGTCGCAGCAACTCGCCACCTTCAGCGACCTGGTCGCCCACCGAGTACAGCAGGTCGGCGATCACGCCATCGCGCGGCGCGTTCAGCGTGTGCTCCATCTTCATCGCCTCCATCACCGCCAGCGCTTGGCCCTGGCTCACGCGCTCACCCGGCTTGACCAGGTAGGCGATCACCTTGCCGGGCATGGGGGCGCTCAAGCGGCCGCCCTCGGCAGCACCCTCACCGGCATGGGCGATCGCATCGATCTGGCGCAGCACCGCACTGGCCTCGGGCGCGAACACCGCCACTCGCTCGCCGTGGCCGTAGACCGCCAGCCGCAACCTGCGCTGGCCCAGCGTGAGTTCATGGAACGCGCTAGAGCGGTCCGCCCGGGGCCGCAGCATCAGCGACCAGCGATCGCCGCCAATCTGCAGCTCAAAACGCGCGTCGGCCGCGCTGCTGTGTGGCCGCGCCAGCGCGACCGCGTGCACCGCGCCCGCATGCTCGATATCGAAATGCCGACGGGCACCACCGTGCAAGCGCCAACCGTCGCGCCGTGACCAAGGGTCAGCGCCCGCCAGCGCTGCCTCATCGCTGAGCGCGCGCGCCACCACACCGGCTGCGGCGACCTCTAGCGCCAGCGGCGGCTGGTTCAGCAGCACGGCGCGCTCGCGCTCGATAAGCGCGGTGTCGAGGTCGGCGGTCGAAAATGCGGTGCTGCGGACGACCCGGCGCAAGAACGCGACGTTGCTGTGCAGGCCGACAATGTGGGTGGCTGCGAGCGCGGCGTCAAGTCGGGCCAGCGCCTGGGCTCGGTTCTCGCCCCAGACGATGAGCTTGGCGATCATCGAGTCGTAATGCGGGCTGATCGCATCGCCCTCGCCGACGCCAGCATCGACCCGCACCGGGTCTTGCGCGCTCGTGCGCTCGAACGCTACATGCGGCGGCCAGCGCAGCACGTCCATCGTGCCGGTCGCCGGCAGGAAACCACCGTCGGGGTTTTCGGCGCAGATGCGGGCTTCGATCGCATGGCCGTTGATCGCCAGCTGGTCCTGGCGCAGCGGCAGCGGCTGGCCTGCGGCCACGCGCAGCTGCCACTCGACCAGATCAAGCCCCGTGATCGCCTCGGTGACCGGGTGCTCGACCTGCAGCCGGGTGTTCATCTCCATGAAATAGAAGCGAAGGTCGCCGTCATCGAGCTGCTCGGCGATGAATTCCACCGTGCCCGCACCGACATAGCCGACGGCTTTGGCCGCCGCCACCGCGGCAGCGCCCATCTCGGCCCGGCGTTCGGCGCTCAGGCCAGGGGCTGGGGATTCCTCGAGCACCTTCTGGTGACGGCGCTGCACCGAGCAGTCGCGCTCGAACAGGTGGATGCAGCTGCCGTGGCTGTCGCCGAAGACCTGGATCTCGATGTGGCGCGGCCGCAGCACATAACGCTCGACCAGCACATGGTCGTCGCCAAAGCTAGACCTGGCCTCGCGCTGGCAAGAGGCGAGCGCGGCGCCGAAGTCCTCGGCCCGGTCGACCCGGCGCATGCCCTTGCCGCCACCGCCGGCGCTGGCCTTGATCAACACCGGATAGCCGATGCGCGCGGCCTCGGCAGCCAGCAGCGCGGGATCGTTGTCCTGGCCGTGGTAACCCGGCACCAACGGCACGCCGGCTCTTTCCATCAAGGTCTTGGCAGCCGACTTGCTGCCCATCGCGGCAATCGCTTCGGGCGGCGGGCCGATGAAGACGACGCCAGCGTCGACGCAGTCGCGCGCGAAGCCGGCGTTCTCTGACAGGAAACCGTAACCCGGATGCACAGCCTGGGCGCCTGTGGCCAGCGCTGCGGCGAGGATGCGGTCGGCACGCAGGTAGCTGTCGCGCGGCGTCGCACCGCCGATCGCCACCGCCTCGTCGCAGGCCAGCACATGGCGCGCACCAGCATCGGCGTCGGAATACACCGCAACGGTGCGGATGCCCAGGCGGCGCGCAGTGGCCGCCACGCGGCAGGCGATCTCACCGCGATTGGCAATCAAGATCTTCTTGAACATGTTCAGCTCCATCGCATTGAGATCGCCTGCATGCGCTTCGCGCAGCATTCGTTTTGGCATCGCCGCACCAGGTTGCGCCCGCAGTCACCGCGCTGGGCCATCAGCGCCTTCATGACCATGGGCGACCACTGTCGTGCGAAGTTGGCCTGCACATCACATCCGAAACACACCGAACTTCGTCTCTGGGATCGGCGCATTCAAGCTCGCGCTCAAGCCCAGTGCCAACACGCGCCGGGTGTCGGCCGGGTCGATCACGCCGTCGTCCCACAGCCTGGCACTGGCGAAATAAGGGTGGCCCTGGACCTCGTACTGGGCGCGGATGGGCGACTTGAAATCGGCTTCCTCCTCAGCGCTCCAACGTCCGCCTCGGCCCTCGATACCGTCGCGCTTGACGGTGGCGAGCACGCTGGCGGCCTGGTCGCCGCCCATCACGCTGATGCGGGCGTTGGGCCACATCCAAAGCAAGCGCGGCGAGTAGGCGCGGCCACACATGCCGTAGTTGCCAGCGCCGAACGAGCCCCCGATGATCACCGTGAATTTGGGCACCGCCGCGCAAGCCACCGCGGTGACCATCTTGGCGCCGGCGCGCGCGATGCCCTCGTTTTCGTACTTGCGCCCGACCATGAAGCCGGTGATGTTCTGCAGAAAGACCAAGGGGATCTTGCGCTGGCAGCACAGCTCGATGAAGTGCGCGCCCTTGTTGGCAGACTCGGCGAACAGGATGCCCTGGTTGGCGACGATGCCCACCGGCATGCCCTCGATATGTGCGAAGCCGCAGACCAGCGTGGCGCCGTAGCGTGACTTGAACTCGTCGAACACGCTGTCGTCAACGATGCGGGCGATGATCTCGCGCACGTCGTACTGCTTGCGGGTGTCGGTCGGTACCACGCCGTGCAACTCTTCGACCGCATACCTGGGCGGCTTGGGCGGCTGCAACAGCAGCGGCTGCGGCTTGACGCGGTTCAGCCGTCCGACGGCCTGCCGAGCCAGCGCCAGCGCGTGCAGGTCGTTCTCAGCCAAGTGGTCGGCAACGCCCGACATGCGGGTGTGCACATCGCCGCCGCCCAGGTCCTCGGCGCTGACCACCTCGCCAGTGGCCGCCTTGACCAGCGGCGGGCCACCCAGAAAGATCGTGCCCTGGTTCTTGACGATGATGGTCTCATCGCTCATCGCCGGCACATAAGCGCCGCCAGCGGTGCACGAGCCCATCACGACCGCGATCTGCGGGATACCGGCGCCCGACAAATGAGCCTGGTTGTAGAAGATGCGACCAAAGTGGTCGCGGTCCGGGAACACCTCGTCCTGGTTGGGCAGGTTGGCGCCGCCCGAGTCGACCAGGTAGATGCAGGGCAGATGGTTTTGCGCCGCGATCTCCTGCGCCCGCAAGTGCTTCTTGACCGTCAGCGGGTAGTAGGTACCGCCCTTGACGGTGGCGTCGTTGCAGACGATCAGGCAGTCGACACCCGAGACCCGGCCGATGCCGGCGATCAGGCCGGCGCAGGGTGCAGCGTCGCTGCCGTCTTTTTCGGGGTACATGCCCAGCGCGGCCAGCGGCGCGATCTCGAGGAAAGGCGTGTCGGGATCTAGCAGTCGTTCGACCCGCTCTCGCGGCAGCAGCTTGCCCCGACCCAGGTGCTTGGCGCGGGCCTGCGGCCCACCACCCTCGGCGATTCGCGCCAGCTGGCGGTTGAGGTCGGCCACCAGCAACTGCATCGCCGCAACGTTGGCGCGGAAGTCCTCGGAACGGGGGGTGAGCTTGCTTTGCAGATGGGCCATGCGGTCTCCGGCGCCGGTTGATCGGACCTCTTTTGGGTGCTCGGCGACTGCCAGCTCGGCATTGTCGCCAAGGGCCCGGTCCAGGCAGGCCAAGGATTATCGGTTGACGTTTACGTCAACGTCAATCCAGCAGCGCCGCACGAGCGCCAGTCAGTCGAATCCAACGACGGCATGCGGCAGGTAAGGCGCCTCAAGCGCCGCAACTTCCGAATCGGTCAACACCACCGACAGCGCCGCCACTGCGTCATCGAAATGCCCGGGCCGCGATGCGCCAACGATCGGCGCGGTCACGCCGGGCTGGCGCAGCAGCCAGGCCAGCGCGACCTGGGCCCGCGGCAGGCCGCGCTGCGCCGCCACCGCCGCCAGCGCCTCGGCCACGCCGCGGTCGGCGGCCTCGGTGCGTGCGAACAAGCTGGTGCCAAAGACATCGCTGGCGATGCGCGGCGTGTTCTCGCCCCAGGGCCGGGCCAGGCGGCCTCGGGCCAACGGGCTCCAGGGGATCACGCCAACACCCTGGTCGCGACACAGCGGCAGCATCTCGCGCTCTTCCTCTCGGTAGAGCAAGCTCAGTTCGGGCTGCATGCTGACGAACTTGGTCCAGCCATGGCGCTCGGCAACCTGCTGGGCCTTGGCGAACTGCCAAGCATGCATAGACGATGCGCCCAGGTAACGCGCCTTGCCGGCCTTGACCACCTCGTGCAGCGCCTCCATCGTCTCCTCGATCGGCGTGTAAGGGTCCCAGCGGTGGATCTGGTAGAGGTCGACATGGTCCATGCCCAGTCGCTTCAGGCTCGCGTCGATCTCATGCAACACCGACTTGCGCGACAGCCCGCCGACGTTGGGCGCCTTGCGCGATGCATAGCGCAGCTTGGTCGCGACGACGATCTCGTCGCGGCGTCCGAACTCGCGCAGCGCGCGGCCAACGATCTCCTCGGAAGTCCCGTCCGAGTAGGCGTTGGCAGTGTCGAAAAAGTTGATCCCGAGTTCCACCGCCTGGCGTATCAGCGGGCGGCTGGCCACCTCGTCCAGCGTCCAGGGGTGGGCACCTCGTTCGGGCACGCCGTAGGTCATGCAACCCAGGCAGATCTTTGACACAGTCAGGCCGGTGCGGCCGAGGCGGGTGTATTCCAACTTGAGCTCCTGCGAGTGGCTATGCCCGCAGCGTAGCAGTCGCGGCGTCGCGACGTCGGTCGAGCATCAGGCGACGCGTCACTCGGGCTTTTGCCAGACCACACCGTCCTCGTTGAGGATCGCGTCCAAGGGCACGTCGTGCGGTTCGGCGGCCAGCCAGGGCACGAAGCCGTGGCCGTAGCCCAGGCCGACGGTGTAGGGGCGAGGCTGCAGCGCTGCCAGCGTGCGGTCGTAAAAACCACCGCCGTAGCCGAGCCGGGTGCCTTGCGGACCGTAACCAACGCAAGGCACCAGCAGCAGTGCGGGCTCGAAGGCCTCGGTGTCCTTGGGCTTGGGAATGCCGAACGCATCTTCCTCCATCGGGCAGCCCGGATACCAGACATGGAAACTCAGCTGCTTGGTGTCGCGGTTGATCACCGGCAGGCCGATACGACGTTCGGGCGCGGCCTCGCTCCAGCGGTAGAGCGCCGGCAGCGCGTCGAACTCGCCCTTGATGGGCCAGTAAGCGCCCACCGAGTTCTCGTTGCGGCCGACCAGCCAGACCCGCAGCACCTGCTGCAGATGAACCGCGCGCTGGTGGCGATCGACCATCGCCAGACGCTCGGCCTGCAACTGCTTGCGCAACTGGCGCTTGTCCTGAGAGGGTTCGAAGCTGAGGCTGAAGGTATTGCTCATCGCCTGGATTGTCAGTCACCGGCAGCTTGCGCCGCCCTACACTGCCAGTCATGGTGATTGCTGATGCCTTCGTCGCGCATTGTCTGGAGTTGCTGTCGGCGCTGGGACCTGCGCGCGCCCGGCGCATGTTCGGCGGCCACGGGCTGTACATCGATCAGTTGTTCGTCGCGCTGATCGCAAACGACATGCTCTACCTGAAGGCCGACGCCGCGGCCAGGCCGATGTTCGAGGCCGCCGGGTGCCGGCACTTCAGCTACACATCGGCAGGTGTCAGTCGAACAGTGATGGCTTGGTGGAGTGCGCCTGACGACGCGATGGAGTCACCCGCAAAAATGCTGCCCTGGGCACGACTGGCGATGGCATCCGCGCTGCGTGCAGCCGCCGCCAAACGCCCCACGCTAGCCCGCAAGCCGCGCGCCACGACCTCCCGAAGCGGCGCCGCCTGACCTAGCATCGGGTCTCGCCACCACCGGCCACACCATGCTCAAGCTCGCGATCGGCAACAAGAACTACTCGTCCTGGTCGATGCGGCCCTGGGTGCTGCTGCGCCACTTCGGCATCACGTTCCAAGAAGAGATGCTGCGCTTCGACGGCTTCGGACCCGACTCCAGCTTCAAGCAGGCGGTAGGCCGGCTCTCGCCGGTAGCCAAGGTGCCCGTGTTGGTGCATGGCGACCTCGTGGTGTGGGACACCCTGGCGATTGCCGAGTACCTGGCCGAGTACGCCGCCGAGCATTTCCCCGAGCACGCGCTGTGGCCTCGCAACCAGGCAGCACGCGCCCGCGCCCGCTCGATGTGCGCCGAAATGCACAGCGGCTTCTCGGCGCTGCGCAACGCCTGCCCGATGAACATCGAGGCCAAGCTGCACGAGGTCGGCGCGCGAGTACTGGCCGAGCAAGCGGCGGTGGCGACCGATCTGGCGCGGCTGGTCGCGATGTGGCGCGAGGCGCTGGCGGCCAGCGGCGGGCCTTTCCTGTTCGGGGGTTTCGGCATTGTCGACGCCTATTTCGCGCCGGTGGCCAGCCGGCTGCTGAGCTACGGCCTGCTCCTGCCTGCCGATGTCGAAGCCTATGTCGAGCGCCTGTGGGCCAGCCCCGGGGTGGCGGCCTGGGTGCAGGACGCGCTGGCCGAGCAGTGCTTCCTGGACTTCGAAGAGCCCTACCGCCAGAGACGCTGAGCGCCCAACAGCTGTTGCCGCGCCGGGCGCGCCGACCCCGACACGCCATCCCAGGTCAGCGCCACAAAGCGGCGCTGCGTTACAGTGGAATACCCACTGCGCGATGCGGCCCGAAGCCGGAACCACCCACAGCGCGCCTCCTCAAGAAGATCGGCATGCTGCCCAGTTTTAGAACCTGCCTGAAGATGGGCCTGAGCATTGGCCTGATCAGCATGGCCTGCAGCGCCCTGCCCGCGGCGACCCAGACCAGCGGACTCGACAGCACAGTGGTCGAAGCGCGAGAAGCGGCGCGCAAACAAGACCGCAACCGACTGGCCGCCGCGCGCGCCGTGATGCAAGCAGCTGCCCACCCGCTGACGTCCTGGGTCGAATACTGGGACTTGAGCAACCGATTGCCCACCGCACAGGTCGATGAGGTCGAGGCCTTTTATGCGCGCTGGAGCGGCAGCTATGTCGAAGACAGGCTGCGCAACGATTGGCTGCTAGAACTCGGCCGGCGCCAGGATTGGCCGGCGCTGGCACGCGACTACCCGCGCTTCAGGATGAACGACGACCGTGAGGTCAGCTGCTGGTGGCTGTTCACCGAGCAGCTGGCCGGTCGCGACGTGCGCGAGGCTGCGCGCAGCGCTTGGCGGGCTCAGAGAGACCTCGACGAAGGCTGCAAACAGCTGGCCGGCGCGATGGTCGATGCCAAGCGCTTCACGGCTGACGATGTCTGGCAAAAAGCCAGGCTGGCGCTGGAAGCACAGCGCCCGGCCGCGGCCAAGGCCGCTGTCGGATTGCTCGGCGCCGGCGCCGCATCGCAAGCCGCCGAGGCCATCGACAACCCGTCGCGCTACCTGCGCCGCAGCCTCGGCAGCACCCAGGCTTCGCAAGAGCTGCGCGTGCTGGCTTTGCTGCGGCTGGCGGGCAGTGATCCCGATGCCGCCGCCGCGCAGCTCGACGGCGACAAGCTCAAGCTCAGCCCAACACAAGCCGCCTGGGCCTGGGCCTACACCGGCAGGCAGGCGGCGTTCCGGCTGTCGGCGGACGCGGCAGCGCACTACCAGCGCGCCTGGTCCCTGCTGCGCGGCGACGATGCCCGCGCGACGGGATGGAGCGACGAAACCCTGGCCTGGGGTGTGCGAGCTGCATTGCGCGGCCTCGCGCCTGCGCAACGCTGGCCGCTGGTGTTGCACCTGGTCGACGCGATGAGCCCGGCCGAGCAACGCGACCCAGCCTGGGCCTACTGGAAATCGCGTGCGCTGCAAGCCACCGCGCCAGAAGGTGCGGCCGGCGATTCCCAGCGCAAAGAGGCCAGGCGGGGCCACGACGCGCGGGCCGGCGCACTGAACTTCTACGCAACACTGGCCAGCGAAGACCTGGGCCAGGCGCCGGTGCTGCCGGCTGCGCCCACGCCACCCAGTGCCGCCGAGCGCGATGCGGCCAAGGCCCACCCCGGCTTGGCGCGCGCGCTGCTGCTGGTCGACCTGGGCCTGCGCGACGAGGCCAGGCGCGAGTGGAATTTTTCGCTGCGCGGCATGGCCGATCGCGAACTGCTGGCCGCCGCCAGGCTGGCCTGCGACCGCAGCGATTGGCAACTCTGCATCAACACCGCTGAGCGCAGCCGCGGCGAGGTCGACACCGCGCTGCGCTACCCGATGCCGTTCGCGGCCGACATCACCCAGGCCGCCGCTACCGCAGGTCTCGAGCCGGCGCTGGTGTTTGGCCTGATCCGGCAAGAGACGCGGTTCATGCCTCAGCTGCGCTCTAGCGCGGGCGCATCCGGCCTGATGCAGGTGATGCCCGCCACCGCGCGCTGGGTGGCCAAGAGAATCGGACTGGACTGGCGCAACCCCGAGCAGATCCACGACCCGCTGGTCAACCTCAGGCTGGGCACCCACTACCTCAAGCTGGTGCTCGACGATCTGGGCGGCTCGCAGGCCATGGCCGCCGCAGCCTACAACGCCGGCCCAGGACGCCCGAGGCGCTGGCGCGAAGGGCCGGTGATCGACGCCGCAGTATGGGCCGAGAACATCCCTTTCAACGAGACCCGCGATTACGTCAAGAAAGTGCTGTCCAACGCCGCCGTCTACAGTGCTTTGCTCGGCAGCCAAAAGCAAGCCGCGCTGCGCCAGCGTCTGGGCGCGAGCATCGGCCCGCGCGACGGTGGCGCGCCCGCCAACACCGAACTGCCCTGAACCATGAAAAAAGTCGTCATCACGGGTGGGACTGGCTTTGTCGGTCGCATGGTTTGCGAGCGCTTGTTCCAGCATGACAAGCAGACCCGGTTGGTCGTCCCTACCCGGCGCCTGGCAGGCGGCCGTTCGCTGCAGACCCTGCCAACAGTCGATCTGGTCGAGTGCCGCGTGGCAGACCCCGAGGCCTTGCCACGGCTGCTGGAAGGCGCCGATGCGCTGGTGCACTTGGTGGCGATCCTGCACGGCAGCCCTACCGAATTCGACCGAGTCCATGGGCAGTTGCCGCGCCAGTTGGCAGCAGCCTGCGCGGCGGCGGGAGTCAAGCGCGTGGTGCATGTCAGTGCGATCGGCGTGGGCCCGCATGCGCCCTCGCAGTACCTGCGCAGCAAGGCAGCTGGCGAAGCGGTGTGGCAGCAGGCGGCCCAGTTGCACGACCTGGACATCACGCTACTGCGGCCCTCGGTGATCTTCGGCACTGAAGACCGCTTCACGAACCTGTTCGCGGCACTGCAGCGCTGGTTTCCGGTGATGCCGCTGGCCGGCGCCAACGCCCAATTCCAGCCGGTCTGGGTCGGCGACGTGGCGCAGGCCGTGGTCAACAGCCTGGTGTTGCCATCGCCCCCCGGACCGGTGGTCGAGTGCGCCGGTCCCGAGGTGATGACGCTGCGCCAGATCGTGCAGCAAGTGGGCGTGATGGCGGGCTGTGCCAGGCCGGTGCTGGCGCTGCCCGAAGCGATCGGCATGCTGCAGGCAACCGCCTTCGGCCTGCTGCCGGGCGAGCCGCTGCTGTCGCGCGACAACCTGCGCTCGATGCGGGTGCCCAATGTCGCCAGCGCCGAGTTGCCCGGGCTGGCAGCGCTGGGCATCACACCGGCGTCGCTGCACACGATGGCCGCGCATTTCAAGCCGGCCAACCCGCGTCGTCGATGAGGTGTTACCTGGTCGGCGGGGCAGTGCGAGACCGGCTGCTGGGCCGCGCGGCTGGCGACCGTGACTGGGTCGTCGTCGGCAGCACGCCCGAGGCGATGTGCGCCGAAGGATTCATTCCGGTCGGCCGCGATTTTCCGGTCTTCTTGCACCCTCAGACCCACGAGGAATACGCGCTGGCCCGCACCGAGCGCAAGTCCGGTCGCGGCTACCAGGGTTTCGTCGTGATGGCATCGCCCGAGGTCACGCTGGAGCAAGATCTGGCGCGGCGCGACCTGACGATCAACGCCATCGCCGAGGACCCGGTCAGCGGCGAACTCACCGACCCGTTCGGCGGCCAGCGCGACCTGGCGGCACGCGTGCTGCGTCATGTCGGGCCGGCTTTCGTTGAAGACCCGGTCAGACTGCTGCGGCTGGCCAGGCTGGCCGCGCGCTTTGCGGACTTCGCCATCGCCCCGCAAACCCAGGCTTTGCTGGGCCGCATGGTCGAAGACGGTGAGGTTGACGCGTTGGTGCCTGAGCGGGTCTGGCAGGAGTTGTCACGCGGCCTGATGGAGGCCAGGCCAGACCGGATGCTCGAGGTGCTGCGCGGCTGCGGCGCACTGGCCAGGCTGCTGCCCGAGGTCGACCGGCTCTGGGGTGTGCCCCAGCCCGCCGAGCACCACCCGGAAGTCGACACCGGCGAGCACCTGCTGCTGGTGCTGCAGATGGCGGCCAGGCTGCAGGCCCCGCTGGCCGTGCGCTATGCCTGCCTATGCCACGACCTGGGCAAGGGCAACACCCGCGCGGAGGACTTGCCGCGCCACATCGGTCACGAAGCGCGCAGCGCCAAGCTGGCGCGTGCCGTCAGCGAACGCTGGCGCGTACCCACCGAATGCCGTGAACTCGCCGACCTGACCGCGCGCGAGCACGGCAACATCCACCGCAGCGCCACGCTCAACGCCGACGCCACCATCAGGCTGCTAGATCGATGCGATGCGTGGCGCAGGCCAGAGCGCTTCGCCGCGCTGCTGCTGGCCTGCGAATGCGACGCCCGCGGCCGCCTGGGCCTGCAAGACTCACGCTACCCGCAGCGGCCGCGGCTGGCGCATGCACTGGCGGTCGCGCGGGCCGTCGACACCGAGCCATTGGCAGCAGCGGCCGTCGCGAGGGGCCTGGCCGGGCCGGCGATCGGCCAGGCCATCGCGGCAGCGCGGGCGCGCGCGCTGGTCGACTCAACGGCGCACCCAGGCTGACGCTGGCCGCTTGGCTTGGCCACGGCCTTGGCAAGTCAAAGGTTCAGAGCCAATGTCCGATCAGCATCGCCACAAAGCTCAGAAACAGGCTGGAGGCCAGCGGCACATAGAACTCCCGGCCCAGCAAACGCAGCGTGAAGTCCCCCGGCAAACGACCCAGGCCGACCTTCATCAGCCAGCCACGCAGCCGACCAAACAGGATCAGCACCAGGAAGAACACGATCAGCCAGCGCATCGTCGGGATCCGTTCGGGTTCACAGTCGGTGCGTTCGGTCGCCCTGGGCAAATCCCATTGGGTCGATATCCAGCCCGCGCGAGAAGGCGATCACCTTGAACAACTCGCCCATCTCGTGCTCGTTGACCAGCTTCTGTGCCATCGCCCGCTCGGCCAGGCTGGCGCCTTCCATCAACGCCACCAGACCGCAGTTGATCAGGAAGCGCGCCTGCGAGGTGTAGCCGATCACGTCCAGCCCGGCATCCTGGGCTGCCAGCGCGATGCCACTGAAGTTGATATGGGCGGTGATGTCCTTGGCGCCCAAGTCGACCAGCGGATCGGCGTCGGCGCGGTGCGCCTGGTGGCACATCAGCGTGCCACCGTGTCGTTGCGGCAGGTAGTACTCTGCCTCGGGAAAGCCGTAGTCGATGAAGATCGCCACGCCGCGCCCCAGCATGCCGGCCAGCGTGGTGATGAAGGCCTCAGCCTGAGGGTGGACCTCGGTCACAGTACCCGGCACGAAATCGGACGCGAGCGGCGGGCGCAGGTCCGTCGACCGGTCCTGCCAGACGAACACACCCCCCGCGCTGGCGACACCGCGCTCGAACCATAGCGCACCATCGAAGTGCAGCAGTTGCACCGGCATCGCGTCGAGCAATTCGTTGCCCAGCACCACGCCGTCGAACCGATCGGGCAGTGCATCGAGCCAGCGCACCCGCTTGCCGAACCGAGCCAAGCTGGCATGTTGGCGCTCGCGCAGCGCACCCGACAGGTCGACGATGGCGTAGTCGGTGACGGCCGATCCCAACGCATCGAGCAAGCCTGCTGCGAGTGCGCCCGAACCGGCGCCGAACTCGATCACCCGGCCACTGGCGCAGGCCGTCAACGCCTGGGCGACTTGCACCGCCAGCGCGCGGGCGAACAGCGGCGACAGTTCGGGCGCCGTGACGAAATCGCTGCCCGAGGCCGGCATCGCGCCGAACTTGCGGCTGTGGTTGGCGTAATAGCCCAGGCCCGGCTGGTACAGCGCCAGCGCCATGAATCGATCGAACGGCAGCCAGCCGTCGCTGCGCGCAATCTCCCGATGCACCAACGCAGCCAGGGTGCTGGCTACACTGTCGGGTTCACCCTCATCGCGGGCTGTCTGGTCTGGATCGCGGGCCATCTCGCATTGTAGAAACCATGTCGCCCTCACCCACATCCTGGTCGCGGCCCGCCGCGCTGGTCACCGGCGCGGCGCGGCGCATCGGCCGCGCAATCGCGCTGGACTTGTCGCGCCACGGCTGGGACCTGGTGCTGCACTGCCGCGGCAGCGAGCCAGGCCGCGCTGCCGCCGAGGCCACCGCAGTCGAGGCCAGAGCTTTGGGCGCGACCGCCCATGTGCTGGCCGCCGAACTCAGCAATGAGGCCGCCTGCACGGCGCTGGTACCGGACGCCGTGGCTGTGCTGGGCCGTCTCGATGCGGTGGTCAACAACGCTTCGCTGTTCGAGTACGACAACGTAGAGAGCTTCAGCAACCAGGCGATGGACCGGCACTGGCGCAGCAACACCGCGCCCGCCGTGCTGCTGGCGCGCGCACTGCACGGCCACTTGCTGACACGCGACCGCTCGGCCACCGGTTGCGTGATCAACCTGCTCGACCAGAAACTGGTCAACCCGAACCCGGACTATTTCTCGTACACGCTGTCCAAAGCGGCACTGGCCGAGGCGACCGTGATGCTGGCCCAAGCGCTGGCGCCAAAGTTGCGGGTCTGCGGCGTCTCGCCCGGTGTCACCTTGATCTCCGGGACCATGGACGATGCCGAGTTCGACGCCGCCCACCGCCTGACGCCGCTGCACAGATCGTCCACACCCGAAGACATTGCCCGCGCAGTGCGCTTTCTGCTCGAATCACCCGCCATCACCGGCCACACCCTGGTCGTCGATGGCGGTCAGCACCTGCTGGGCCAGCCGCGCGATGTGCTGTTCCTGGCCCAGAACATGATGGCCGCCACCGGCCCCGAGGACTCCTGAGATGCAAAGCCTGCTCACCAACCCCAGCCTGATGGACTGCCGGCGCCTGTACCTGCGCGACTACGAGGTCTGGATCAACATCGGTGTGCATGAGTTCGAAAAAAAGGGCGAACAGCGCGTCAAGATCAATGTCGACCTTTACGTGCCGCTGGCCCTCTCGACCCCAACCCACGATCAACTCGACGAAGTGCTGGACTACGACTTCATGCGCCGCAGCATCACCGAGCGCGTCTCGCGCGGCCACATCCATCTGCAGGAAACCTTGGCCGACGATGTGCTGCGGCTGATGCTGGCCCATCCGAACGTGCGGGCGGCGCGCGTGGCCACTGAGAAGCCCGACGTCTACCCCGATTGCGACGCGGTGGGCTGCGAAGTCTTCGGCATGAAGGATTCGGCGTGAACCAGGCCGTTGCAATCGGGCTGCCAACCGGTGAAGAGACCCGTGCCCGCAAGCAGGCCTTCGAGATGAACAAGCTCAGCAAGCGTCTGCACCGCCAAGTCGGCCAGGCCAGCGTCGACTTCAACATGATCGAGGACGGCGACCGGGTGATGGTCTGCGTCTCGGGCGGCAAAGACAGCTACGCCTTGCTCGACATCCTGCTCAGCCTGCAGCAGCGTGCGCCGGTCAAGTTTGAGTTGATCGCCGTCAACCTGGACCAGAAGCAGCCGGGCTTTCCGGCCGAAGTGCTGCCGGCCTACCTGACATCGCGAGGCGTGCCCTTCCACATCGAGAATCAGGACACCTACAGCATCGTCACCAGCCTGGTGCCCGAGGGCAAAACCATGTGCAGTCTGTGCTCGAGGCTGCGGCGTGGCATTCTTTACCGGGTGGCGGGCGAACTCGGCGCGACCAAGATCGCGCTCGGGCACCACCGCGACGACATGGTGGTGACGATGCTGATGAACATGTTCTTCGGCAGCCGCCTGAAGGGCATGCCGCCGAAGCTGGTCAGCGACGACGGCCGCCACACCGTGATCCGGCCCCTGGCCTACGTGGCCGAGGCCGACTTGGTCACCTGGGCCGAACACCGCCAGTTCCCGATCATCCCTTGCACGCTGTGCGGCAGCCAGGACAACTTGCAGCGGGTGCAGATCAAGAAGATGATCAACGACTGGGAACGCCAGTACCCGGGCCGGGTCGAAAACATGGCCAGCGCGATGGGCAACATCACGCTGTCGCACCTGATGGACCGCAAGCTTTTTCCGTTCACGACCCTGGCGCCCAGCGGTCGGCCAGACCCGACGGGAGACAAGGCCTTCGACGACGAGGACTGCGCCCAGCCGTCGTCAGAGCCCCAGCCAGTCCATTGGCAACGCAGCGCTTGATCCACTGGGTTGATCGGCTCGGTCGACTTGCTTGACAGCCCAATTCTGAAAGGACGACAAAATGAAACGGCGCCGAATCCTCAGGCTCATCAGCAGCGCCTGCGCTGCGGTGTTGCTGGGCGCTTGCGCCGCCCTCAACCAACTGTCGGTCGATCTGTCGACGTTCGGCGAATGGCCGACCGCTCGCCAGGGCGGCAGCTACGCCTTCGAGCGCCTGCCGTCGCAACAGGCTCAGGCCGACGCGGCCCAGGTGCTGGAAGACGCCGCGCGCCCCGCACTGGCACGCGCCGGTTTCACGCCAGTGGCAGCCGGCGCCGAGCCCGAGTTGCTGGTTCAACTCGGCGCCCGCGTCAGCCGGACCGATCGATCGCCATGGGACGATCCGCTGTGGTGGGGCGGCGGCCCCGGCGCTTGGCACCGGGGCGCTTGGCACGGCCCTCGCTGGGGCGGATCGCTGCGCCTGCAGTCACCGCGCTACGAGCGCGAGGTCGCGCTGCTGATCCGCGACCGGACCAGCGGCAAGCCTTTGTTCGAAGCCCGCGCCAGCAGCGAAGGATTCCAGGGCCAAGCCGCAGGCCTGTTGCTGCCGCTGTTCGCAGCCACCTTGGTTGATTTTCCGCGCGTGGGCGTCAATCCGCGCCGGGTCAGCGTGCCGCTGACCCAAGACTGAGAACGGGCGCGACAAGCTTGCGCCAGCAGGCTCGGCGCTCGGACGGGCTCAGGCTCAATGGACTTTGGGCCTGGGCTTGAGTGGGGCTTGAGCAACCGGTTCATCGCGCGCCGGCACGCCGGCAGCACCGCCGGTTGCCAGCACTGGCAACACCGGCTCGAGTTGGTTGTCGCGCATGTACTCGTTCATCTCACGCCAACCGGCGTAAACCGCAGCCTTGTCAGCCCGCTTGTTGAGGCTGTAGCAGTCCTCGATCGCGCGACCGGCATGGCGGCACGCGCCGCCTATCGCCTTGCCGTCGGCATCCTTGCGCGCTGCCACGCTGGAGGTCGATTCGATGCCCAGTTGGTCGCAGGACGCCAGCAGGGCGCACAACAGCAAGAGGGCAAACGAGGGGCGCATGGCGCGAATATCGGCGCTTGCGGCGCATGACTTGAACCCTTGCTGTGGGCCGCAGGTGTGAGCGCGCCCATCCCGCCCGCACGACCGGGCGCAGGAGGTGTCTCAAGCAAATGTGGCTCGGCCACTTTGCTTGACCCCCATGGGGGGCGGCCGGCTTCGGCCGGCTTCGGCCGGCCTCGGGGCGCTCAGTGCGGCGCCAATCCCAATTGATGCCCGGCCAGCCCGGGACAGGCCTGCAAGAAGGCTGCCGCATCGATGCGGCGTCCGCCCGGGCGCTGCAGCAGCAGCAGATCAAGCCCGCCTTCGCCGCAGGCGACACTGAACTGGCCGCCAAGCGCAGCCAACACCACACCGGGACTGCCGCTCAGGTCGGGCCGCAGCCGGGCCCGCCAGAGCTTGACCTGGTCGCCGTTCAGCGAAAAACTCGCGCCAGGGAATGGGTCGAAAGCGCGCAGTCGGCGCTCGATCAGCGCCGCCGGCTCGGACCAGTCGATCGCGCCCTCGGCCTTGCCGATCTTGTGGGCGTAGGTCACACCCTCGGCAGGCTGCGGCGTGGGTCTCAGTTGCGGTCCGGACAAGGCTTGAACCACAAGCTCGGCGCCTAGCGCCGCCAGTCTATCGTGCAGGGCGGCAGTGCTGTCGTCGGCCAGGATGGGCTCTGGCGCGCGCAACAGCATGTCGCCGGTGTCCAGACCAGCGTCCATCTGCATCACGGTGATGCCAGTCTCGACGTCGCCGGCCTCGATCGCGCGGTGGATAGGCGCAGCACCGCGCCAGCGCGGCAGCAGCGATGCATGGATGTTGAGGCAGCCGCGCGGCGGCAGGTCCAGCACCCACTGCGGCAGGATCAGCCCGTAAGCAGCGACCACCATGACCTCGGCCTGCGCGGCGTCCAGCGCCACCAGGGCGGCGCGCGCGTCATCAGGGTACTTGCCATCAAGCCGCAGGCTGCGCGGCTGGGCCAAGGCCAAGCCATGTCGCAGTGCAAGCGCTTTGACCGGCGAAGGCTGCATCTTCATGCCGCGGCCGGCAGGCCGGTCGGGCTGGGTCAGCACCAAGGGCACGCGGTGGCCAGCCGCCAACAAGGCTTGCAGCGCAGTGGCGGCAAATTCGGGCGTTCCCGCGAAGACGATATTCATCGTCAGCTCAGGCGCGATGCCGGCCCATCTCGTCGCGGGTCTTCTTGAGCATCTTGGTCTTGATGCGCTCGCGCTTGAGCGGGCTGAGGTACTCGACGAAGACCTTGCCCAGCAGGTGGTCCATCTCATGCTGCACACAGACCGCCATCAGGTCATGTGCCTCAAGCTCAAACAGCTGACCGTCCCGCCCCTGCGCCCGCACGGTGACGCTGGCATGGCGCTCGACCTCGTCGTAGATCGTCGGCACCGACAGGCAGCCCTCGTCGCTTCGCCGCATCTCGACGCTGCGCGCAATGATCTCGGGGTTGATCAGCACCCAGGGTTGGTTGTTCTCATCGGAGGTGTCCATCACCAGCAGGCGAAGGTGCACATCGACCTGGGTCGCGGCCAAGCCCACGCCCTCGGCCTCGTACATTGTGGCGAGCATGTCGTCGGCGAGTTGGCGGATGTGGCCATCGACTTGCGCCACGGGCCGAGCCACGTTGTGCAGTCGAGGGTCCGGATAGCGAAGAATGGTCAGCAAGGCCATGAAATGTCGAAGGATTGCAGGTCGATGCCAAGCATGAACCCGAGAAGAACTGGTTGGATGCCACGTCAGTTCGGATGGTCTGCGCGGGCCAGACCAGGCAGGCCAGCGCTGTTCGTTGCGATCGGCGGGGTTTGCCGGCAGAATCAAACCGGCAGCACTCACAGCTTATCGGCTGAGCTTGCTGTGGCTACCACCCACCGGACCGCGAAGCCCGGATTGTGGCACCGACCCCAGGGAGACCGCAGACATGACAGCAAGCCCGTCCCGCGATGCCTGGCTACAGCACGGTTTGCGTCGACTTGGCCTCTGGCGCATCGCTCAGCATGGCTTGCCTGCTGGGCTGGCCTTGCTGGCATCGGCGGGGTCGGCTCAGGCGATCGATCCGGCGAGCCCATCCCAACGCGCCACCGCGCAACAGGTGGCCCAGACAGGTGTGCCGCTGGCGGCTTTGGCGCCCGATGCACCAGCTTCTCACACCGTGCGCAGTGGAGACACGCTGTGGTCGATCGCCAGCTTGTTCCTCAGGAGTCCTTGGCGCTGGCCCGAGTTGTGGGGCATGAACCTGGCCGAAATCGCCAACCCGCATCGGATCTACCCCGGCCAATCGCTGGTGCTCGTGAAGACCGCCGATGGCGCGCAACTGCGTCTGGCACAAGCGCCAACACCGACCGAGTCACAGCCACCGATCCCCGACATCAAGCTCTTGCCGAGGATTCGCAGCTTGCCGCTGGCCGTAAGCGCCATCGCCACTGTCCCGCCACAGTTGATCACCCCTTTTTTGCAGCAGGTGATGGTGCTGGACCAGGCCGCACTGGCCGATGCGCCACGCATCGTCGCAACCCAGCAAGGCCGCTTGCTGATCTCGCGCGGCGAGACCGCTTATGTGCGTGGCGACTTGGGCGAGACGCGCAGCTTTGCGCTGCTGCGTCAAGGCAAGCCACTGCGTGACCCGGCCAGCGGCGAGCTACTGGGTCATGAAGCCGGCTTCGTCGGCACCGCCGATCTGGTGCGGGCGCAGAGCAGTGCCGGCGGGCTCCCGGTGCCAGCCACGCTGCTGATGACCAGCGCGCGCCAGGAAGCGGGTGTCGGTGACAGGTTGGTGCAGTTGCCGCCGCGCGACTTCGCCAGCTACGCGCCGCACGCGCCGGTCGCGTCGATCGCCGGCCAGGTGGTGTCGATCTACGGCGAGGCGCTCAGCGCGGGACAGAACCAGGTCGTCGCGATCAACCGTGGTGAGCACGAAGGGATCGAGCGCGGCCATGTGCTGGCGCTGTGGCGCGCCGGTGCGCCAGCGATGGACAGCACCGGCGTGCGGGCCCAGGCGCTGCAGCTGCCCGATGAGCCCAGCGGGCTGCTGCTGGTGTTCAAGGTCTATGCCCGAGTGTCTTATGCGTTGATCCTGTCCGCACTCGACCCGGTCCGACCCGGCGACCGATTCACCCAACCCAAGGCTCCACCTTGAATCTGCCGAACAACGCGGCGCTGGACGACCTCGAACTCGGCGCCTGGTTGCACTTGCTGCACAGCGTTGGCCGAGGCGCAGCGCGGCGCTTGCTCGCACTGTTCGGTGGACCGCAAGCCGTACTCGGCGCCACGGCGGCACAGCGCCACGCGGTGGTCGACGCCACTGATGCCGCCGCGTTGAGCTCAACGCCAGAAGGCCACGCCGAGCGCTTGGCCACCACGCTGGCCTGGCGCAGCGCAGCACCCGCGCGCCGGGTGATGGTGCTGGGCGATACCGACTACCCGCCATGGCTGCTGCACATCGCCGACCCACCGCTGCTGCTCTACCTGCAAGGCCGCGCTGAGTTGCTGACCGCGACATCGCTGGCCATCGTCGGCAGCCGCCAGCCTAGCGCCCAGGGACTGGACAACGCCAGGAGCTTTGCCCGCACGCTGAGCCAGCAAGGCTGGACCATCGTCTCCGGACTGGCCGCGGGTATCGACGGCGCAGCCCACGAAGGCGCGCTGGCCGGCCATGCCAGCACCGTGGCAGTGGTCGGCACCGGCATCGACCGGGTCTATCCGCTGTCGAACCGCGTGCTGGCGCAACGCATCGCCGAGCGCGGCCTGATCGTCAGCGAACTCGCGCTCGGCACGCCACCGCTGGCGGCAAACTTCCCGCAGCGCAACCGCTTGATCGCGGGACTGAGCCGAGGCACGCTGGTAGTCGAAGCAGCGCTTCGATCAGGCTCGCTGATCACTGCCAGGCTGGCCGCCGAAGCCGGCCGCGAGGTGATGGCAGTCCCCGGCTCTGTGCTGGCGCCACAGTCACGCGGCTGCCATGCGCTGATACGCCAAGGTGCAGTGCTGGTCGAATCGCCTGAGCAGGTGCTCGAGGAGTTGAACGGCTTGAGCGCGCTGGCAGACGCCAGTCCAGCACCCGTCCCCATCGAGCCCTTGCCCGAGGACGCAGTGCTGCGCGCGCTCGGCCATGATCCGCAGTCGATCGACGGCTTGATCGACCGCTGCGGCTGGCCTGCACCCGCACTGACCGCGCACCTGCTTAGGCTCGAACTCGAGGGCCGTGTCGCGCGCTTGCCGGGCGGGCTTTACCAGCGACGCCAAACCGCCTGATCCACCGATCCAAGCCCGGAGGGCTGCGGTATAGTGTTTTCATGTTCGAGGTTCTGGTTTATCTGTATGAAACATATTGGCGCCCTGACGCCTGCCCTGAGCACGACCAGCTCACGCGCAAGCTTTCCGCGGTCGGCTTCGAGACCGACGAAATCGCCGAAGCATTGAACTGGCTCGACGGTCTGGCGGAGACCGCGCAAGCCCATTCGGGCGAGCAATCACCCGACAGTCTGCGGGTCTACTCGCCGACAGAGATCGAGCGCTTGGGCGAGGACTCGATCGGTTTCGTCGCATTTCTGGAGTCCGCAGGCGTGCTGCCGCCGGCGATGCGCGAGATGGTGATCGACCGCGCCAGCGCCGTGGGTGACAGCCCGCTGGCGCTCGAAGACCTCAAAGTGATCGTGCTGATGGTGTTCTGGAGCCTGGGCGAGGAGCCCGATGCCTTGATCCTCGACGAGTTGTTCGTCGCACCAGAAGAGCGCCTGATCCACTGATCACGCGTCAGATCAAACCGTTCTCACCGAGGGGCGCATCACTCGAGGCCGACTAGCTCTCTGTGCCGAGTGAAAAGCTCAGATGAACCGGCCAAATCGGCTCGACGCGCCCCGTGCGCAGCCCATTGATATGGCGATGGGACTTGGCTAGGCCACCGCGCCCGCGTTGGGGTCGTTGGGGTCCTGCTCCTTGCCACTGGACTTGATCAGGTCTTCGCGCTTGACACCCAGCCACATCGCAATCGCTGCGGCGACGAACACCGACGAATAGATGCCGAACAGGATGCCGATGGTCAGCGCCACGGCGAAGTAGTGCAAGGTCGGGCCGCCAAACAACAACATCGACAGCACCATCAACTGGGTGGAGCCGTGGGTGATGATCGTGCGGCTCATGGTGCTGGTGATCGCGTGGTCGATCACCTGCGGTGTCGTCAGCTTGCGGTACTTTCGGAAAGCCTCGCGGATCCGATCGAAAATCACCACCGATTCATTCACTGAGTATCCCAGCACTGCCAGCACCGCGGCCAGCACGGCCAGCGAAAATTCCCATTGGAAGAAAG
This sequence comes from Aquabacterium sp., assembly GCA_044377715.1. Lineage (GTDB taxonomy): Bacteria > Pseudomonadota > Gammaproteobacteria > Burkholderiales > Burkholderiaceae_C > Pseudaquabacterium. The sequence continues at coordinate 24,541 of JBILYN010000002.1, forward strand.
CGAAAAAACCCAGGATGATGATCACGTCGTGCAGGTTGGCGACGATCGCGGCGACCGAGAACTTCCACTCAAAGCGCAACGCCAAATAGGCCATGATGCCGATCACGACAAAGGCCAGCGCCTTGGCACCGTCGCTGGCGAGTTCATCGCCGACCGCAGGGCCGACGAACTCGGTGCGCGAAAGCTTGATCGGCTCGTCGCCAGAGGCTGTGGCGCAGGACGGTCGGCTGACCTGTTCACCCTGAGGCGTGGTGTAGGCCTTGGTGACCACAGCGCCGTTTTCGCTCTTGCACAGCGTGGCGAAGACCAGCGGCGCAACATCGGCCTGCTTGACCTGCGCACGCACCGGCAAACGGACCAGCACGTCGCGCGAGGTGCCGAAGTTCTGTACCTGCACCTCGCCAAAACCGAGCTTGTCGACCGCGGCACGGGTCTTCTCAAGATTGGCGGTCTGGGCGTACTCGACCTCGAGCACCGTGCCGCCGGTGAACTCGATCGACAGATGCAGGCCACGGCTGACCAGGAAGAACACGGCCAGCGCAAAAGTGACGAACGAGATGATGTTGAAAACCATCGCATGCCGCATGAACGGAATGTCGCGGTGAATCCTGAAAAATTCCATTTTGTTCTTCCCTCTGGCGCTTCAGGACTTGGCGACGGGTTCGTCGTTGGCGAGGTCAGTGCCGGGCAAGGGCGAGCCCGCGGGCCGCCAGACCTGGCCGATCGACACCGATCTCAGCCGCTTCTGGCCGCCGTACCAAAGGTTGACCAGACCGCGCGAGAACATCACTGACGAGAACATCGAGGTCATGATGCCCAGGCAATGCACCACCGCGAAGCCTCGAACAAAGCCCGAGCCAAAAGCCAGCAAAGCCAGGCCCGCGATCAGGGTGGTGATGTTGGAGTCGAGAATGGTCGCAAACGCACGCTCGTAACCGGCGTTGATCGCCGCCTGAGGCGAGCTGCCACCGCGCAACTCCTCTCGCACACGCTCGTTGATCAGCACGTTGGAGTCAATCGCCATGCCCAGCGTCAGCGCGATCGCGGCGATGCCCGGCAGTGTCAACGTGGCCTGCAGCATCGACAGAACTGAGATCAGCAGCAACAGGTTGAACGCCAGCGCCAGCGACGAAAACATGCCGAACAACCGGTAATAGCAGCACATGAACAAGGCAATCGCGGCAAAGCCATAACTCACGCTGGCAAAGCCTTTGGCGATGTTTTCAGCACCCAGGGTCGGGCCGATGGTGCGCTCCTCGATGATCTCCATCGGCGCGGCCAAGCTGCCTGCACGCAGCAACAAAGCGGTGTCAGCAGCCTCGCTGGTGCTCATCCGGCCCGAGATCTGGAAACGGTTGCCAAGTTCACCACGGATCACAGGCGCAGTGACGACCTCGCCCTTGCCCTTCTCGAACAACAGGATCGCCATGCGCTTGCCAACGTTCTCGCGCGAGATGTCGCGCATGATGCGCCCACCCTTGGCGTCGACCGTCAGGTGCACCGCAGCCTCCTGGTTGTCGAAACCGGGTTGAGCGTCAGTCAGACTCTCGCCGGTCAGGATGACCTGCCGGAAGACGATGATCGGCGAGCCGTCGCGGTCAAGGTAGCGTTCGCTGCCGAAAGGCACCGGCCCGCCACCCCTCACGGCTTCGAGCGCCTCGGCCGAGGTGTTGACCATCCGCAGTTCCAGCGTGGCGGTGCGGCCGATGATGTCCTTGGCCTTGGCCGTGTCCTGCACGCCAGGCAATTGCACCACCACCCGGTCGCTGCCTTGCTGCTGGATCACCGGTTCGGCGACGCCAAGTTCATTGACACGGTTGTGCAAGGTGGTGATGTTCTGCTTGATCGCCGCATCCTGCGCTGCGCGAGCCGCCACTGGCTTGAGCGCACCGGTCAGACGGATTTCGGCGCCGTCAGCACTTTCGATCCACTGCATGTCGGGCAACTGGTCAGCGAGCAAGGCCTGGGCCTGGGCCAGCACGGTTCGGTCTCGCAAGCGCAAAACCACAAGATTGCCATCGCGGCTGATACCAGCGTGGCGGATGTTCTTGTCGCGCAGCAGGCTGCGCAGGTCTCCCGCCGTGGCTTCGGCTTTCTTGGTCAACGAGGCCTTCATGTCGACCTGCATCAGGAAGTGCACGCCGCCGCGCAAGTCCAGCCCCAGGTACATCGGCAGCGCATGCAGATTCGTCAACCAAGCCGGCGATCGGCTCAGCAGGTTCAGCGCGACGATATAGGACGGATCGGCCGCATCGGGGTTGAGCGCTTTCGCGATCGCGTCTTTGGCCTTGATCTGCTCATCGGTGTTGCGCAGCCTGGCCTTGACCGAATTGCCCTCGAACTGAACAAAATCTGGCGTCAGGGTCGCGACAGCGAGCGTCTTCTCGATCCGCGCGACCATCGTCTGATCAAGCTTGACCGTAGCTTTGGCACTGGAGATCTGAACCGCCGGCGCCTCGCCGTACAGATTGGGCAAGGTGTAGAGCAGTCCGATCAACAGCGCGAGCGCCAGGATCAGGTATTTCCACCAGGGGTAGCGATTCATCGTGCGTTCCTCAGCCCTGTCGCCCGGGTGGGCGCAGAGCGGGCTTTCAGCGGACTCGGGGCGGTAAGTTCAATCGGCGGGAACGCGAAGCGCTCCAGCTCAGACCAACACCGTCGCCGTAGCGGCCGCCTGCTGGCTGGCGGCCTGTGGACTTACTTGCCGAAGCTGCCCTTTGGCAGCACCTGCACCACGGCGCTGCGCTGGACCTGCACCTCGACGCCGTTGGCCACTTCGATCTGCAGCATGCTCTCGCCCATTTTGGCCACACGCCCGATCAAGCCGCCAGTGGTCACGACTTCGTCGCCCTTGGCCAACGCGTCGATCATGGACTTGTGCTCTTTCTGGCGCTTCATCTGCGGCCGGATCATGATGAAGTACAAGACCACGAACATCAGCACCAGGGGCAGGAACTGGCCGAGTGAGCCGAACATCGACTCGAGACCACCACCTGCGGCAGCAGCCGGCGCGGTCTGGGCAAAGGCTTGGGAAATGAACACGATTAAAATCCTTGGCTGAACGCCCGCACGGCGGCGGGTCAACTCGTTATTGTAGGTGGGCTGCCTGGCAACCCGGGTCCGAGGCGCAGCCCGGTGCAGGGTTCAGAACAGCGCCATGCTGAGCTTGCGGCGGTATTGGTCGATCACCGGGTCACTTGGCGCCACCGCAGCGCGGCCGATCACCTCGAGCGCGCCCTTGGCAGGCTCTGCGGCGCTTTTTCCAGTTGCAGGTTTGGGCGCAGGCTTGCCCATCAGGGTGAGGATCGCCACGTAGGTCTTGCGCGCCAGTTCGTCGCTCCAGCTCTTGTCGCGCATCACGATCTCGAGCAGCTCGTCCATCGCCTCGGTGAATCGACCGGCCGCCATGGCCTGTTGAGCCAACTCGTAGCGGGCCTCGAAATCGCGCCGATTGGCCGCAATCGCTGCGCCCAGATCCTGCGGCGAGCGGGTGGCGGGCGCTTTCTCGCAGGCCGCCAGCCAAAGCCCAAGTGCGGCGATACGGCCATCGACCATGCCTCTGGGTGCCATCGGCTGCCAGGCCTCGCGCGCCAGCGCCAGCGCCCCAGTTTCGATCAACAGCTTGACATAGTCGCCTCTGACCGCATCGTCAGCGGGGTCGGCGGCCAGCGCATGGGCCAGCTTGGCCAGCGCAGCGTCGTCGTCGTCGTCGTCCAGCGCTGGCGACTCTTCGGGCGCATCAACTTCGGCCTCCACCAAATCGGCAGGCGCCACATGGCGGTCGAGAAACTCGCAGATCTGCGCCTCGGGCAAGGCGCCGACAAAACCGTCGACCGGTTGGCCGTCCTTGAACATCACGCAGAAAGGGATCGACCGCACACCAAAAGCCTGGCTGAGCTGGGCTGCGATCTCGGGTTGGTCGTCGCTGTTGAGTTTGGCAAGCTTGAACCGGCCCGCGTAGGCTTGTTCAAGCTTCTCGAGCAGAGGTCCCAGCGTACGGCAGGGACCGCACCAGGGCGCCCAGATGTCCAACAGCACTGGCTGCTGCTGGGATGCCTGGATCAGCTCGGCTTCGATATTTTGGATCGTGATGTCGCTCATGATGTCAGCAGCAGGCTCATGTGAGGGGTCAGGGAAAGGGTGACAGGGAACAGTCAAGCCAAGACAGATAGAGGCAGCCGCCTACAATTCAATGCTCGCAGACCCGACGGAGCCTTGGCTTTGCCTGATGTGGAAAACAGCACGGAAAACAACGCCAACGCCCTGGTCGGCATCTTGATGGGGTCGTCCAGCGACTGGGAAACCATGCGCCTAGCGGCCCAGATTCTCGCCGAGTTTGGCGTCGCCCATGAATGCCGGGTGGTTTCGGCGCACCGCATGCCCGACCAGATGTTCGCCTACGCCGAGGCGGCCTCAGGCCGAGGCTTGCGCGCGATCATCGCCGGCGCTGGCGGCGCGGCCCATCTGCCAGGCATGCTCGCGGCCAAAACCACCGTGCCCGTGTTGGGCGTTCCGGTGCCCAGCAAGCACCTGTCCGGAGTCGACTCGCTGCATTCGATCGTCCAGATGCCCAAAGGCATCCCGGTGGCGACCTTCGCCATCGGCGCGGCTGGCGCGGCCAACGCGGCCTTGTTCGCGGTGGCGATGCTCGCCAGCGGCGATGCCGCGCTGCTGGACAAGCTCAACGCATTCCGCGCCAGCCAGACCGCCGCCGCGCAAGCCATGACCTCCGAATTGGGCCAAACGTGAACGCAAAAGTCATACTTCCTGGCGCGACACTGGGCGTGATGGGCGGCGGTCAGCTGGGGCGGATGTTCGTTCAGGCAGCGCAGTCCATGGGCTACTTCACCGCGGTGCTCGACCCCGACCCGACCTCGCCAGCCGGGCTGGTGGCGCACTACCACATCGCCACCGATTACCTCGATGAACAAGGCCTGGCGCAGCTGATGCAGCGCTGCGAGGCCATCACCACCGAGTTCGAGAACGTGCCCGCAGGCGCGCTCGTCACGCTGGGCGCTTACCGGCGGGTGGCGCCAGCGGCCGACGGCGTGGCGGTGTGCCAGGACCGCTCGGCCGAGAAAGCATGGTTCCGCCGCTGCGGCATACCTTGTGCGCCCCACGCCTTGATCGACTCCGATGAGCGCCTGGCTGGCGTGAGCGACGAGTTGCTGCCGGGCATCCTCAAGACCGCCAGACTGGGCTATGACGGCAAGGGCCAACGGCGAGTGGCCGACCGCGCCGCGCTGGCCGAAGCCTGGCAGCAACTCGGCCCGCTACCCTGCGTGCTGGAAAAGCTGCTGCCACTGGCGCTGGAGTTGAGCGTGGTGGTGGCGCGTGGCGCGACCGGCCAGACGGTCCAACTGCCGGTGCAGCAAAACCTGCACCGAGACGGCATTCTGGCCGTCACCCTGGTGCCCTCGCCCGACGCCACCAACGCGCAGCAACTCCAGGCCAGCCAGGCCGCTACAGCGCTGGCCGAGGCAATGGACTACGTCGGCGTGCTGTGCGTCGAGTTCTTTGTGCTGACCGATGGCAGCCTGGTGGCCAACGAGATGGCGCCGCGACCGCACAACTCGGCCCACTGGTCCATCGACGGCAGCGACATCAGCCAGTTCGAGTTGCAGGTGCGCACCCTCACCGGCCTGCCACTGACAGCGCCGCGCCAGCATTCTGCAGCGGTGATGCTCAACCTGCTCGGTGACCTGTGGTTCGCCGACGGCGGCGCCGCGAAAGCACCGTCATGGGACCGCGTGCTGGCGCTACCCGGCGTGCACCTGCACCTCTATGGCAAGGCCAGCGCCAGGCCAGGCCGCAAGATGGGCCATTTGACCGTCACGGGGATTGACGCTGCCAGCGCCCAAACCGGGGCTTTGCAGGCTGCCGAGATCCTGGGCTTGCCGACCTGGTCGGCGGCCTGAACCGCATGGGCTTGCTGCGCGGCGATGACCCGGACGCGTTGGCCGCCGCCGCCCGGCGCTTGGCCGACGGCGGGCTGGTGGCATTTCCGACCGAAACCGTCTACGGCCTGGGGGCGCGCGCAGACAGCGACTTGGCCGTGGCCGGCATCTTCAAAGCCAAGGGCAGGCCCGCCGACCATCCGCTGATCGTCCACGTCAGCGGTCTGACGCAGGCCGCCAGCTTTGCCGCCACTTTGCCCGAGTCCGCGCACCGGTTGGCGCAGGCTTTCTGGCCCGGTCCGGTGACAGTGATCGTGCCGAGGGCATCTGGCGTCGCCGCCGCAGCCGCGGGCGGACAGTCCAGCATCGGCCTGCGCTGTCCAGCGCACCCGGTGGCGCTGGCGCTGCTGCGCGAAGCAGCAGCGCTGGGCGTGGCGGGCGTGGCTGGGCCCAGCGCCAACCGCTTCGGCCGCGTCAGCCCCACCAGCGCCGCCCATGTGGCACAGGAGTTCGGCCTCGACCTCTGGGTGCTGGACGGCGGCGATTGCGCGCTGGGGATCGAATCGACCATCATCGACCTCAGCCGCCGTCACCCGGTGCTGCTGCGGCCAGGCGTGCTGACACGCGCCGAACTCGAAGCCGTTCTTGGCGAACCGCTGCGCGAACCTGACACCCAGGCGCCGCGCGCGCCGGGCACCTTGGCGTCGCACTACGCGCCGAGCGCCAAGGTGAGTCTGTGGTCAAGCCATGCCTTGGCCGCGGCCCTGGCTCGGCTTGGGCAGCTGCCGGCGGGCGTGGCGGTATATTCCCGCCAGGATATCGATGTCGGCCCAAGAGGTCGGCGCATGCCGGACGATCCGGCGGCGGCGGCGCATGAGCTGTTCGGCGTGCTGAGGCGATTCGACGCCGCAGGTGTGGCCGAGATCTGGGTCGAGCAAGCAAGCGACGATCCGGCATGGGAAGGTGTGATGGACCGTCTGAGGCGGGCGGCCGCCTCTTGAGGCGCCAACCGTCGCAGGCGCAATGTGTGACTGATGGAAATCTGATGACTCTCTTTCGTGATCTGCGCCGCCTGGGCGCGACCCTGCTGGCACCGGTGATGCTGTCGACGGCACTGCTGGTGGCCTGCGGCGGCGGTACCCAACAGGTGCAAGCCTTCGTTCCCGCCAGGCTGATCGTGTTCGGCGACGAGAACAGCATGATCAAAGACGACGGCAGCGGCGACGGCTTCAAGTACACGGTCAATGATCGCGGTGCCAGCAAGGGCAAGTGCCTGGCGCTGCCGACTTTTGCGCAAAGCCTGGCCAACCTGTACGGGTTTGTTTTCGAACAGTGCAACCCCAATGGCGACATGCCCAAAGCCTTCATCCGCGCCCAGCGCCTGGCCACGGTCGACGACGCGAGCACCGGACTGGCACAGCAATTGGCCAGCCAAGCCGATCTGAATCGAAAGGATTTGGTCAGCGTGATGATTGGCAGCAACGACATCATCGAGCTCTACGAACGCACCCAAAGCGGGCTCACGCGGGCCGCCGCCTTGGCCGAGGCGCGGCGGCGCGGCGGACTGGTCGCGGCCCAGGTCAACGCGATGCTGGCAACGGGAGCGCGGGCGATCGTGTTCACGGTGCCTGACCTGAGCAGCAGTCCGTACGCAGCACGCGCCAGCCTGAGCGACCCCCTTGCGCCTCAACTCTTGAGCGATTTGACCTACCAATTCAACGCCTACCTGCGAACCCAAATCGATTCGAACGCCTACGACGGACGCAACTACGGCCTGGTCCTGGCCGACGACATCGTCGCCGCGATGGCCAAGTCACCCGGGTCGTTCCTGACCGCACCTGCCGTCACCAACGTGCCGGCCTGCATCCTGCCCAACGACACCAGCGCCAATGCAGTGGCCACCGCCGTGCTGGCCTGCGACCTCAAAAACCTGGTCGGCGGCGCGACAGCGACCAGCCACCTGTGGGCCAGCGACCGCCACATCGGCGCCAACGCGCACAGCAATATCGGGTCACAGGCGGCCGCACGCGCCCTCGGCAACCCGTTCTGAGCGCCCCGAGGCCGGCCGAAGCCGACCGCCCCCCATGGGGGGTCAAGCAAAGTGGCCAAGCCACATTTGCTTAAGAGCGCACGGGTGCGTCGGGCTGCAGTTCATCGCCAGGCGCAAGGCAGCTCGGCATAGGATTGGCGAGCGCCGATGCGGCGGTATACCGGCAGCATTTGACGCATGACCGGCCTCCCCGGCTGACGAGAAGAACGCGGCTGCGGGGTCGCCGGCTAAACTCTGCGCCCGCCATGACGCCCTGCTTGCTCGCACTCGACACATCGACCGACCAGATGGCCGTGGCATTGCTCACGCCGGTCGGCGAATACCTCGCCAACGAGCGCGGCGGACCGCTTGCTTCGGCTCGGCTGATCCCTCTGCTGCTGCAGTTGCTGGCAGACGCTGGCGTGGCACTGCCAGAGGTCCAAGCGATCGCCTTCGGTCAGGGGCCGGGCGCTTTCACCGGCCTGCGCACCGCATGCGCAGTCGCGCAGGGATTGGCATTCGCCGGCAACACCCCGGTGCTGGCAATCGACAGTCTGCTGCTGATTGCCGAGGACGCGAGGACGCAAGCGACCGACTGCGCGGCATCGGCCAAGCCCCGCCCCGGCTTGAATACCCCGAGCCCACGTGAAGACTGGTGGGTCGCGGTGGATGCCCGAATGGACGAGGTCTATGCCGCTCGATATGTCCATGACGGCGCGGGCTGGCGGACAAGCGTGGCGCCGCAACTGTGGACGCTGCCAGCGCTGTCACGTGCTTGGGTCACCGAGCCGCCTTTGCGCGTGGCCGGCAGTGCTGTAAGCGTGTTTGGCGATCGGCTGCCCTGGGGCGACATCGAACGCTGGCCCGAGACCCACAACCGTGCCGGCGCACTGCTGCGTTTGGCGCGTGCGGCCTGGGACCAAGGCCGGGGCATCGCCGCCGACCAAGCGCTGCCGCTATACCTGCGCGACAAGGTGGCGCTGACCAGCGCTGAGCGACTGGTACAACGCCAAACCGTGGCAACTGCGGCAAGGCTCGCATGAGAGAGCGCCACTTGCCCGCTATCTGGCACCGGCCGATGACGGTGGCCGACCTGGATGACGTTCTGGCGCTGGAACAGCACGCCTACAGTCATCCCTGGACCCGAGGCAACTTCATCGACTCGCTGGCGGCGGCTTACACCGCCGAACTGCGGTTGGACGGCGCCGGGCGTCTGCTGGGATATTTTGTCGCCTTGCAAGGTTTCGAGGAAACCCATTTGCTCAACCTCACGGTGGCATCGTCTGCGCAGCGCGCCGGACATGGCAGGGCGATGCTCGAGCGGCTGCAAGCTCTGGCCCGCCAGCGCGGCGACCAGGCGCTGTGGCTGGAGGTGCGGCCAAGCAACCTGCCAGCGCGCGCGCTGTACCAGCGCGCCGGGTTTGTCCAGGTCGGCTGCAGGCGTGACTACTACCCGACCGACCACCCGCAACGAGAGGACGCGCTGGTGCTGCGGCTGGGACTGGACGCCGAGGGCTGCGGCCTGGGCGAGCGAGGCCAAGATGCGCTGGTCTGAGCCACAGCGTGCCATGCTTCGCGAGATGGGCTTGCGTCTGTGGCTACCCCAAGCCGCCGCAGGGCCAGGCCTTGCCGAGCCTGTCGCAACCGGGCCCAGCCATGCGCCGGCCGACGAATCGGCTGGGTCAAAAAAATCAATGTCCGGCGCGACGCCAAGCGCCACATCAGGTCTGGCGCTGACGGCTGCCACGATGGATTGGTCGGCACTGCAATCGACCGTCGAGAGTTGCCGCGCCTGCGGCCTGTGCGAAAACCGACGCCAGACCGTGTTCGGGGTGGGCCACCTGCGCGCGCAATGCATGGTCGTCGGTGAAGCACCGGGCGAACAGGAGGACGCCAGCGGTGAACCCTTCGTCGGCGATTCGGGTCAGTTGCTCGACCGCATGCTGCGGGCGTTAGGTCTGAGTCGCGACGCCACCGAACCCGCTGATGCAGCGCGCCAGGTGTTCATCACCAACACCGTGAAATGCCGGCCACCGCGCAACCGCAACCCCACGGCCGACGAGCTCTCCGCTTGCCAGCCTTTCCTGCAGCGACAGGTGGCGCTGGTGCAGCCAAAGGTCATCATCGCGATGGGCGCATTCGCGGTGCGCTCGCTGCTCGGCAGCGACGAGCCTATCGGCAAGCTGCGCGGCCGTCTGCACAGCTGGCGCGGCGTGCCGGTGGTGGTGACCTACCACCCGGCCTACCTGCTGCGCCAGCCCACCGACAAGGCCCGCGCCTGGGAAGATCTGTGCCTGGCGGCGACCTGCCTGGAGCCGCGAGCCGACTGACGCGCGGCAAGGTCGGCGCAGTCGCAGGGGCCTCAGCCCTTGCTCGGCTTGGCCGCCTTGGCGGGCCGCTTCCAACCCGTGATCGACATCTGCTTGCCGCGCGCCACCGTCAGGTCCCCGGGGGACGTGCTCTTGCTCACCGTGCTGCCGCCACCCACCGTGCCGCCCTCGCCGATGTTCAGCGGCGCGATCAGCACGCAGTTGCTACCGATATGAACATCGTCGCCAATCACAGTGCGGTGCTTGTTCGCGCCGTCATAGTTGGCGGTGATGCTGCCGGCGCCAAAGTTCACCCGCTCGCCGACGGTGGCGTCGCCGAGGTAGGCCAGGTGGTTGGCCTTGGCGCCCTTGGCCAGAGTCGAGTTCTTGACCTCGACGAAGTTGCCGATGTGCACTTCCGGGCCGAGTTCGGCGCCCTGGCGCAGGCGCGCAAAAGGCCCCACCAGCGCACCGGCACCGACCTGGGCACCCTCGATGTGGCTGAAAGGGTGTATCACTGCACCAGCCGCAATCACCGCATTGCGAATCACGCAGTGCGCACCGATGCGGACCTCGTCGCCCAGCGTCACCGCACCCTCGAAGACACAGCCGATGTCGATTTCGACGTCACGACCTGTGGCCAGCGTGCCACGCAGGTCGAAGCGCGCCGGGTCGGCCAGCCGCACGCCAGCCTCCATCAGCGCCTCGGCCTGGCGGCGCTGCAGTCGGCGCTCCAGGTCGGCGAGCTGCAGCGGGCTGTTCACGCCCAAGACCTCGGTGTCGTCACGAGCATGGGTGGCGACCACCGGCACGCCGTCGGCCACCGCCATCGCGACAATATCGGTCAGGTAGTACTCGCCCTGGGCGTTGTCGTTGTTCAGAGCGGCGACCCAGCGTTTGAGCAGCGCGGTGGGCGCAGCCATCATGCCGGTGTAGACCTCGGAGATCTCGCGCTGCGTCGCACTCGCATCCTTGTGCTCGACAATGCCCAGCACGCGGCCGCCGTCAGGGTTGCCCGATCGCAGAATACGGCCGTAGCCCGTGGCATCGTCGAGATTGATGGTCAGCAGTGCCAGTCGCTGGCCGCCACAGGCCTCGGCCAGCGCGCGCGCCGTGCCGGCCTCGATCAGCGGCACGTCGCCGTTGAGGATCAGCGTGGTGCCCTCATCCGCCAACTTCGGCGCCACCTGCGCGATCGCATGACCTGTGCCCAGCTGCGGGATCTGGCGCACCGCCTGCGCGCCCGTGCCGGCGATGGCAGACTCCACGGCCTCGGCACCGTGACCGGTGATGACCCAACAGCGGTGCTCGCCCAACGTCGCGGTGGTGGCCAGCACATGAGCCAGCAAGGACTTGCCAGCCAAGCGGTGCAGCACCTTGGGCTGGCTTGACTTCATCCGGGTGCCTTTGCCCGCTGCCATGATCACGATATCCAAAGCCATGAGAATGCCTGTGCTGATGCGGTTGAGAGGCTGGATTATCCTGTTGCTGCCGCTGTTGGCGGCCTGCAGCGCGCTGCAGTTGAGCTACAACCAGGGCTCGACGCTGGCCTACTGGTGGCTCGATGGCTATGTGGATTTCAGCGCCGAACAGTCGCCGCGCGTCAAGACGGCGCTCGAGGACTGGTTTGCCTGGCATCGTGCCAGCCAATTGCCTGATTACGCCCAGGCGCTGGCTGCGGTGCAGGCCTTGACCGTGGACAAAATCACCCCGGCCCAGGTCTGCAGCACGGTCAAGGCCTGGCAGCAGCGCTTCGATCGCGCTTACGAGCAGGCCATACCGGCGTTGGCCGAGCAGGTCCGAACGCTGTCGCCCGAGCAGATCCGGCACTTGGAAAGGCAACAGGCCAAGAAGCACCAAGAGGCTGCTGCCGAATACCTGCAGCCGACGCTGGCCGAGCGCCAGAAGCTGAACTTCGAGCGCTCGCTGGATCGGGCCGAATCGCTGTACGGCAAGCTCGACGAGGCGCAGCGCCGTTTGCTGGCGGCCGAGCTCGCGGCATCGCCCTTCGATCCCGAGCGCTGGCTGACCGAACGGCGCCAGCGCCAGCTCGACATCGTGAGAAACCTGCGACTGTGGCAGGCCGAGTACAGCGATTCGGCCACCGTGCAAGCCGGGCTGCGCAGGCTGGGGGCCGAGCTCTCGCAGTCGCCGCGCAGCGAATACCGGACCTATGCCGAGCGCTTGATGGAGTCCAACTGCACGCTGATGGCCAAGTTGCACAACAGCAGCACGCCATCGCAGCGCCGGCGGGCCGTCGACAAGCTCAAGGACTGGGAAATCGACTTGCGAGCGCTGTTCCGCCGCTGAACCGGTCCTGGCCGGCAACCTGCAAGGCCAAACATCGGACAATCCAACGCATGAGCCCATGGCGAGACCTGATCCGACATGCCGAATACCGACGCGGCGCGCGCGAGATGGGCGGGGTTGCGCTGGGACTGGTCGCCTGGGGCTTGGTGACGGGCGTCGCAATGGTCCAGAGTGGCATGGACCCCTGGCTGGCCGCGCTGATGTCGATCACGGTGTTCTCGGGCACGGCGCAGTTGGCCGTCGCGCCATTGATCGCCAGCGGCGCGCCGATCTGGGTGGTGTGGGCAACCGCCACCTGCCTGAACCTGCGCTTCGCAGTCTTCAGCGCGCTTTGGCGACCCTATTTGGCACACCTGCCCCTGGGCCGCCGCGCGCGAATGGCCTTTTTCGCCGCCGATCTGAACTACGTGCTGTTCATGCAGCGCTTCCCAGAACCCAGACCCTTGCCAGAGCAGATCCCTTATTTCTGGGGTGGCGTGCTGGTCAATGCGGGCTCCTGGCATCTGGGGTCGCTGCTGGGCATCGCGCTGGGCCATCACATACCAGCGCAGTGGGGGCTGGGCTTCGCCGGCACCGTCGCGCTGTTGGCGATGACCTGCTCACTGCTGTCGGACCGCAGCACCTGGCTGCCGGCCTTGGTGGGCGGCAGCGCGGCGGTCGCGGCGTTCGCGCTGCCGCTCAGGCTCAACATGCTGGTGGCCATTGCAGCGGCGGTGGCGATGGGCACGGTGATTGACCGCACCCGAGCGCAGCGGCCGGCCAGCGCGCCGTGATCTACCGCAGCACATTGCCGGCAAGTGTTGCGCGCACCCGAAAGGACGCCACATGAGCAACTGGCAGACCCTCTTGACCATCGCCGGGATGGTGGTGATCACGCTGTTGACGCGCGGCTTCTTCATCCTGCCCTCGCGCGAGCTGCCGCTGCCCGGTTGGCTGCGCGAGGGCTTGCGCTACGCACCGATCGGCGCTCTGGCGGCGGTGATCGCGCCAGAGCTGGTGATGAGCCAGGGACAGCTGATCACCAGCTGGGCCGACGCGCGGCTGTTCGGCGCGGCAGCGGCGGTGGTCTGGTACGTCTGGCGGCGTGACATGCTGAGCACGATCATCGTGGGCACGGGTGTGATGTTGATGCTGCGCCTGGGGCTGGGCTGGTGATCTGCCACACTTGCCGTTTGAACCCAGGCCTTCCCAACCCTCCTCGCTGCTGACCATGAAAATCCTCCGACTCGACGAACTCGTCGCCCAAGGCAAGCTGGCCGGCCAACGCGTGTTCATCCGTGCCGACCTCAACGTGCCGCAGGATGACGCGGGCCGCATCACCGAGGACACCCGAATCCGCGCATCGGTGCCCTGCATCCAGATGGCGCTGGCCGCCGGGGCAGCGGTGATGGTCACCTCGCACCTGGGTCGGCCCACCGAAGGCCAGTTCAATCCCGAGGACTCGCTCGCGCCGGTCGCCCAGCGACTGGCGGAGTTGCTGGGCCGCGAAGTGCGGCTGGTCTCGAACTGGGTCGACGGCGTTCAGGTCGAACCCGGCCAGGTCGTGCTGCTCGAGAACTGCCGGATCAACCCAGGCGAGAAGAAGAACAGCGAGGCGCTGGCGCGCAAGATGGCGGCGCTGTGCGACATCTTTGTCAACGATGCCTTCGGCACCGCCCACCGCGCCGAAGGCACGACCCACGGCATCGCCAGGTTCGCCCCAGTGGCCTGCGCCGGGCCGCTGCTGTCGGCCGAGGTCGACGCGATCACGAAAGCGCTCAGCGCACCGAAACGTCCCTTGCTGGCGATCGTCGCCGGCAGCAAGGTCAGCACCAAACTGACCATCCTGCAAAGCCTGGCAGCCAAGGTCGACGGGCTGATCGTCGGTGGCGGCATTGCCAACACCTTCATGCTCGCGGCGGGCCTGAAGATCGGCAAGAGCTTGGCTGAACCCGACCTGCTAGACGCCGCCCGGGCCGTGATCGCAGCGATGGCCGCGCGCGGTGCGGCCGTGCCGATCCCAGTCGACGTGGTCTGCGCCAAGCGCTTCGCCGCGGACGCCCCAGCCACTGTCAAGGACGCCAATGCGGTCGACGATGACGACCTGATCCTCGACATCGGACCCAAGACCGCAGCGATCCTGGCCGCGCAACTCAAGGCCGCGGGCACCATCGTCTGGAACGGCCCGGTGGGGGTATTCGAGTTCGACGCCTTCTCGCACGGCACCGAGGTGATTGCGCGCGCGATCGCGGCCAGCCCGGCGTTCTCGATCGCCGGGGGCGGTGACACGCTGGCGGCCATCGCCAAATACGGCATTGCGGGCGACGTGGGCTACATCTCCACCGGCGGCGGTGCATTTCTGGAGATGCTCGAGGGCAAGACCCTGCCGGCGCTAGACATCCTGGCGCAGCGCGCCAACGCTTGAACGGCAACGACACAGCGCAAGCCCGCACTTGCACCAGTACAGCGCAGCCCGAATCAGGCGTAACCTCGGGCTGTCAACCACCGTCCAAGGTTTCGCTGTCATGAACAAGCCCCTGTCCCCCGCCGAACATGCGCTGCGCGAGGCCGCGCGCGACTACCACCGCAGCCCGACGCGAGGCAAGATTTCCGTCACCCCCACCAAGCCGCTGTCCAACCAGCGCGATCTGAGCCTGGCTTACTCGCCGGGCGTGGCCTATCCCTGCCTCGACATCGAGCGCGACCCCAGCCTGGCGGC
This sequence comes from Aquabacterium sp., assembly GCA_044377715.1. Taxonomy (GTDB): domain Bacteria; phylum Pseudomonadota; class Gammaproteobacteria; order Burkholderiales; family Burkholderiaceae_C; genus Pseudaquabacterium. Next base: position 39,784 of record JBILYN010000002.1, read on the forward strand.
CGAATACACCTCGCGTGGCAACCTGGTCGGCGTGATCACCAACGGTACCGCGGTGCTGGGTCTGGGCGACATCGGCCCGCTCGCGGCCAAGCCAGTGATGGAAGGCAAGGGCTGCTTGTTCAAGAAGTTCGCCGGCATCGATGTGTTCGACATCGAACTCGCCGAGCGCGACCCAGACAAGCTGGTCGAGATCATCGCCGCGCTCGAGCCCACGCTGGGCGGTATCAACCTTGAGGACATCAAGGCGCCCGAGTGCTTCGTCGTCGAGCGCAAGCTGCGCGAGCGGCTGAAAATTCCTGTCTTCCACGACGACCAGCATGGCACCGCGATCATCTCGTCGGCGGCGCTGCTCAACGCGCTCGAACTGGTGGGCAAGACCATCGGCGAAGTCAAGCTGGTGGTGTCAGGCGCTGGCGCTGCGGCCATTGCCTGCCTCGACCTGATGGTCAGCCTGGGCGCGAAGATCGAAAACATCTTCGTCTGCGACTCCAAAGGCGTGATCCGCGAAGGTCGCGCCGACGTGACCGCCGGCAGCCTAGACGAGACCAAGCAGCGATATTGCCAGCGCACCGAGGCCACAACGCTGAGCGACGCGATCGTTGGCGCCGATGTCTTCCTCGGCTGCTCGGCAGCCGGCGTGCTGACGCCGGAGATGGTCAAGACCATGGGCAGCAAGCCGATCATTCTGGCGCTGGCCAACCCCGAACCCGAGATCCGGCCCGAACTCGCCAAGGCGGCAAGGCCTGACTGCATCGTCGCCACCGGCCGCTCCGACTACCCGAACCAGGTCAACAACGTCCTGTGCTTTCCTTACATCTTCCGCGGTGCGCTCGACTGCGGCGCCACCACGATCAACGAGGCGATGAAGCTGGCTTGCGTGCGCGAGATCGCTGCACTGGCCAAGGCCGAGGCGAGCGACGAGGTCGCCGCAGCCTACGCCGGCAAGGAGCTCAAGTTCGGCCCCGACTACATCATCCCCACGCCTTTCGACGTGCGGCTGATCCTGCGAATCGCCCCAGCGGTGGCCCAGGCTGCTGCCGAGTCTGGCGTCGCGCTGCGGCCGATCGCCGATCTCGAGGCCTACCGGCAGCAACTCACCCGCTTCGTCTACCAGACCGGCATGGTGATGCAGCCGGTGTTCGCTGCCGCCCGCGTTGCCTGCGCCGGGAACGCTGCGCGCGTGGTCTATGCCGAGGGTGAAGACGAGCGTGTGCTGCGCGCAGTGCAAGTCGTGCTCGAAGAGGGGCTGGCCAGGCCGGTGCTGATCGGCCGACCTGCCGTGATCGCGATGCGCATCGAGCGTGCCGGGCTGAGGCTGACGGCAGGCACCGACTTCGAGGTCTGCGACCCTGAGCACGACCCGCGATTCCGCAGCTACTGGGAGCTGTACCACCAGCTGATGGGACGCGAAGGCGTCTCGCCCGAAGCGGCCAAAGCGGCAGTGCGACGCAGCAACACGCTGATCGCCGCGCTGATGCTCAAACGCGGCGAGGTCGACGCGATGCTTTGCGGCCTGGTCGGCCGCTACGAAGCCCACCTCGACCATGTGCGCCAAGTCATCGGCCTGAAGACCGGTGCCCGCACGATGGCCGCGATGAACGCGCTGCTGCTCGAGCAGCACACGCTGTTCCTGACCGACACCTTCGTCAACGAAGAGCCCAGCGCCGAGGAACTGGCCGATATCGCGCTGATGGCTGCTGCCGAGGTGCGGCGCTTCGGCATGCCGGCCAAGGTGGCGTTCCTGTCGCACTCGATGTACGGCAGCTCGCCTCGGGCATCGGCGCGCCGGATGCGCACCGCGCGCGACCTGTTCGTCGCACGGGCACCCGAGATCGAATGCGATGGCGAATTGCAAGGCGACGCAGCGCTGTCGGAGGTCATACGCGCGAGCTTCCTGGCTGACGCGACGCTGACCGGCTCGGCCAACCTGCTGGTGTTGCCAAACCTGGATGCGGCCAACATCCTGTTCAACGTGCTCAAGGTCACGGCCAGCAACGGCGTGACCATAGGCCCGATTCTGCTCGGCGCTGCCGCGCCGGTGCACATCCTGACACCCTCAGCGACGATGCGCCGCTTGGTCAACATGACAGCGCTTGCGGTAGCCGACGCCGCCGAATCGAGGGACGCCGGGTCCGTGAAAGAATCCTCGATCTAAGTAGCCGGGACACCAGCGACACCGATAATCGAGGCTTATTCCACAGCCGGACCGAACCATGCCGCGTGCTACCAAGATCGTCGCCACCCTCGGCCCTGCCAGCAGCGACCCGGAGGTGCTTGAGCGCTTGTTGCGAGCCGGCGTCGACGTGGTGCGGCTGAACTTCAGCCACGGCAAGGCACAAGACCACATCGACCGCGCCGCACTGGTGCGTCAGATCGCCGAGAAGATCGGCAAGCCCGTGGCCATCATGGCCGACCTGCAGGGCCCGAAGATCCGGGTCGGCAGATTCGCCGAAGGCCGTGTGCAGTTGGTCAACGGCACGCGTTTCGTGCTCGACGCCGCCCGCACCGAGCCCGGCAACCTGGACGGCGTGGGTCTGGACTACAAGGAGCTGCCGCGCGATGTCAAACCCGGTGACACCTTGCTGCTCAACGATGGGCTGATCGTGCTGACAGTCGATGCGGTGCGCGGCGAGCAGGTCCACACCATCGTCAAGGTCGGCGGCGAACTGAGCAACAACAAGGGCATCAACAAGCAGGGCGGCGGCCTGACAGCGCCGGCGCTGACCGGCAAGGACATGGAGGACATCAAGACCGCCATGTCCTTCCAGTGCGACTACCTGGCAGTGAGCTTCCCGAAGAACGCCACCGACATGGAGATGGCGCGCCAGTTGGCCAACGTCGCGGGTGAGCCCTGGCGCCACAAGCCGGCGATGATCGCCAAGATCGAGCGCAGCGAGGCCATCCCGCAGTTGGAATCCATCCTGCGCGCCAGCGACGGCATCATGGTCGCGCGCGGCGACCTGGCGGTCGAGGTGGGCAACGCCACCGTGCCGGCGCTGCAAAAGAAGATGATCCGGATGGCGCGCGAGATGGACAAGATCGCGATCACCGCGACCCAGATGATGGAGAGCATGATCGTCAACCCGGTGCCCACGCGCGCCGAGGTCAGCGACGTTGCCAACGCGGTGCTCGACGGCACCGACGCGGTGATGCTGTCGGCCGAGACCGCCGCCGGCAAGTACCCGGTGGAAACCGTCGAGCAGATGGCGCAGATCGCGCTCGAAGCCGAGCGAGCCGAGGACGTGCGGCTGGACGCCAACTTCACCGATCGCGTGTTCGGCCGCATCGATCAAAGTATCGCGATGGGCGCACTGTTCACCGCCTACCACCTGGGCTGCAAAGCCATCGTCGCGCTGACCGAATCGGGTTCGACAGCGCTGTGGATGAGCCGACACAACATCCATGTACCGATCTTCGGACTCACCTCCAAAGCCAGCTCGCAAGCGCGGATGGCGCTGTACCGCAATGTGCGCCCGCTGCTGATGCCAGCGCACAGTGACCGCGACCTTGCGCTGGCCGAAGCCGAGCGGGCGCTGGTCGAGCGCGGCGTGCTGCGTCCTGGTGACACCTATGCGATCACCTGCGGCGAGCCGATGGGCTACCCCGGCGGCACCAACATGCTCAAGGTCTGCCGGGTCGGCTGAAAGCCGTCCAGCGACGAGACCCGACGCCGCATGAAATCGGCCACGCGGACCGTCGCTTGGCAATAGACATTGGGGGCTTGCGTTGGAAGTGCGATCGCTAGAATCTCGGGATATGCGCACGCGGCAACAGGATGGATTCAACAACCCTGGTGCCGTGGCCAGACTGCCCGCTTTCACACCCTCTCGACCAGGATAGACCATGCCACTCGTCTCGATGCGCCAATTGCTGGACCATGCCGCCGAAAACGGTTACGGCATTCCGGCTTTCAACGTCAACAACCTCGAACAGGTGCAGGCCGTGATGTCGGCCGCCGCCGAGGTGGATGCCCCGGTGATCCTGCAGGCCAGCGCCGGCGCCCGCAAGTACGCCGGCGAGCACTTCATCAAGCACTTGATTTCTGCGGCAGTCGAATCCTGGCCGAACGTGCCCTTGGTGATGCACCAGGACCACGGCCAGAGCGTCGCTGTGTGTCAGGGTGCGATCGACCTGGGCTTCAGCTCGGTGATGATGGACGGCTCGCTGCAGGCCGACGGCAAGACCATCGCCAGCTACGACTACAACGTCGACGTCACGCGCGCGGTGGTCGACCTGGCGCACCGCCTGGGCGTCACGGTCGAGGGTGAGCTGGGTTGCCTGGGATCGCTGGAGACCATGAAGGGCGACAAGGAAGACGGCCATGGCACCGAGGCCACGATGACGCGCGAGCAGTTGCTGACCGACCCCGAGCAGGCCGCCGATTTCGTCAAGCGCACCCAGCTCGACGCGCTGGCGATTGCCATCGGCACCAGCCATGGCGCTTACAAGTTCACCCGCAAACCCACCGGCGACATCCTGGCGATCGACCGCATCAAGGCCATCAACCGCCGCATCCCCAACACCCACCTGGTGATGCACGGCAGTTCGAGCGTGCCGCAAGACCTGCTGGCCGAGATCCGCCAGTTCGGCGGCGACATGAAAGAGACCTACGGCGTGCCAGTCGAGGAGATCCAGGAAGCGATCAAGTACGGCGTGCGCAAGATCAACATCGACACCGACATCCGACTGGCGATGACTGGTGCGATCCGCCGCTACCTGGCCGAGAACCCGAGCAAATTCGACCCGCGCGACTACCTCAAGCCCGCGCGTGAAGCCGCCAAAGCGATCTGTCTGCAACGCTATGTGCAGTTCGGCTGCTCAGGCCAGGGCAGCAAGATCAAGGCCTTGCCGCTCGTCACCGTGGCCCAGCGCTATGCCAGTGGCGAGTTGGCCCAGTTGGTGACCTGAGCCTGTCGGTCGGCACGGGTCAATTGGGCTGGAGAACCGGCTGAGCGGTTGCGCCAGGGCGCCCGATCAGGCCGGAGGCTGGCGTGGCTGAAGGGCACAATCGGGCGATCTGCAGACCGCCGCAATGATGCCCGAGACACCCGCCATGAGCACCCCAGCCCTCTTTGAATCCAACCTGCGCTCGCTGCCGCTGCTGGCCCGCGGCAAGGTCCGTGACAACTACGCAGTCGGCAATGATCGGCTGTTGATGCTTGCTTCGGACCGCATCTCTGCCTTCGACGTGGTGATGGGCGAGCCGATTCCGGGCAAGGGTCAATTGTTGACCCAGATGGCGCTGTTCTGGTTCGACAAGCTGGCCCATATCGTGCCAAACCACCTCACCGGCGACGCGCCCGAGAGCGTGGTCGCCCCAAACGAGGTCGCGCAGGTTATGGGTCGTGCGATGCTGGTCAAGCGACTGAAGCCGCTGCCGGTTGAAGCCGTGGTGCGAGGCTACCTCGCCGGTTCAGGTTGGAAGGAGTACCAGCACAAGGGCGAAGTCTGCGGCGTGGCACTGCCGCCGGGTCTGAAGAATGCCAGCCGACTGCCCGAACCAATCTTCACCCCCGCGACCAAAGCCGAGATGGGCGAGCACGATGAGAACATCAGCTGGGCTCGCATGGCCGGCATCATTGGCGCTGATTTGGCCGCTAGCGTGCGCGACATCTCGCTTCGCCTGTATCGCGAAGCCGCCGCTTATGCGCTGACACGCGGCATCATCATCGCCGACACCAAGTTCGAATTCGGCTTGTCAGCGGATGGCACGCTGACCTTGATGGACGAAATCCTCACCCCCGACTCGTCGCGGTTCTGGCCGCTGGCGTCCTACCAGGAGGGGGTCAACCCCCCAAGTTACGACAAGCAGTTCCTGCGCGATTGGCTGGAAACTGCACAAGTGGCTGGCGCGCCCTGGAACAAGCGGGCACCAGCACCCGAAATGCCCCAACAAATTGCCGAGACCACCGCGGCCCGCTACCAAGCCGCGACATCGGCCTTGCTCAGCAGGTGAAACCATGGATTCCAGGCTGCTCGCCAGCTTGAATTTCCAAGCCCACAACACCGGAGATCCTGTGCTGTGGGCCAGAACCTTGTGCCGGGCAGCGTCGCACTTTGCGCGGCAAGGCAGTGCAGCTGAAGCGCTGACGTCCATCGCCGTCGTCAGGTCTCAGTTCGGCCATGAGATACCCCCCCGAAGTCACCTGCTGGCTGATGCTCGCCGAAGGGGTCTTGCACTACTTCCAGAAAAGACTCCGCGATGCCTACGACAGGATTCAGCGGGCCTATGGACTGGCTGTCGCGCTGAAGATCGAGTCAGCACTGCCCAGTTGTGCCGCGTGGATGGCGCACATCGAATTCATTGAATCCAAGTACGAGCCGATGGCGATCCATCTGGAGCAGGCGCTGATCTCGGCTCAGGCGCAGGACCATCAAGCGATGGGACGCGCAGCTTTGGTACTCGCCGCAGCCTTTCATCTGGCCAACGATTTCGAGTCTGCGAGACCCTGGTACGAGCAGGCTCGACAGCGCGCAGCAGCTGAAGGCGATGAGACAACCATCAGCGCCATGCTCTACAACGTTGCGGCCATGCGCGCGGCCAATGCCCGCTTGGCTGATACCTTTGGCATCCAGGACTCAGGCGAGACAAGGCGCGCCGCGATGGAGTTATCGTCTTCGCTCAACTACGATGGCGCGATCGGAAACACCGCGCTCGCATTTTCGACTCAGATGCTGAATGGGTTGATATTGACCTTGTCAAAACGCTACGCTGACGCCTTGAAGATATTTGTCGAAATCGAAAAAAACACTTCGGAAATAACAGAATTGTCACTCATAACCATTGATACAGCTTGGTGCACGGCCAACCTTGGTGATTTCGAAAAGGCGTGGCAATTCGCCATGCTGGCAGGCAATCAGCCACGCGAGAAATCAGAACCCGATGACGTCGCCTATATCAACTCAAGAATCTCTCAGATTGCCGAGCTCTGCGGTCACAGTGGCGCGGCATCAAGCTATCGTGTGACAGCCAACACGGCCCTCGCAAGCCATCGCCAATTTCAAGCGACATTGCGCTCGCGCCTGAAAGCGATCAGATTTTCCTGAACCCAGCAAAAAAAACCCGGCAATTGCCGGGTTTTTTGACGTTGCCCAAACAGGCATCAGGGCTTGTTGCCCGTCGGAAATGGCCAAGCTGCGGCAGGGCTCAGCGCCGTCTTCGCCGACGCTGAAGCAGGTGCCGCAGCGCTTGCGGACGCCCTCTTGGCTGCTGCCTTCTTCGCGGGTGCCGCCGCCTTCTTCGCAGGTGCTGCCGCCTTCTTCGCAGGTGCTGCTACCTTCTTCGCAGGTGCTGCTACCTTCTTCGCAGGTGCTGCTACCTTCTTCGCAGGTGCTGCTGCCTTCTTCGCAGGCGCTGCCGCCTTCTTCGCAGGTGCTACCTTCTTCGCCGGTGCTGCCGCCTTCTTCACAGGCGCTGCTGCCTTCTTGGCCGGTGCCGCCTTCTTGGCGGGAGCCGCGGTCTTCTTCATCGCTGGTTTTTCGGCCGGAGCGGCCTTCTTCGCAGTTGCCATGACAATCTCCTTGATCAAGTTACGAAATACACCCAACCGGTCTAGCGGAGGGGCGATTCATCAAAGCGTTGACAGAACCCAGTCGGGTCCGCCTCCACACCGATGAACGGGGGATGCACCCTGGCAGACCACTTCTGACGGCGGTCCGGCACAGGGCACGAATCTTGACTTGCTGATGGAACCTTGGACATCACTTCTGGACGCCAGCGCCCTCAGTCCCAACTCAGCGCGCCGCCGGACTGGTACTCGATGACGCGGGTTTCAAAGAAATTACGCTCTTTCTTCAAATCGATCATTTCGCTCATCCAGGGGAACGGGTTCTCTTCGTTCGGGAACAAGGCCTCGAGTCCGATCTGGGTCGCACGTCGGTTGGCGATGTAGCGCAAATAGCCCTTGAACATCGAAGCGTTCAATCCCAGCACACCGCGCGGCATCGTGTCCTCGGCGTAGCGGTACTCCAATTCGACCGCGCGCTCGAACAAGGACTTGATCTCGGCCTTGAACTGCGAGGTCCACAGTTGGGGGTTCTCGGCCTTGATCTGGTTGATCAGGTCGATGCCAAAGTTGCAGTGCATCGATTCGTCACGCAGGATGTACTGGTACTGCTCGGCAGCGCCCGTCATCTTATTCTGCCGCCCCATCGCCAGGATCTGGGTGAACCCGACATAGAAGAACATACCCTCCATCAGGCAGGCGAAGACGATCAGTGAACGCAGCAAGGTCTGGTCGTTTTCCAGCGTACCGGTGCTGAAGGTCGGGTCCATGATCGCGTTGATGAACGGGATCAGGAACTGGTCCTTGTCACGGATCGACTCGATCTCGTTGTAGGCGTTGAAGATCTCGGCTTCATCAAGCCCCAGCGACTCGACGATGTACTGGTAGGCGTGGGTGTGGATCGCCTCCTCAAAGGCCTGGCGCAGCAGGAACTGGCGGCATTCGGGCGCGGTGATGTGGCGGTAAGTGCCCAGCACGATGTTGTTGGCAGCGAGCGAATCGGCAGTGACGAAAAAGCCGAGGTTTCGCATGATGATGCGGCGCTCGTCATCGGTCAGGCCGTTCGGATCTTTCCAGGTCGCGATGTCGCGCGACATGTTCACCTCTTGCGGCATCCAGTGGTTGGCGCAGGATGAAAGGTACTTCTCCCAGGCCCACTTGTACTTGAACGGCACCAACTGGTTGACGTCGGTCCGTCCGTTGATGATTCGCTTCTCGGCGATGTTGACGCGGCCCGCGCCGCTGTCGGAACTGGGCGCGGCCTTCACGCTGCGCGCCGCGCTGACCGAAGCCATCGCTGCGTCCAGCGTCGACGTCGAAACGGCACTGTCAAGTTGCGTCAAGGATGAAGCTGGCAAGGCCCGCGACAGACCCGTGGCTTGCGGCACGGGGGGGGGCAATGATGACGTCGGCGTGAGTTTGACTTCGTCTTCCCAAACCAGCATAGATGTACTTTCGGTAACCCCGAATTATCGGAGCGTTGTGTTCAAAAACCAAGCACTACTTGACATGCAATTCAGTCTGCTTGTCATGACGCAGCCCAAGCTCGGCGCTCGGCAGGGAGAGATCTCGGCAACCAGACCGCGGCCCAGGCAATTCCCGACCGCAACCTGGCTTTGCCGATGGTCGCCAGGCGCCTACTGGCAGGCCTCGCAGTCGGGGTTGTCGATCGCGCAGAACTTGATGTCGGTGGCTGGTGTCGCGTCGATTGCATGTTGGGCTGCTGCGGCCGCGGCATCCAGTGCCGACATGCCGCCCGACGCGCCGCTCGAGACCGCATTCATCGCCCCCGCCGTGACGGTGGACTTCTCAGCATGGGTGGCGCCCATGGTCCGCAGGTAATAAGTGGTCTTCAGGCCGCGCAGCCAGGCCAGCTTGTAGATTTCGTCAAGCTTCTTGCCCGACGCGCCGGCCAGGTAGATGTTCAGGCTCTGGGCCTGGTCTATCCATTTCTGGCGCCGCGACGCAGCCTCGACCAGCCACTGCGCATCGACCTCGAAAGCCGTGGCGTAGAGCTGCTTGATGTCATCTGGCACACGGTCGATGCGGCGCAGGCTGCCGTCGAAATGCTTCAAGTCCATCACCATCACATCGTCCCAAAGGCCCAGCCGCTTCAAGTCGCGGACCAGGTATTCGTTGACGATCGTGAACTCACCCGACAGGTTGCTCTTGACCGACAAGTTGCCGAAGCATGGCTCGATCGAGGCATCAACGCCGATGATGTTGCTGATCGTCGCGGTCGGCGCGATGGCCACGCAGTTGCTGTTGCGCATGCCGTGGGCCGCGATGCGAGCCCGCAGCGCGTGCCAGTCCATCGTTGTCGAACGGTCAACCTCGACATAGCCGCCACGTGCTGCGCTGAGCAGGTCGAGCGAGTCGATCGGCAGGATGCCGCGGTCCCACAGCGAACCGCGGTAGCTGGAATAACGGCCACGCTCCTCGGCCAATTCGGTGCTGGCCCAGTAGGCGTGATAGCAGATCGCCTCCATCGAGCGGTCGGCGAACTCGACCGCCGCGTCCGATGCATAGGGCACACGCAACTCGTAGAGCGCATCCTGGAAACCCATCAGACCCAGCCCCACCGGGCGATGCCGCAGGTTGCTGTCGCGGGCCTTCTTGACGGCATAGAAGTTGATGTCGATGACGTTGTCGAGCATCCGCATCGCTGTGCGCACCGTCTGCTTGAGCTTGACCTGGTCGACCACCTTGCCTTCAGGGCCGTCCACCAAGTGCTGCGCCAGGTTGATCGAACCCAGGTTGCAGACCGCAATCTCGGTGTCGCTGGTGTTGAGCGTGATCTCGGTGCACAGGTTGCTGGAGTGCACCACGCCGACATGCTGCTGCGGCGAACGCACGTTGCAAGCGTCCTTGAAAGTCACCCACGGGTGGCCAGTCTCGAACAGCATCGTCAGCATCTTGCGCCACAGGTCTTTGGCCGCCATGCGCTTGTGCAGCTTGATCTCGCCGCGGTCGGCCTTGTCTTCATAAGCGACATAGGCGTGCTCGAAATCGGCACCGAACTTGTCGTGCAGATCGGGGCAGTTCGACGGTGAGAAAAGCGTCCACTGGCCGCCCTCGATCACCCTGCGCATGAACAGGTCGGGGATCCAGTTGGCGGTGTTCATGTCGTGGGTGCGACGCCGGTCATCGCCGGTGTTCTTGCGCAGTTCCAGAAACTCCTCGATGTCGAGGTGCCAGGTCTCCAGGTAGGCACAAACTGCGCCCTTGCGCTTGCCGCCCTGGTTGACCGCCACCGCGGTGTCGTTGACAACCTTCAGGAAAGGCACAACACCCTGGCTCTTGCCGTTGGTGCCCTTGATGTAGCTGCCCAGCGCACGCACTCTCGTCCAGTCGTTGCCCAGGCCACCGGCGAACTTACTCAGCAGCGCGTTTTCCTTCAGCGCTTCATAGATGCCGTCCAGGTCGTCGGCCACCGTGGTGAGGTAGCAACTCGACAGCTGCGAGCGCAGCGAGCCGGCGTTGAACAGCGTGGGCGTGCTCGACATGAAGTCGAAGCTCGACAGCACGTTGTAGAACTCGATCGCACGCGCCTCGCGGTCGATCTCGCCAAGCGACAAACCCATCGCCACGCGCATGAAGAAGGCCTGAGGCATTTCGATGCGCAGCTCATCGATGTGCAGGAAGTAGCGATCGAACAGGGTCTGCAGACCAAGGTAGTCGAACTGCAAATCGCGCTCGGGCTTGAGTGCAGCGCCCAGACGGGCCATGTCGTACTGTTGCAAACGTGGATCCAGCAGTTCGGCCTCAACCCCACGCTTGATGAACTGCGGGAAATAGTCCGGGTAGCGCACGGCCATCTCGGCCTGGCTCAGTTCTTCGCCGAGGATTTCCTTGCGGATCGTGTGCAGCAGCAAGCGCGCGGTGGCTCGGGTGTAGGCGGGCTCCTTCTCGATCAGCGTGCGCGCGGCCAGGATGCTGGCCTTGTGCACTTCGTCGATCGGCACGCCGTCATAGAGGTTACGCCGGGTCTCGGCCAGGATAGGGTCGGCCTTGACATCTGCACCCAGGCCCTCACAAGCCGACTCGATCAACGCCTGCAGTGCGCTGAAGTCCAGCGGCACACGCTGGCCACGGTCCATCACATGCAGCAACGGCGCCTGCGGCGCTGCCGGCTTGACCTGACGTGCGCGTTCCTGGGTACGGCGCTCGCGGTACAAGACATAAGCCCGCGCCACCTCGTGGTGGCTGCCCCGCATCAACCCAAGCTCGACCTGGTCTTGCACATCCTCGATGTGAAAAGTGCCGCCGCCCGGCCGCGAACGCAGCAGGCCACGAACCACACTCTCGGTCAGCGAGTCGACAGTCTCTCGCACGCTGGCCGAGGCCGCACCCTGGGTGCCATGCACAGCCAGGAATGCCTTCATCAGCGCCACGGCGATCTTGTTGGGCTCGAAAGCCACGACCGAACCATTGCGCCGGATGATCTGGAAACCGGTGTAGGCCGACGACGCAATGCCGCTCTGGGCTGGTGCGCGGGACGGGATCATGGCAGCTAGGCTGCTGGAGATGATGGTTTGCATGGGTTTCCCTCAATGGCTAGCGGCCTGGGCCGCCGTGACGGCGAATCGGAAAGCTGGGTTCGAGTTTGGGCTGGACGGCCTGCCCGCAGCGGGCAGCAAGGTCAGACCTCAGCCACCAAGCCCAGTGGGCCAGCATGCTGAGACCTGTCCAGCACCTCAGACGGGAGGCGGTGTTCTTTGATCCTGTTCGCCAAGCCTGCGCAAGGGCTGGGCAACAGATTCCTGAAGGGTGAAAGGATAGCACGAAACACACTATATCTAGGGTCTCCCGAGGCTTCAAGCACTACCTGTAGCGTGTATACCCTAGCAAAGCCAAGGGGCCGCCTGGCTGCGACCTGGCGGCTCGGCCAGGCCGTCGCGAGCGGCGCTTAGCGCTAGCCAGCCCGGCGCAGGGCCGCCGGAAATCCAGCTTGCTGGAACAGTGCGGCCCAGTCGAAGCCAGCGCCGGGATCGTGCTTACGGCCAGGTGCCACCTGCTCGTGACCGACCAACTCGCACACCGGGTAGCGGCGGGCGATCGCCTGCAGCAGCGACACCAGCGCAAGATACTGAGGCGGCTCAAAGTCGTGCCCCTCCAAGCCCTCGAGCTCGATGCCGATCGACCAGTCGTTGCAGTTGTCGCGACCGCGCCAGCTCGACTGCCCGGCATGCCAAGCCCGTCGGTCGCAGGAGACGAACTGCAGCAAGGCCCCGTCGCGCCGCAGCAGGAAGTGCGCCGACACCTTCAGGCCGGCGATCTGCGCGAAGTAGGGGTGAGCCGACGGGTCCAAGCGGTTGGTGAACAAGCGTTCGATCGCATCGCCACCGTACACCCCGGGTGGCAGGCTGATCGAGTGCAGCACCACCAGTTCCACCGCCAGACCTGCGGGTCGCAGTCCGAAATTGGGGGATGCCATACGCTGCGCCAGCGACCACCAGCCCTGGCGCCAGCGGCCCGACATGGGCTTGTCAGTCGGGGCCATGTTCACCAACCTGGATGCCCAGCCTGGCCATGCGGTAACGCATCTGGCGCAGCGACAGCCCCAGGCTGCTGCCCGCTGCCGTGCGGTTGAATCGGTGGCGCTCGAGCGCGCGGACGATGATGTCGCGCTCGACCGCATCGAGGTGCGCCACCAAGTCGCTGGGCAGCGCAAGGCCTTCGCCGACCGCTGGCACGCGCTCCGGCAGCTCCAACGATTGCCACTCGCTGTCGGCGAAGGCCTCGTCGCCAAGACCCAGGTCGTCGCGATCGATCAGCTCGGCGTCGCCCAGCGTGACCGCCCGATGCAGCAGGTTTTCGAGTTCGCGCACATTGCCTGGAAAACCATAGTGCGACAGGTGCTCCAACGCAGAAGCCGACAACTGCGGCGCCGGCCAGACCCCAGCATCGCGAGCAATGCGCTCCAACACTGCAGCACAGATCAACGCCAGGTCTTCGGCTCGCTCGCGCAGCGGCGGGATGCGGATCTGGATCACGTTGAGCCGGTAGTACAAGTCCTGTCGAAAACGCCCTTGCTGAACCTCCAGGCCCAAGTCCTTGTGAGTGGCGCTGACGATGCGCACGTTGACAGGATGCTCGCTGACCGCACCCAGCGGCCGCACCGCCCGCTCCTGGATCGCCCGCAGCAGCTTGCTCTGCATCGCCAAAGGCAGGTCGCCGATCTCGTCGAGGAACAGCGTGCCGCCCTGAGCGGCCTGAAAAAACCCGGGTCTGTCCTCGACCGCACCGGTGAACGCGCCTTTTCGGTAGCCGAAGAACTCTGCTTCGAGCAGTTGCTCAGGGATCGCACCGCAGTTGACCGCGATGAAGGCCTGGTCAGCGCGCGCGCTGACCTCGTGCAGCGCGCGCGCAACCAACTCCTTGCCGGTGCCTGACTCGCCCAGCACCATCACCGGCGCCATGCCTCGCGCCACCCGCTCGATCAGGGACCGCACCTGCTGCATCGCCGGTGCAGCACCGGCCAGACGCTGCATCGCCGTGCGCTCGCCGGCGACCTGGCGCACCACCGCTGCCGCACCGGGCAAGCCCAGCGTCCGCCTGGCCTGTGCCTTGGAGGCTGCCGACGCCAAACTGGTTTCGCGACCTATCGCAGCGGCGACCACGTTGCGGAACTGCCGCAGGTCCACCGGCTTGGTGAGGTAGTCAAAAGCGCCGGCCTTGAGCGCCTCCACAGCGTTCTCGGCCGAACCGTAGGCCGTGATCACGATCGCTTTTTCACTGCGTCCTGCTGCCTCTAGCCTGCGCAACAAATCGAGACCGCTGCCGTCGGGCAGTCGCATGTCGGTGATCACGGCGTTGTAGCCGCGCTCGCTCAGACGCTCCCAGGCCTCCTGTAGCGATCCAGCGCTGTAGACGTCGTAGCCCTCGCGCAACAGGGTCAGCTCATAGAGCGTGCGCAAGTCGGGCTCGTCATCCACCACCAGCAGGCTGAACGGCGCGGTCATGGTGACGAGTCTGGACGAGGGCTGAAATGAAAGAATGGACCGGTCGACGCGGCAGCGTCAGACCGCAGGGCCAGCTCGCATCACGACAGCAAAGACATTGCTGTAGCGCGAACCCGCTGGCCCCGGGCTGAACGCGATGTTCGCACCATGGCGATCACAAAGCTCGCGGCAAATATACAGACCCAGGCCACTGCCACGGCTGCGGGTGGAAAAAAAAGGCTCGAACAGATGGCGCTCGACATCGGCCGAAATCGCCACGCCGTCGCTCGCCACGCTGAGCGTGACCGTGCCGGCCAGCGGGCCGGCCACCAAGCTCAGACGCACCGCGCCGGGGGAAGGACCGGCGTGGCGGACTGCGTTGTCGAGCAGGTTGACCAGCACACGGCGCAAATGCTCGACGTCGAAATATGTGGGCATAGGACTGCTAGGGAATTCACAGATCAGCCGATCGGCGATCCGGGTTTCCAGCGGCGCTCCTCGGCACCACTCGTCAAAGACCATCGCCACCTCGACCCGAGCGTCGATCACCACCGGTGTCGTCACAGCACCCGGGGCCGCCGCCAGCACATCGTCGACGATGCGCTTGAGTCGCCAGGCGTTATCGGCAACGATGTGCGCGAGCTGTAGCTGCGCTCCCGGCAGTTCGTCCTCGAGCAACAGCGCGATGGCCTGCGAGATCGCCGCCAGTGGGTTGCGGATCTCGTGCGCGATGCCGGCCGAGACCTGCCCCATCGCGGCGAGCTTGTGCTGCCGAGCCTGGTCCTGGATGCTTCGCATGTCCTGCATGAACAGCACGCAGATGTCTTCTGGCGGCTTGTCATCGGCACCGATGCCGCCACGCCGCGTGAAGCGCGCCCTGAGCTGCAGCGTTCGGACATCGCCATCGGCCAGCGCCAAGCAGATCTCGCGCGCAGCGTCAGGCCAGCGACCCTGCTGGTAAGCCTGGTCGAGCGCATGCTGCAATCTGTGCAAACCAGGCTGCTCTGCCAGCACACAAGGCACCACCATGGCCTGGCCCATCGCACCCAACAATGCGCGCGCCGCAGGGTTGAGGGTGCGCACCAGTCCTTGCCGATCAACCACCATCACGCCGTCGGCCAGTTCCTCAATCACCAACCGGTTGAGCAGGGTTTGCTGGTGCGCCAGCCCCAGGCTGCTGCGTGCACTGCGCTCCTCGCGCGCCAAACGCTGTACCAACTCGCTGGCCAGCAAGCTGACCATGAACATACCGGCGCCAGCCAACCCGGCTTGAGACAACTGGGCCAGCAACACGACGCCGTCGGCCGCCGTCAGCCAAGCGCCCCCCAACAGCACCAAGGTCACGCCGGCCGCGGTCGCCATCGCCAAACGGCGCTGCGTCAGCACACCGGCCATCAGCACCGGCAGCACCAGTAGCGCGGCAAAGTTGAACTGCCCCAGCGGGTCGAGCAGGCGCAGCAGCGAGAAAACCAACAGGTCGACGCCGATGGTCCAGAGCCACTGCCGCAGCGGGCCTGGTCTGGCGCCTGCGGGCTGACCCAACAACCACAGCGACACCGCCTGACCCGCATAGGCCAAACACAAGGCCAAAAGCAGCAGCGGCGTGCGCCCGCCCATCAGCGAAGCCAACCAGGGCGCGAACACCAGCGCCAGGCCGAGCGCTGCGCGAGCAGCGACATAGGTGCGCAGGATGCGCGGCAGCGCGGCGCCCTCGGTCGACATCAAACGCCTGGCCTCGCGCG
Organism: Aquabacterium sp.; assembly: GCA_044377715.1. Classification (GTDB taxonomy): domain Bacteria; phylum Pseudomonadota; class Gammaproteobacteria; order Burkholderiales; family Burkholderiaceae_C; genus Pseudaquabacterium. Next base: position 55,975 of record JBILYN010000002.1, read on the forward strand.
CCAAGAACCGGCTGTCGCTTGCGACTACCTGGTCAATAACGCCCTTGCGCTGACAGTGTGCAGCCAAGCCTAGAAGACCGCCCAGGCGGGGCCCTATCAGCCTTCGCCAATCCACAGCGCAGTACCGCGCGCAGGATAACCAAGCCACGCGGGCCCCTCAAGCCGGTGGGATGGGTGCGGGGCCGAGCCGCCGGTGGCCTTCGCTGCAGTACAGGCGTGAGCCCTCGGATACCGCGTCAGACGCCGGCAGATGCACACCGCAATGCGCGCATTCGACCATCGCCACCGGCGCGGCCCGCTCGGCAAGCCCTGGTGACTCGCCGCCCGAACGCAGGCGCTTGACCAGCACCCAGATGCCCACGCCCACCACCAACAGCACCAGCAAGTATTTCACGCTCGATCCCGTTTCATGTACAAAGCTCGCCGACCGTGTCGCCCCCCGAGCCATCCGCCCCTGGCCCACGCCAGGCGGCGATCAATTGCTGCCACGGCCCAGCAACACCTCGAACACAAAGCGCGATCCGACATAGGCCAGCAGCAGCAACACAGCGCCGACGTAGAGCCAGCGGGTGGCGCGCCGGCCGCGCCAGCCCTGCCAGCGGCGACCCGCCAGCAACGCGGCCAGCACCGCCCAGCCCAGCAGCGAGAACACGGTCTTGTGGTCCCAACGCCATTGCGGCGAGGTGGCCACACCCAGCACCAAGGCCAAGGTCAAGACCCCGAAACCGGCCTCGACGAAGCGAAAGGTCAAGCGCTCAAGCCGCAGCAGCGGCAAGCCCATCGCTGCCGGCGCCGGGCTGAGATCCGACACCGGCATCGCCGCGTGGCCGCCACGCAGTCGCAGCTGACGCTCGGCCGAATCGAGCATCGTGGCATGCAGCACCGCAGCGCCCAGCAAAGCATAGGACGCCACACCCAGAACCCAGTGCACCGGCGCCCAACTGTTGAGCGTGGGCCGCACCTCACCAGGAAAAGCCCAGGCCAGCAAGACCCCGACCGCGCCGTGCAAGGCCAGCACTCGCCGCACGCCCGGCAACAGCACGAAGCGGCTTTCTACCTCGTACACCGCCAGCACCAGCCAGACGGTGAGCGACAGCACTGGGCCGAAGCCGAGTCGAGCACCGGACTCGGCGCGGCCCCAGCCGCCCACATCCAGCGCCAGCAGCACGGCGTGTAGCAGCCAAGCCGCCGCCAAGGCTGGCGCGGGCAGCCGCGACTGCGCCCTGGCCGGCATCGCTGCCACGGCGTAAGCCAGCATCGCCAGCAAGGCCAGCACCAGCGGTGCCGCACCCAGGTTGGCAGCGGGGGCGAACGATAGAATCATGGTCGACAGTGTACTTTCGCGGCCTGCCAAGTGCCCGCTCTCCCGACGATGGCATCGACCCTCTCAGACCGCCTGTCACGCCTCGTCAAGACGATGCGTGGCCAGGCCCGCATTACCGACAGCAACGTCGCCGACATGCTGCGCGAGGTGCGAATGGCCTTGCTTGAGGCCGATGTGGCGCTACCGGTGGTGCGCGACTTCATCGCCCGCGTCAAGGACAAGGCGCTAGGCACCGAGGTGGTGGGCTCGCTCAACCCGGGTCAGGCGCTGGTCGGCGTGGTTCACAAGGAACTCGCCGCGACCATGGGCGAAGGGGTCTCAGACCTCAACCTGGCCACCCAGCCGCCGGCGGTGATCCTGATGGCCGGCCTGCAAGGCGCGGGCAAGACCACCACGACCGCCAAGCTGGCCAAACACCTGATCGAGCGGCGCAAGAAGAAGGTGCTGACGGTCTCGGCCGACGTCTACCGCCCGGCAGCGATCGAGCAGCTCAAGACCGTCACGCGCCAGGCCGGCGCCGAATGGTTCCCGTCGACCCCGGAACAAAAGCCCCTAGACATCGTGCTGGCCGCGCTCGACCACGCCAAGCGCCACTACTTCGACGTGCTGCTGGTCGACACCGCCGGCCGGCTGGGCATAGACGAAGCCTTGATGGCCGAGATCAGCGAACTGCACGCCACGCTCAAGCCGATCGAGACCTTGTTCGTCGTCGACGCGATGCAAGGCCAGGACGCGATCAACACCGCACGCGCCTTCAAGGAGGCACTGCCGATCACCGGCATCGTGCTGACCAAGCTCGACGGTGACTCGCGCGGCGGCGCTGCGCTGTCGGTTCGCCAAATCACCGGCGCCCCGATCAAGTTTGCCGGCGTGTCCGAAAAGATCGACGGCTTGGAGGTGTTCGACGCCGAACGCCATGCCGGTCGGGTGCTGGGCATGGGCGACATCGTCGCGCTGGTCGAACAAGTGCAAAAAGGCGTCGACCTCGGTGCAGCACAGCAACTGGCCGACAAGGTCAGGTCAGGCGACGCTTTCGACCTCAACGACTTCCTGATGCAGATCTCGCAGATGAAGAAGATGGGTGGGCTCTCAGGCCTGATGGACAAGCTGCCCAGCGCGATGACGGCCAAGGCCGGCAAGGTCGACATGGACAAGGCCGAGCGAGACGTGCGCCGGATGGAGGGCATCATTCACTCGATGACCGCACTCGAGCGCCGCAAGCCCGAACTGCTCAAGGCCAGCCGCAAGCGCCGCGTTGCTGCCGGCGCCGGCGTGCATGTTCAGGAGGTCAACCGCATGCTCAACCAATTCGAGCAAATGCAGGGGATGATGAAGAAGATGAAGGGCGGCGGCCTGATGAAGATGATGAAACGCATGGGCGGCATGAAGGGGATGATGGGCTGAACGCCCGCGAAGCAGTCAAGCCAGCAGCGCCTGCGCGAACTCGCTGGCACTGAAAGTCTGCAGGTCTTCCAGTTTTTCGCCCACGCCGATGAAGTAGACCGGCACCGGACGCAGCGCCGGGTCACGAGCAGAACGCTCTCGCGCCCACAGCGAAATCGCCGCCAGCACCCCGCCCTTGGCGGTGCCGTCGAGCTTGGTGACGATCAGGCCGGTCAGGCCCAGCGCCTCGTCGAAAGCCTTGACCTGGGCCAGCGCGTTCTGGCCGGTATTGCCGTCGACCACCAGCAAGACCTCGTGCGGCGCGCCGGCGTCGGCCTTGGCAATCACGCGCTTGATCTTGCGCAGTTCCTCCATCAAGTGCAACTGTGTCGGCAACCGGCCTGCGGTGTCGGCGATCACCACGTCGCGACCGCGCGCCTTGCCCGCCGTCACTGCGTCAAACGCCACAGCGGCCGGGTCAGCCCCTTCCTGGCTGACGATCTCGACTCGGTTGCGGTCAGCCCAGACCGTGAGTTGCTCGCGCGCTGCAGCGCGGAAAGTGTCGGCCGCGGCCAGCAGCACCGTTCGCTCAGCGTCGGCCAGGTGGCGCGTGAGCTTGCCAATACTGGTGGTCTTGCCCGCGCCGTTGACGCCCACGACCATCATCACGGTGGGCTGGAACTGGCCCACGACCAAGGACTGCTCGAGCGGTGCCAACAACTCGGCCAGCGCCTCGGCGAGCAAACCCTTGACGCGCACCGGGTCGGTGACCTTGGCTTCTTTGACCCGGCGCTTCAAGTCCAGCAGCAAGAACTCGGTCGCGCGAACGCCCGCGTCAGCCATCAGCAGCGCAGCCTCCAACTCCTCGTAGAGCGCGTCGTCGATCTGGGTGCCTGTGAAGACCTGGGCAATGCTGCTGCCGGTCTTGCGCAGGCCGTTGCGCAGTTTGTCCAACCAGGATTGGCGGCTGGGCACAGCGCCAGGCGAGGCGGCGGGCTTCAGGGCCAGCGCGTCTGGCGACGGCGCCGCGGCAGGCGCTTCGATAGGCAGGTCGGCAGGCTCGGCCGCAGCACCGACGAGTTTGGCAACCGCTGCCGTGGTCGACTTCCACCACGACCCTGCAGCCGGTTCGGCCTCAGGTGGCACGACAGCCGGCACGGTCACCGGCATCGCTGTCTCTAGTTGAGGGGGCGCCGAGGCATCGGCGTGCGGGGCGGGCGCGGGCGCCGTCTTTTTCTTGAAGAAGCTGAACATTTTCGATTCTGGTGACAGCGGCACCTGAGGCCCGCAGGAAGGTCCCCTATAATCGCAGACTCGTGGCGCTTTAGCTCAGTCGGTTAGAGCGTCGGAATCATAATCCGCAGGTCCGGGGTTCGAATCCCTGAAGCGCCACCATACGCATCAAGCACTTGGCCCCGTCCGAAAGACGGGGCTTTGTTGTTTCTGCGGCACCTGCAGGGCAGTTGCCTCAAGCGGTCGCCTTCGCCGAGGCGGCCCACAAAGCGTCAAGCTTAGGCCCGCAGAACAGATGAGCGACGCACGACGCCGGCTCGTTCCTCATACCCGCAGCTGTCGATAGCGCACCCGGCAGCTTACTTGACGCCGCCGGCCCACAGCAGATGATCGACGAACACCTCGGCATCCACCCTAGCACGGGTCCATTGATGCTTTGACAAGGTCTTGATGATCGCGTTCAGTTCATCTGTCGCCTGGGGGTTCTTGAGGGTCCTCGCCACCCACAGCCAGTTGATGGCCTTGGCGATGTCGAAGCCAGCGCTCTTCTTGTCGGCAAAAATCTTGCCGAGTTTGTAAGCCGCCGCGTCATCCAAAGCCGTCGCCAAGCGCTCCAACGCATCGATCTCACTCGCCGTATCCGCTTGAGTGGAGATCGACACCGAACGTGATCCACGCGCCGCGCGGGCCGCGGCGTCCATCTTTGTCGGCCGAGCCTGCAGCGGCTTCGATAGGCCATTCACTTCAGGTTCGCCGACAGACATGAAAACTTCGTCAGAAGTCAGCGCATGTCGCTTGACGAGGCTTCGCACCGTCGCCAAGGCCTCGTCCCGATCCTTCCTCGTTTCGGCGTCGATGGCCTCGGCAATCGCTTGTTGCTGCTTGAGAAGCTGTTCCATCCTGCTCATGCCGATGCCTTCGCTGTTCGATGCCAAGCTTGAAGCTCTGCGGGTGGCCAAGCCCGTGTCGGCCCTGGTCCCAAGACGCTGTGAGCATGATACGCAGTCGCAGCACTTGAAAATTTTCTCAACAGCGATGTTCGATTGTTTGCCCGCCGACGTTTGCCCGCCAGCCGCTGCACTGGGCTCGCCATGTTCGGAGCAAGGATTGATCGGTTTCGACGGGTCGACCTTGAATTCACTGGACAAGGGCATACGCCGGCATCGGGCAACGACCGATGGCATGATCCTTCGGGATCTGCTCTGCCACGTCGTCCTTCCCGGGAGTCACCCATGCGCTCGTTGATACAAGCCGTCACTGCGTCGCTGTTGCTGCTCGCAGCCGCTTCTGCCGCTGCACAAACCTACCCGGCCAAACCTGTGAAGGTCATCGTGCCATACGCAGCCGGCGGCAACATGGAGCATTGGCGGCCGACCTTGTCCAAAGTCGGGCAGCTGCTGGGTCAGAACTTCTTCGTGGACTATCGTCCCGGTGCCGGCGGCAACATAGGCAGCGATATCGTCGCCAAGTCGCCAGCCGACGGCTACACGCTGCTGATCGGCACCATCGGCACGCACGCCATCAACGTCAGCGCCTACGCCAAGATGCCGTATGACGCGGTCAAGGATTTCACGCCCATCGTGTCGCTCGCAACGATGACCAACGTGGCCATCGTCAACCCGGCAACACCGGTGAACAACATCCGGGAGTTCATTGATCACGCCCGAGCCAATCCCGGCAAGCTCAATTTCGGCTCTCCTGGCAATGGCTCGTCGGCTCACCTCACCGGCGAGATGTTCAGCCAAGTCAATGGCCTGACGCTGCAGCATGTGCCCTACAAAGGCAGCGCGCCGGCGATGATGGACCTGATGGCCGGGCGAATCGATATCATGTTCGACAACATTCCCTTGCCGCTGCCTCATATCAAGGCCGGCAAGCTGCGTGCGCTGGCTGTGACCGCGGCCCAGCGATCTGCGGTGTTACCGGACATGCCCACCCTCGCCGAGGCCGGCGTGAAAGGCTTCGACGTCAGTTCCTGGTACGGCATCTATGCACCGGCCGGGCTGCCGCGCGAGTTGGTGCAACGGCTCAACACCGCCTTCAACGAGGCGCTGCGCACACCCGAAATCCGCGATCAACTCAGCGCCCAGGGCTGGGCCGTGACGGGCGGCACGCCGGAGCAGTTTGGCGCTTTCGCCCGAGCCGAGCAGGAGCGTTGGGCCACAGTGGTCAAGACCGCCAACGTGCGCGTCGAATGAGCGCAAGGGCCAAAACCAGCGACAGCGCGAGGAACAACACCATGCCCATTCAGAATGACGCGACCGTCGTGAATGTGATGAGTGCGCTTGCGATGGACATGGCCATCAACCGTTGGCTGAAACCCCAATTCGAATCCGAGTCGGGCTTGCGGCTGAACATAGATTGGCGCCCGACCGCAGCCCTGATGAAGTCGATTGCCGAAGGGCAGCGTGCCGATATGGTGATCGCGATCGCCGGGTCGATGGATAGACTGGTCGCCGAGGGCATCGTGCAGCCGCAAACGCGGACCACCTTGGCGGATTCGGCGCTGGGTGTCGGTGTTCGCCAGGGGTCGCCCCGGCCCGATGTTTCGACAGTCGAAGCTTTCAAACGCACCATGGTCAATGCGCGCGCGGTGGCCTATTCCAAGGCCGGTGCCAGCGGCCTTTATTTCGCAGACCTGATCGCACGCTTGGGCATTGCCGATGCCGTCAATGCCAAAGCCGTCATCATCCCGATGGGATTCACTGCAGAAAAGCTCGCCAACGGCGAGGCCGATCTCGCCGTGCAGCAAATCAGCGAATTGATGACAGTGCCAGGGATCGACGTGATCGGGCCGTTTCCCGCTGAAATCCAAGTGGCATCACGCTTCGACGCGGCGGTCTTCACCACTGCGGTGAACGCGCAAGGCGCTAAGGCATTCCTGCGAATTCTCACCTCGGCGGCGGCGGAAAAAGCCTATGCCGAAGGCGGCCTGACCTCCCGCCTAGTGCAGCGTTGAACGGGTCGCCGATATGTCTGCACGCCCTCGCATCGTTCTTCTTCACGGCACGCCGGTCGCGATGGAGCCGATTCAACAGGCGTTTGCCGCGCGTTGGCCAGAAGCCGAAATCGTCGATCTGCTCGATGCCTCGCTGTCCATCGATCGCGCGAAAGACCACGAACTCTCGCCGCGCATGTTCGAGCGGTTCATGGAGCTCGGCGGGTATGCGCATCGCATCGGCGCCGATGGCATCCTGGTCACCTGTTCAGCCTTCGGTCCGGCGATCGAACACATGGGGCGAGAGCTGCCGATGCCGGTGCTGAAACCCAACGACGCGATGTTCCAAGCTGCGCTCGCCAGGGGCACGCGCATCGGCATGCTCGCGACCTTCGCGCCGTCAGTGCTGACCATGACGAATGAGTTCGACGCGTTCGTCCGCGCATCCGGTTCCCAGGCGACATTGCGCACCATCGTCGTCGACGGCGCGATGGATGCGCTGCGCAAGGGTGATGCGCAGACACACAACGAACTGGTCGCTGCAAGTGCACCGGCCTTGGCCGACTGCGATGCGATCATGCTGGCGCATTTCTCAACGTCGCGAGCGTTCGATCTCACGCGACGGGCTGTCAAAACGCCGCTGCTGACATCACCCGATTCAGCCGTTGACCGCATGCGGGCCCTGGTCAGCAATAGCGCGCATTGACGCTTGGCTTCTGCCCGGCGCTCGCCGCCGTGCGCGAGCAACCGCCGGCAGCCAGGTCAGCTGTGGCCGATGTAGTCCATCCGGCCACCGTCGACGGTGAGCACCTGCGCGGTGATCCACCCCGCCTCGGGCGCGGCCAGGAAGGCGACGGCTCGCGCGATCTCGTCAGGCTCGCCGACCCGGCCCATGATGGTGATGCGCGCGAAGCTCGCCACCACCTCCTGCCACTCGGCATCGGACCTGCTGCCTTGCGTCATGTCGGAGCGGGTCAGGCCGGGCGCCACCGCGTTCACGGTGATACCTTGAGGGCCGAGTTCCAGCGCGAAGCGCCGGGTCAGGATGTTGACGTCTGCCTTGGTGGACGCGTAGAAGTGATTGCCCGTGAAACCGGTGTTGCCGTGCGAGGCCACCGACGAGATATTCACGATACGCCCGTAATGGCGCGCCTTCATGCCGGCCATCACCGCACGGATGGTGTGGATCACGCCGTCGACATTGACCGCACGCAGCCTGGCAAAGCCCTCGGGCTCCCAGGTTTCTAGCGTCGCCGGCCAGGAGATGCCGGCGTTGTTGACCAAGATGGTGACAGGACCGAGCTCAGCCTCCGCGCGCGCCACCATCGCGTTCACCGCAGCAGCATCAGCCACGTCGGCGCCGACGGCGATCGCGCGGCCACCGGCGGCGCGGATCTCGGCCGCCAGCGCCTCGGCCGCATCGGGTTTGCTGGAGTAATTGATCGCCACCGCCGCGCCGAGGCCGGCAAGGTGCTTGACCGTGGCACGGCCAATGCCGCGGGCGCCGCCGGTGACGAGGGCAAGCTGTTGGGTCCAATCGCTGGTCATGTCTGTTTCCTGTTGATGGGTTGAGCGCATTTTGCGGCCGTCCTGGCCGCGCTGCCCACTGCAGGGTGATACGGGAAAAGCCGCCAGCGCTGCCCGCTACTTGCTGAAGTAGAAGTCACCGACCACCTGGTCGTAGATCGCCGGCACTTGCTCATGGCCTACCGACCTGGCCATGGCGACGACCTCGGTTCGGACGTTGCGCAAGATCCGGTCGATGCTGACGCCCGGCAATTGCATCTCTTTCAGAAAGACGCGGGTGAAGACGCCGTTCTTGTGCTTGTCGGTCGGACCCATCTTGTCGAGCGCTTGCTGGCCCGAGCCGGCTGAAAAGATCACCATCTGCCCGGTGGCCGCCGTCGTCGGCGCCAGACCGCGGCCGCCGATCGCCCGGCCCGCCACCTTGAAGGGGTTGTCGCGGCAGGCATCGATCAGCGCCAGCGTGAGCTTGGCCTTTCTCTCACCGATGTCGTCTAGCACTCTCTGCAACTGCATCGCGTCGTCCTTGATCTGCTCCTCGCTCTCGCCGGCAATGTCGATCGGCAGCAGGTAGTTCGACGCGCCCAGTTGGACGCCGTGGCCGGCGAAGAAAAACAACACCTCGTCGCCGCCCTCGACTTGGGACTTGAAGGTTCGCAGCGCGATCTTCATGTCTTTCTCGTTCAAATCGAGCTTGAGCGTGACTTGGTAGCCGACCTTGCGCAGGCTATCGGCCATCGCAATGGCGTCCGCGCGTGCGTTGACCAGTTGGGTCACTTGTTTGTAGGCATCGTTGCCGATGACCAGCGCCCGCCGGTTGGCGTAGACGGTCTTTTGCTCCTTCGCCGGCTTGGCGTCTTCGAGCTTGGCGATCTGCTGGCGCAGCTTGGCCAGTTCTTCATCGCGCGCTCTGGCATCCAGCGCCACCCGGGCTTGCTCCTTGGCAACAGACTCCTTCGCCAGGCGCTCCTGTTCCTTGACGCGCGACTCCTTTGCGACCCGCTCAAGCTCCTGCGCACGCGCAGCTTCAGCCAGACGTTCCCTGGCCGCGGCCTCCTGCGCGACGCGTTGCATCTCCTTGGCTTCCTCGGCCAACCGCGCTTGCGATTTGGCCTCGGCAGCGCGCGCCAGTTGCTCCCTGGCTGCGCTCTCCTGAGCAAGTCGCTGCCGCTCCTTGGCTTTGGCGGCCTCGGCCAAACGCTCACGCTCCTCGGCAGCACGGGCAAGCTGCTCTCTGGCCGCAGCTTCCTGCGCGACGCGTTGCTGCTCCTTGGCTTTGGCGACCTCGGCCAAACGCTCGCGCTCCTCGGCGGCACGGGCCAGCTGCTCACTGGCCGCAGCTTCCTTCGCGACGCGTTGCTGTTCCTGGGCTGCGATCTCCTGGGCCAGGCGTTGTCGCTCCTTGGCTTCCTGCGCCAAACGCTGCTGCGCCTCAGCTTCCCGGGCCAGCGCTTGCTGAACTTGCGTCGAGGCCTTCAATGGATCCAGCGCAGCGTTGTCGGCTGAAGCTGCGCCTGCTGGCATTGGAGCCTCGGCAACGGCGGTGAGCGCTTGCAAGATCTCGGAGGTTCGCGCCTCCTGCCGTGCACTCGCGCGTCCGCCACCCGCGCGCTGACCCTCGACCAACCGGTCCAGGTCGGTGTCCGCGGCATTTGCCGCAAATCCCGTCTTGGCGATCGTCACATTGCCTTGCCTGCCCTTCTCGATCCACTGAACCGTGACCCCACCCGGCTGAACTTCGACACTTTTCCTCTGCTCTGTCTTGAAAATCCGGCCGCTGCTGATCTCCACATCGTGAACGCCTTTCACCAGCAAGAAAGCCACATTGGCAGCCTCGTCCAGCGACACCGGACGCTCGCCCCAGGTGATAGCCTGACTCTTGAGCGTGATTTTCAACTGGTCTTGCGCAATGCCCTGATCGTTTGCGCCCTGGACAGTGCGAAAGCCGTACCCGTCCGACTTCCAAATGCCGACATTGATTTGCAGGACGCCCAGGTCGAGCAGCCGCTTGGTGTCAATCTGTTGCGCTGAAGTGATCGCCTCCAGCGCTTCGGAGCTGGTCTTGAAACCGGCCTGATGGGGCGGCAGCGATGCATTCAACTGATCGAGGTTGCGCAAGCCCAGCAGCCTGGGATCGGCGGTCGACAGCAGCGACCAAGTCACCGGAATTCGACCGACTGCGCCAGCATTGACATTGCCGAGAAATTGCCCCCTCGCCACGCTGGTGCCATTCGGCGGCAACAGCTTGACGTCCTGCCAGTCCATCGACGACGAAATGACCGAGTAGAGGCCGTCACCATGCATCAACACGATCCCGCCAGCATCCACCTCGCCACTGGCGGTCGCGATCCGGCCTTTGTAGATCACAACGCCGTCAGCCGGGGCATTGAGGGTCGCCAGCGGCGTGGCCAGAAAAGTCATGCCCGACTGCGACACGCTGTTCCTTGGTATCGGCATCGCTTGACCCGCCAATGCGACAGGTGAACGAACATCGAGCCGCCTGGCTTGCTCGGCCAATTGCGCTGCGCTGCTCGTCTGATCCTGGGTCAATGGTTGAGTGGCCTGCGCCAAAGCGCCACCCGCGATCACAAGCAGTGCCGCGGCCAGGAGGTGCTTGATCGATGACTTCATCGCAGACTCCAAGTAACCAAGGGGCTACTCCACCACAAACTGCAACGGCCGCTCGCCTTTTCGCCCGGCCGAGTCCTGGATCTCGAGGTAGAGCTTGTGCGAACCCTTGGGCAGGCTGGCTTGGGCGACGTCGATACCGTCAGCGGTGACCTTGGACGCTGCGGTGATGCGGTCGGTGATGTCGATGCGAAACGTACCGTACAAGACCTTGAAGGTCTCGGGCCGGACCTGCGCCGGAGCGGTCGGCTGGAACTGGACCTGGATCCGCGTCGGCGACGCCACAGCGCTGACCACGCTGGGCGTGACGACGTTGATCTTGGGCGCGTCGGGCACCGGCAAGGACTTGGCCCTGAAGGGCTCGGGCTGATCGCGCGAAGCGCTGGCTTCCTGCTCGGTCACCAGCAGTGCCTGCGCGTGAACGTTGACGCAGGCCAGGATCGACAGGGAGGCAAGCAGCAAGGCCCGAACAGCCGTCAGCGTCGACGCGCGAGGAATGGGTGCGAAGGCATTCATGTGGGTTCTCAATCTGAGGTGGAGATGCGAACGCGCCGGTTTTCGGCAGCTTGCGGGTTGGCGGGGTTGAGCAGCTCGGCAAAGCCCTTGCCCTGGGCTTGCAGCCGTCCGGACTGCACACCGTGGGCTTGCAGGAATTCCAGCACCGCCTGGGCGCGCTTGGCCGACAGCAACTCGTTGTAAGCGGCGCTGCCTTTGGCGTCGGTATGGCCTTCGACCTTGAATCGCAGCGCCTGCAGCCGCTCAGTGCCCAGCGCCTCGGCGAGCTTTTCCAGCAGCGGCTGGCTGCTGGCCTGCAACCTTGACGAGTCGAAGTCGAAGTTGATCACCAGGTCGATCTGGCGCTTCTCGGGCGCCAGGTTGCGCAGACCCCGCGTCGCGGCCTTGGGCGGCGCGAGCTGCTGGACCAGCTCATCGACCGACGCGTCCTGGATCGGCTGGGCTTGCGCGGCGCTCGCGATGGCGGCGCCGACCAGCAGCGCGGTGAGTGTCTTCATGGGATCTCCTGGATAGGCAGCAGCTTCGCGCCAAAGCTCTCGGAACCGCCGGTCACGCCTCGGCCAGCGAAGAAATCGATCAGCGCAGCGCGACCTGGCAAGTCGTTGAGGCTGTAGGTGAAAGGCGCTGACGCGTCGGGCAGCGACGCGGTCAAGACTTTGAGGTCGCGCGGCGTGTCCGAGACCAGCACCAGCAGCTGGTCGGTGCCCGCCGGGCCTTGCGCCACCAGCTTCCAGTCAGGACGCGGCAGGCTCAGGCGCTGGTTGGCCCGGATGCGGTTGTCGCTGTCGAGCCCGTTGGGAAACAGCAGGTAGAAGCTCTTGCGGTCGCTGCCGAGCAGCAACAAGTAGACATAACCGTCATGGCTGGACTTGACCGTCAGCGCCAGCGGGTCCTTGCCGATCTTCAAGCTGTTGCGGCTCAGCACCACCTCGACCTTGCGCCGTGGATTGCTCTGTTGCTCGATCACGCGCAGCGTGGCCAGCGACGCGAGCAAAGGCTGGACAGGCGGCGCGACGGGTGGCGCGACGGATGGCGGGATGGGTGCGGCAACAGGCTGCGCTGCCGGGGTCGGCGTCGGCGCCACGGCAGTCACCACCGCAGGCGTCACCGGGCTGGCGGCTGGCACAGCCGTCGGGGGCGGCGCAGCGGGCACGGACGGCAACACAGCGGGCATCGCTGGACTTGGTGCTGCCAGGCTTGCCGGCGCTGCGGTGATGGCGCTGGGCGCGACGGCCACCACGGTCGGTGCCGGCGGTCTGAGCACGGCCACCGGCACGATGTTGCGGTTGCCGGTGACGGTGATGTGGTGTGGCTTGAGGTCCGGGAAAGGCTTGAGTTTTTCCTCGACGATCTGCTGGGCGCAATGCTCGATCTCGTGGATCGCGACCGCGCCCGACCCGTCGCGGCCGACCGCCTTGCCGAGCAGACAGTCGCGCACCGCCTGGGTCGCGAGGCCCCCTTTGTCGGAATCGAAGCTGACTTCGTCGGCCCGCGACGAGGTGATCTGGACGAAGTTCTCGCTCAGCGCGCCCAGCCGGGTCGACTCGGCCAGCAGGCCACGCGTCTTGACGTTGGACGGCTTGGCGCAGGCATCGGCGTCGGCGCCGCCTTTGAGAAAGAACTTGGCCGTGACAGCGCCGCTGGCGATCGACCGAGTGACCGCCGGATTGCGCGCGCGGCTGCCCGAGACACCATCGGAATGGCAGGCGTCGAACAAGACCACGACCTTGTCAGCGACCTCGCTGATGCGGCGCGTGCGCTGGGCAATCTCCTCGTTGGTGATGGTCTTGTAATCGAAGCTCAGCAAGCCTTCCTTGCAGCCGGCAATCGTCGGCTCGTACCAGCGCGTGCCGTGGCCCGAGAAGTAGATGAAGACCCGCCCGCCTTCGGTGGTCGACGCCGCCAGTTGCTCGAGCGCGTCGAGCACGCCTTGCTTGGTCGCCTGCGCATCGCGCAGCACGGTGATGCGTTGGTCGGCGATGCCCATCGCGTTGGCGATCGCCCGGGCACTGGCCATGTCGACGGCCACGCCGGGCAGCGGCGGGATTTCGGGCACCGAATAGGTGCCGACGCCGACGATCAGCGCGCTGCGCGAGGCTTTGTCCTGCGCCTGAACCGGCGCTGCCAGCCCCAACGCGAGCACTGCGATCAGCGCAACGCGCCAGTCGAAAAACAGCCAATGCGGCTTGAAAGTCGTCAAAAAAGTCAAGATGATCAAGGTCCTGGTTGAAGGTCGAACTGGTGGGCCGCCAGGGCTCGATACCAGCGTCGCCTGACAGCCGCGCACGCGTTCAGCGCATAACGTGTTTGCGTAGTTTAGAGCGCGCAGCGGTGCCCCAACCTCACGTCGGTACCGATCCGCGGCATGGCGAGCCTCAGGTTTGGGCGCGGAACATGGCGCTGATGTCGCCGACAAACGACGCTTTGACCTCAGCCGCGACAATGCCCTGACCAGCCAGAAAACCGAGCTGTCGATGGCTTGGCGCCACCCAACGGTCCCAGGCCGTTGCGCCCACCGCCCTGCCCCACAGGTCGACCGAGACCGGGGTGCCAGTGTGCGTTTGCAGCGCCAGTTCGCCGCGAACATAGCCCAGGCCGACGCAGACGCCGGCGCGGTCGCTCCAGCCGACCGAGCTGAGCTCGCCCACCGGTACGCCGGCGATGGCCACCGCCTCGCCGCCCCAGGCGTGGTCGGCAGGGTCGTCGAAGACAAAGCTCAACAGCTTCTTGGCCAGCGGCCGGCCTTGCGCGGCCAGCAGCGCGTCGCGGCCGATGAAGTCAGCGCCCTTGTCGAGCTTGACCGCGAAGCCGATGCCGGCCTCGAACGGCGTCTCGTCGGGCGAGAGCTCGGCGCCCCAGGCGCGCCTGCCGGCCTCGATGCGCAGCGCATCGAGCGCGAAGTAGCCAGCGTCGCGCAGGCCCAGGTCAGCGCCGGCAGCTTGCAGCGTGAGGTAGACATGGCGCGCCATCTCGACCGGCACGTAGAGCTCGAAACCCGGACCGCCGACATAGCTCATGCGCGCGGCGCGCACCCGCGCCAGCCCGAGGTCGATCTCGACGCTGTGCGAAAACGGCAGCGCGGCCGCCGACAAGTCGTCGGGGCTGACACGCGCGAGCAACGCGCGGGCGTTGGGCCCCATCACCGACAGCACGCAGGTCATCACGCTGACATCGGTCAGCAAGGCTTGCTGGCCGGCACCGACATGGCGCTCGATCCAGTCGGCGTCGCGCAGCGCCTGCGCCGAGCCGGTGACGACCAGAAACTTGTCGGCAGCCAGCCGCAGCAGCGTCAGATCGCTCTCGATGCCGCCGCGCTGGTTGAGCATCGCGGTGTAGACCATCCGGCCGACAGCCACGTCGACCTGGTTGGCGCACAAGCGCTGCAGCACCGCGCAGGCATCGCGGCCCTGCAGCAGCAGCTTGGAGAACGAGCTTTGGTCGTAGACCGCCACCGCGTCGCGGGTGGCGCGTTGCTCGTCGACCACCCAGTCCAGCCAGCCGGGCCGGCCCATGCTGTGCGCAGGCTCGGCAACGCCAGCCGGCTTGAAGTAGTTGGCGCGCTCCCAACCGTTCTTGCTGCCGAACGTCGCCCCTTGCGCGGCCAGCCGGTCGTAGAGCGGCGAAGTGCGCAGCGGCCGCGCGCTGGCGAGTTCCTGGCGCGGCCAGCGCATCGCGTAGTGCAGGCCCAGCGACTCGACCGTGCGTTCGGCCAGCGCCCGGCGGTTGCCGGTGAAACTGCCGAAGCGCCGGATGTCGACCTCCCACAGGTCGCAAGGCGCCTCGCCGCTGACCACCCATTCGGCGATCAGCTTGCCCGCGCCACCCGAGTTGGCGATGCCCGCCGAGTTGAAACCGGCGCAGACAAAATAGCCAGCCAGCCCGGGGGCCTCGCCGAGGATGAACTGGCCGTCGGGCGTGAAGCTCTCGGGCCCGTTGAGCAGCATCTTGATCGGCGCGGTTTCGAGGCAAGGCGTGCGGTGGATCGCGTTGCGCATCAGCGGCTCGAACTGATCCCAGTCCTCGTCCAGCAGCTGGAACTGGAAATCGGCCGGGATCGGGTCGACCCGCCAGGGCTTGGCGGCGAGCTCGAAACCGCCCATCACCAGGCCACCGACCTCCTCCTTGTAGTAGATCAGCCCGTCGGGGTCGCGCATCACCGGCAGCATCGGGTGCACGCCGTCGATCCGATCGGTGACGATGTAGAAATGCTCGGCCGAGTACAGCGGCACGTTGACGCCGGCCAGCGCGCCGAACTGCCTCGCCCATTGGCCGGCGCAGTTGATCAGCGTCTCACAGCGGATCTCGCCGACCACGCCGGCCTGCAGCGTGCGCACCCCCGCGACGCGGTCAGCGCCGCGCGGGCCGGTCTCGATGATCACGCCGGTGACCTGAACGCCCTCGGCCAGCGTCGCGCCGCCCTGCCTGGCACCCTTGGCCAGCGACATCGTCAAGTCGGTCGGGTTGGCCTTGCCGTCACCAGGGATCCAGATCGCGCCCTGCAAGTCGTCGGTGCGCATCAGCGGGAACAGCTCGCCCGCCTCGCGCGGCGAGACCAACTGCACCTCGACACCGAAGCTGCGCGCCAGCGCGGCCTGCTTGTGCAGCAGTTGCCAGCGCTCGGGCGTGCGCGCTACGTTGACGCTGCCGCAGCGCTTCCAGCCGGTGGCCAGGCCGGTTTCGGCCTCCAGGCCGGCGTACAGGTCGATGCCGTAACGGCTCATCCGCGTCATGCTGCGGTTCGGCCGCATCTGGCCGACCAAGCCGGCGGCGTGCCAGGTGGTGCCGCTGGTCAGCCGGCCCTGTTCGAGCAGCAGCACGTCGCGCCGGCCCAATCGGGTCAGGTGGTAGGCGGTCGAGCAGCCGGCGATGCCGCCGCCGACGATCAGCGTCTGAACATGGGAAGGCAAGTCCATCGTTGTCTCCAGGTCAACCCAGCCGCAAGGCCATCACGCCGGCGACGATCACCGCCGTGCCCAGCGCACGCTGCAGTCCGAATTTCTCCTTCAGCAGCCAGCTACCGAACAGCGCAGCGAACAGCACCGAGGTCTCGCGCAGCGCAGCCACGCTGGCCACCGGCGCTCGCGTCATCGCCCACAGCGCGATCGCATAAGCGCCGATCGACGCGGTGCCGCCGAGCGCGGCCATCGGCCAGCGGCTTCGCGCATAGTGCAAGATCTGGCGCCGCCCGGCCGGATTGCGGCGCAGCCACACCAACAGCGGGTAAGACACCCCGTCGAGCACGAACAGCAGCATCACGTAGCGCAGCGCTGAGCCGCCGCTGGCCACCTCGGTGCGCACACCCAGGCCATCGACGACGGTATAGCAAGCGATGATCCCGGCGTTCGCAAATGCATAGAGCAGCGCCTTGCGGTGGTGCAGCGCAGCACCCGGATTGGCCAGGCCGACCATCGCCACGCCTAGCGTGATGCCGACAATGCCGGCCCAGGCCGCCGCGCTGGGCGACTCGCCGATCAGCGGCAGGCTGACCAAGGCCACCAGCAGCGGCGCGAAGCCACGCATGATCGGGTAGGTCAGGCCCAGGTCGCCGTGCTCGTAAGCCCCGGCCAGCGCGATGTAGTAGCCGATGTGGATGAACAGCGACGCGGCGATGAAAGGCGCTGAGGCCAAGCGCGGCAGCCCCACCCACAGCAGGATAGGCAGCGCCACCAATGCACCCATGAAGTGCACCAACGCGGTGTCTAGCGGCTTGTCGGCGCTGGACTTGATCAGCACGTTCCAGCCCGCATGCAGCAGCGCGCCGAACAGCATGGCAGCGATCAGCGGCCAGGTCAGCGTCAACAAAGTGCGCAGCGGCTGGCACGCGCGATGAAATGCGACAGCGGCGGGGTCGTCGCGTCGGCCGACTTGGCCAGGTCGTCCCAGAGCCGCAGCCGCACCGCGTCCGCCGCGCCAGGCCGGGCGATGAAGTCAGCCGCCTGCACGGCGTCAAACACACCGCCTTGCAGCAGCAAGCTGCGCTGCGAGTCGGCCGAGAGCGCCGCCAGGTAGCCGGGGCGGGTCGCACAGAGGTATCGCTTGGCGTCGACATGGGCTTGCACCGCACCCAGCACCCGGTCTGAGAACAGGCCGCGCAGAAACGGCAGCGCGATGAACTGGTGCAGGTCGTCGATGCCGCGCAGCGTCGGCGTGTCGCCCAGGTCGTCGCCCAGGTCGTCGCCCAGCTCATGCACTAGATGGCCCAGGTCGTGCAGCAGCGCAGCGGTCGTGAGCTCGTCGTCAGCGCCGTCGGCCTGCGCCAGCGCGGCGGTCTGCAGCGCGTGCTGCAACTGCGTCACCGGCTCGCCGCTGTACTGCTCGTGGCCACGCCGCAGGAACAGCGCTTCGATGTCGTTGAGGGTCAGCATGGGATCAGCGGCCGAGTCAAGCCCAGGGGATGGACCAGGTCTTGGTGTTGGTGAAGCTCTTGATCGCTTCCTGCACACCTTCCTTGTAGCCCAGGCCCGAGTCCTTGATGCCGCCGAAAGGCGTGAGCTCGAGCCGGTAGCCGGGCACCTCGCGGATGTTGACCGTGCCCATCTGCAGCTCGTTGACGAAGCGGGTGATGTGGTCAAGCCGGTTGGTGCAGACGGCCGACGACAGCCCGTAAGCCGTGCCGTTGGCAATTGCTATCGCTTCGTCGATGTTGGCGAAGGTGATGATGGGCGACACCGGCCCGAAAGTTTCTTCGCGCACCAGCGCCATCTCGGGCCGCACCCGGTCTAGCAATGTCGGCGCATAGAGCGCACCGTCGCGGCGGTGGCCTGCCAGCAGGCGCGCACCGCCAGCGATTGCCGCGTCGACTCGCGATTCGAACAGCCGCGCCGCGGCTTCGTCGATCACCGTGCCCATGTCATTGGCCGGGTCGGCCGGGTCGCCGTGGCGCCAGGCCAGCGTCTTGGCCAGCACCGCCTCGGTGAAGGCCGCAGCGACCTTCTCGTGCACCAGCATGCGCTTGACCGCCGTGCAGCGCTGGCCCGAGTTCTTGTACGAGCCCGACACCGCCAGCGTGCTGGCCTCGTCGAGGTCGGCGTCGTCCATCACGATGATCGGGTCGTTGCCGCCGAGTTCGAGCACGATGCGACGGTAGCCGGCCTTGCTGGCGATGTATTTGCCGATCGCCACGCCGCCGGTGAAGGTCACCAGGTCGATCGCCGGGTGGGTGATCAACTCGTCGGCGATCTCGCGCGGGTCGCCGGTGACCACGCTCAGCATCTCGGGCGGCAGGCCGGCGGCGTACAAGATGTCGGCGAACAGCAAGGCCGACAGCGGCACTTTCTCCGAGGGTTTGAGCACCATCCGGTTGTTGGTGGCGATGGACGGCACGACCTTGTGCGCGACCTGGTTCATCGGATGGTTGAACGGCGTGATCGCGCTGATCACGCCCTGCAGCGGGTCGCGCTGGGTGTAGACGCGGCGGGCACGGCCATGCGGCGTGATGTCGCAGCTGAAAGTCTGACCGTCGTCCTTGAGCACCTCGTGGGCGCCGAACATCAGCACATCGGCGACACGGCCCGCTTCGTAGCGGCTGTCTTTCAGGCACAGCCCGCTCTCGGCCGTGATCAGCGAGGCGATCTCGGGCGTGCGCAGACGCACCGCCGCCGCCGCCTGGTTCAGGATGTTGGCGCGCTCGAAGCGGGTCAGCTTGGCGCGGTAGCCGCGCGCGATGTCGAAAGCGCGGCGTACCTCGTCGAGCGTGGCCTTCGGAACCGTGCCGACCAGCGCGCCGTTGAACGGGTTGCGCACTTCGATGTGCTCGGCGCGGCCGGCGCCGACCACCTCGCCGGCGATGCGCAGGCCTTCAACGCGTACATCGGCGGCGGTGGCGTCACTGGGCATGGTTGAGCGCCAGGTCAAAGGCATCGAAATTGCGCCAACGGCGCTGGTGGTCCAGGCCCGCTATGCGCCGGTTCAGGATCAGCGGCACACGCTGCTCGGCTGTGCCGCCGTGCGAGCGCAACGGCACTTCGAGCGCGCTCAAGTCATGGCGCGACGCGCTGGTGCCGATCACGGTGAAGCGCTCGGACACCACGACCAGGTCGCCGATGCGGTCGGCCGGCAATTCGAAATGCGCCGCCGCCTGTTCGCGGGTGAACACGCCCTCGACGCCGCGCCGCGCCGCCAGTCTGGCGGCGAGCGCCGGCAGGTCGGTGCCGGCAGGCAGGTAGACGGTGGCGAACGAGCCAAGCGCGCCGTGGTGAACGACATAAGGGTCGGTGATTGGCAGGATCACCCTGGCCACGGCCGTTCCCAACCAATCATCCAGCAAGTCTTGCAGGTAGATCACATCGGGCTTGGCGTCCAGCCCGGTCTTGGCGTTCATGCCGTGGTCGGCCGTCAGTGCGATCACGCAGCCCATGGCCTCGAGCTGGCCCAAGTAGCCGTCCATCATCGCGTAGAAATCATTCGCACCCGGTGTGCCCGGCGCGTGCTTGTGCTGGATGTAGTCGGTGGTGCTGAGGTACATCATGTCGGGCCGGCGCTTGCGCATCAGCTCGACACCGGCTGCGAACACGAACGCCGACAGCT
This sequence comes from Aquabacterium sp., assembly GCA_044377715.1. GTDB lineage: Bacteria > Pseudomonadota > Gammaproteobacteria > Burkholderiales > Burkholderiaceae_C > Pseudaquabacterium. The sequence continues at coordinate 76,047 of JBILYN010000002.1, forward strand.
CGGCACTGTAGACATCGGGCACGGGCATGCCGACCAGGTCGAGCAAGCCGCTGATGCCGTTCTCGGCCTCGGTGGCGACATCGGCCTTTTCGGACGAGAAACAGATGCCGGTCATGCCGTGGCCAAGCAAGCGGCGCAGCTTGTCCTTGGCGGTGATCACCGCGCAGGTCTTGCCGGCGCCCGACAGCGCGGCGAGGATCGTCGGTGCGCGCAACCACTTGGGGTCGTTCATCATCACTTCGGTGCCGGTCGCGACATCGAACAAGTAGTTGCCGCAAATGCCGTGCACAGACGGCGGCACGCCGGTGACGATGGACAGGTTGTTCGGGTTGGTGAAGCTCGGCACAACGCAGTCGGCGATCAGCGCGCTGCCCAGGTCCAGGGTTCGCGCCATCCAGGGCATCACGCCAGCAGCCACCGCCTGGGCGATGTAGTCGGGTTCGCAGCCGTCGACGCACACCACGACAGTGGGCTGGGTGGGCAGTCGATAGCTTCGCTGGTTGACGCTCAGCGTCTGGGTCTCAGGCATGTCGGTTCCTTCGGGAGCCCGGCACGGCGGCCGGCGCGGGGGCAGGGTCGGATCGGGCGGCCAGCTTGTTGACCGGCTTCTCGGCAAGCTGTTTGCGCAAGGTTCGCTCCTTGCTTTCGAGCACATGGCTGCGCAACGCCAGCCCAGCTGCGTCGGCGTCGCCGGCGGCGATGGCCTTAAGGATCGCGCGGTGCTCGGCGGCCGACACAGGGATCTGGCCGCCGCCGGCGAGGTTGAGGCGGCGAAACAGCGACAACTCATTGACCAGGCGCCGGTACAGATTGATCAGCTTGCGGTTGCCGGCCAGCAACACCAGCCGGTCGTGGAATTCGAGGTTCAGCCGGTGGTAAGCGTCGCTGGCCGAGGTGTCTTGGCCGGCCTTCACCAGCCGCTCCATCTGCTCGACCAGGACTTGCAGGGACTGGACTTGCTCGGGTGTGATGCGCTCGGCCAGCTGGCGGCCGACCGCCTCGTCGATCATTGCCCGCAGGTCGTAGATCTCCATCGCCTCATCGAGCGCGATGCTGCGAACGAACACGCCGCGGTTCTTCTCCAGCCGCACCAGCCCGGTCTCCTCAAGGCTGCGGAAAGCCTCGCGGATCGGCCCGCGCGACACGCCCAGACGCTCAGCCAGCAAGGCCTCGGTAAGCTTGGCGCCGGGCACGAGTTCACCGCACAGGATCAGCCTCTCGATCTCGGCCTGCACCGCCGATGTCAGTGAATGGGCTTGCAGCAACGCGATCGTGGCCTGCGGTCCGGCAGGTCCCGCGGCCGTCATCGCCACCACAGGCGCACGCGCGGACCGGGTTGAAACCAAAGCTCTCATGGCATTGATTGGACGCTGGGCACGGTAAATTGTCAACAATCTACCGACAACCGTTGACAATTGACGACGACACCGACAATATCGGCCGCTGCGCTCGCTGCGGTCATCGTGCTGTCACCGTCGCAGGTTCATGCTCAACGGTCTGACCCCGTCCAAAAACCGACCCAGTCGGAGTAGGAATGCCAGTCACCCAGCACCCCCTCCACAGATCCGTACGTGCGGCACTACCGCATACGGCTCCTGCCTTGGGTCGTGACGATCA
>JBILYN010000566.1:0-2674 GCA_044377715.1 Aquabacterium sp.
CTTCTCGAGCCGGGCTAAAGATCCTGCGGGGAGCCACCAAAAACAAGGGCAAGCGATGAGCAAGAGAGATGAGGCGATGGCTATATTGAGGTATTGGGCAGAGAGGTTTCACGATCTCGAGGTTTGCCCTGTGCCCATTCGTATAATTTCTAATGGATACGCGAAAAATAATAATTATAACGAAGACCAGAATCTACCATTTTATGCGGTATTTATTGGCGCCGCCTCGCTCGGGCGGCCATCTTTGCCGCGCGAGTCAATTCACGATCCTGTGATTCATCGTCCAATTGATGAGGTGTGTTTCATTGTCTGGTTGAATCTTGAAACGAATGAACCGGAAGAGATCCGTGAGCCAGATCTTGCTGATTTGGAGATTGAGAAATATTACGAGATGATTATCGAAATAGAAGGTATGAATAAGAATGGTTGAATTTAAACATCATGCCTGTAGCGAGCGTCGCCATGACTGCGGCTTTGCAAGACTTCGGCGCTGAACCGGTAGAGATCTCCCAGGTGCCGGACTCGGCAGCTGTGGCGGAGCTCATGGCGCTGGCGCGGCGCAGCGTCGCGATGCGCCACTGGGAGCGCGAGCATCTGCCGATCCACGCCTCGCAGCTTGGTTTCGAGTTGTTCATGACGTTGTCGCAGTTGTTCACAGCGGGCACGCGAGACCGCACCGGTCTGCTCAAACAGCTCTACCTGATGTTGCCGTACAGCGAGAAAGGTGTCAGGCTGCATTTGCGTCGGCTGGAGATGACGGGCTGGATCACTGTCAGCAAGGCCGGCAGCGACACGCGGTCGACGCAGGTCGAACTCAGCGAGGCGTATTGGCGGCTGCTGGGCGTGTACGCCGCGCATTGCCAGTTGGTCGACGGTTCGGTAGAGGGGGTAGACGGGTCTTGAGCTGCGCCGCGCTCAAACCAATCTGACATGTCGTCATCAGACCGGCGCAGGCCGCAGAGTTGACAGCGGACGGCTCCACACCACAAAAGCCGCTGCTGCAGCAGGCCTCAGGCTTTCAAACCGCGACCCGGTCGATTTCGCCCATCGCGTGCGCCAGCCACATCTTCAAGCGCTGGCGCTCCATCAACCCCAGGCCGGGGCCGTCTCTGCCGACTTGGTGACGCGCGGCCCAGAAGCTGGCGTTGGCGGCGTCGATTTTTTGCACCACCGGATCGTGCAGGTGCTTGAGGGTGATGACTTGGGCGCCCATCGCCAGCGCGCGTTCTTGCGCGCCTGATGCGTCGAGCAGCCGAAAATCGTCGCCGCGCAACTGGTTGCGCACCAGCACATAGCGCAGCCTGGGGCCGAACTGGTCCAACAACCGGGTCAGCAGGTCGACTGAGTCGCGGCCGGTATCCATCACATGCCAGTAGTACAGGCTCAGGCCGCTGACGTCGGCCAGGTCGAGAACGCCTGATTCGTCCATCCACTTGACCAGCGGGGCTTGGGTCTGTGCTGCCAGGTCCACCAGCACACGGCGGCCGGGATGCTCGGCAGCGCTCTCGACGATCGCGTCCATCGCTTCGTAGCGGTCTGCCAGCACCGCTGACGCGTATCCTGCGTAATACCGCAGCAGCGCGCCGTGCGATCGGTCGGTGTCGAAACCGACGAAAGCCATCTCGTGGTCGATGAAATACTGCGCCAGCAAGCGCGCAACCATCGACTTGCCGACGCCGCCTTTCTCGCCACCGATCAGGTGGATCTTGGATTGAGTCAGGGTCTCGAGGACGGGTGGCTGGGTCATGGGCATGGGCAAATGCTTGTGAGGGTTGGGCCGATTAGTCGCAGGACTCGTGCCAGCTCGGCGATTCTGGCAGGCTCAGTCTTGCTGGCGCGCAGCAGTCGACCCGTAGCGCGCCAGCAACGCCTGGCGTCGCCGCGGGTCGATGTTGACACGGCTCAGGTCGCCGGCGATCTGGGGCAAGGCCAGCAGCCGCGGGTCCATCACCTTGAACCACAGCGGTGGCACATAGGCCAGCGGGAACATGCCGAAGTAGCCGCTGGGCAGGCGCGGCAGCTGCTGGAAATCACGCAGGCACTGGTAGCGCCGCATCGGGTGGGCGTGGTGGTCTGAATGGCGCTGCAGGTGGAAGGTCACGAGGTTGGTCACCAGGTGGTTGGTGTTCCAGCTGTGGTGCGGTTGCGGCGCCTCGTAGCCGGTGCCGCCTTCGTGCAGCCCGGCACCGCTGCTGCGCCTGCGCAGCAGGCCGTAATGCTCGACGTAGTTTGCGGAGGTCAGCTGCCACCAAGCCACGATGTTGTGGATCGCCAGGAAGGGCAGCATCACCGCGCCGAAGGTCCACACCAGCCCGCCTTGCAACAGTGTGGTGACGGCATACGACTGCAGCATGGTGTTGTGCGGCCCCCAGCGCGACTGACCTGCGGCGCGCAGCCGGTCGCCTTCGAGTTGCCAGGCGCGGTGGATGCCACCCGGCAACTCGCGCAGCGCAAAGCGGTAGATGCTCTCGCCCATGCGTGCGCTGGCGTGGTCCTCTGGCGTGGCCACCCAGCGGTGGTGGCCGCGGCCATGCTCGACCGTGAAATGGCCGTAGGCCGGCACTGCCAGCACCAGCCTGGCCAGCCACTGCTCGACCGGGTTGTTCTTGTGGCCCAGTTCATGCGCAGTGTTCAGCCCCAGCCCGGCGTCGGTGCCCGCCACATAGGCCAGCAG
>JBILYN010000567.1:0-2673 GCA_044377715.1 Aquabacterium sp.
TGCATCAGCGCTGCCGGCCCAGCTGCGCAGGATGTTGGCCACCGCGAGCGGATTTTCCAGCGCCATGGCCCGGGCATCGCTGAGCTGCTTGCCGACCCTGGGTGCGCCCAGTGCCGGTGGGCTGCTTGCGCCAGGCAAGGCCTGCACGTCGTCGACCACCGCGTCCAGTGTTGCAGGCTGCCGGCTGCCCGGCATCGATTTGAGCGCCGGGCGGATAACGCCGAACAACATCATCAACCCGACGCCGACCAGCGCTGCAGGAACGCTGGCCGCGCGCACCAGGTCGAGCAGCCAAGCTTGACGCCAGATCGGCGTGGGCTCGGGCTCAACCTTGGGCTCGATGCGGAACGGGATGTTGACCACCCGCACCGAGTCTCCGCGTTCCTTGCGAAAGCCCACCGCTTCCTGGACCAGCGTGCCGAGCTTGTCGACCTCCTCGGGCGACAGCGGTGTACTGGTGGACTTGCCTCGGGCGTCGGTGCTGATGCGGTGGTTGACCAGCACGGCAACGTTGATGCGCAGGATGTTGCCCACTGCGTTGCGTTGCAGCTCGACCCGCTTGTCGACCTCGTAGTTGATCTGGCTCTCGCGCTTGCCGCCGTTGCCCACGCCTGTGGCCTGCGGCGGCGCCGAGGCGCTGGTGATCGGCGCGGTGGCCGCTGTCGGGACCTGGTTGCTCGCAGCGCCCGGCACGCCGCTGGGCTGTGCGCCAGCGCTACCGGCCCCGGCTTCCACGCTGCGCTGGCTGCGCACTGCTGCCCGGTCTGGGCTCTGGTTGGGCGCGTAGGCCTCGCTGGTCGATTCGATCTGCTTGAAGTCGAGCTCGGCAGTGACTGTCGCGCGAAGGTTGTCGGCGCCTATCGCGGGCTCGAGCACCTCTCTGACGTTTCGCAGCAGCCTGGCCTCGGTCTCACGCACATGGGCGCGCTGCTGCTGGGTCAGGTCGGACCGCCCCTCGGGCTCGGGTTGGGTCAGCCAGTTGCCGTCCTGGTCGGTGACCGTCACGCCTTTGGGCGACAGGCCGGGCACGGCCATCGCCGTCATATGAACGATGCCAGCGACCTGGCCGCTGTCGAGCCGCCGGCCGGGCTGCAAGGTCAGCGCGACCGACGCCGAAGGCTTGTCCTGGTCGCGGAAATAACCGTTCTGGTTCGTCAGCGCGACCATCACCTTGACCGACTGCACCGCCGAGATCGTCGCGATCTGCTGCTCGAGTCGGCCGCCGAGCGCGCGCTGCAGGTTGGTGCGCTCTTGCAGCTGCGATTGGCCAAAACTCTGCTTGTCCATCAGCTCGTAACCGCTGGGCGCTGACTTGGGCAAGCCCAGCGTCGCGAGCTTCATGCGAAGTTCGTTGACCTGCTCGGCGGGTACCAGGATCAGGCTGCCCATGGGGCCGAGTTGGTAGGGCTGGCCCAGCTTGGTCAGCTGCTCGATCACCGCGCCAGCCTCGTTTTCGGGCAGCGCATGCGAGAACAGTGGCGCCATCGGGACCTGCCGGCCCCACAGCGCCAGTGCCAGCGCCAGCGCCAGCAAGCCGGCGCTGCCCAGCGCCAGCCAGACCTTGTTGCGCGGCGTCAGCAACTGCAGGCGTCTCAGCGCCCCGGCCTGTGCCGCAGGTTGGGACGCAGCCCGGATGGCGGCGGCATTGGCTGGAGTCAGCGGGGTGACGTCGGCGTCCATGGGGGGCGGGGTTGGTTGGAGGGTGCTGCGGAGGATTCGACCGATCCACAGCCTTGGCTTGGTGGAGCATGTCGTCCTAGGGATTGTTGTGGTGCGGAGCGCAGCACCAGAGGACGAACAAGCCGCATTTCGGGCACCAGTTCGCGTCACCCTGGCCGACCGCAGCGCCTACAGTGGCCCCTGCGATGAAGCTCGAACTCAAGCCCTTTGACTTTGCCCAGGCCGTGGCTCGGGCCGGGCTGCGGCCTGACGGTCATCCGCTGGGCAGCGCTGTTGCTGGCCCAGCGCCTGCGGGCTTCGGCGCGGCGATGACGCAGGCGCTGCGCGCGGTGAGCGATTCGCAGCTCGAGGCTTCGGGCATGCAGCGCGAACTGCAGCTAGACAACCCCACGGTCAGCCTGGAACAGACGATGATCGCGATGAACAAGTCCCAACTCGGCTTCACTGCAGCGCTGACCGTGCGCAACCGGCTGGTCCAGGCCTACAGCGAGATCATGAACATGCAGGTATGAGCCCTCGCGAGGTCGAGGGTTTCGGTGTGCCAGTTCTCGCGATGGAGGCCGTACGTTGGGGCTTCACCTAAGGACGGCTGGGTGCTCGCTTCTATGACGGGTACACCCCGAACTGCGAGGCGCTCAGATCCGGATGGGCCGCAATCAGCGCAGTGAAGTAGCCGGCCTGTGTGAAGTCCAGGCTCTGCGCGCTGGGCGCCCCGGCGTAACTGCCATCGACATCGGCCCGCAACACCCCTACGAGGCCGACATGTACAGCCCCAGCCGACGACATATTGGCTGAGAGTGCTCTGGCACCGTACCTGGGCTCAGGTTGGCCTTGCCGGGCACCGTCGTGTCGGCCTCGTTGAAGAACAGCCACTGCGGGTCGGGCGAAGGCAGGCCAACCACGTGCTTGAGCACCGCGATCGCGTCGCTGAGTTCTACCTTGCCGTTGCCGTCGAAGTCCGCCGCATAGGCTTGATAGGGAGACAGCGCCTTG
>JBILYN010000568.1:0-2668 GCA_044377715.1 Aquabacterium sp.
GCCCCGCAAGGGCTGGGCTGTGTGCAGGCCGACGCCGCGCTGCCAGAGCACTTTTTCCGTTACGACCCGCAGGCGGTGTCGGAGCAGTTGCTGCTGCCCGCTTTGCACGGGCAATGGGGCGAGTACCTGCGCCACGGCGCGCAGGTTGTGCTGCATGGCACGCCCGGTTTGTACCGAGGCGCCGGCTTGCGCGGGGATTGCAGCGATACGCTGCTGCGCGGACTCGGTGTCAACGACGCCGACATCGCGCATCTGCGCCAATCGGGCACGGTGGCCTGACCCTAGCGCCTGGCATACCAGGTCAGAAGCTGCCTGGGTGTGGTTTTCCCTCTGGTCGGGCATCTTCGAATGGTCGACACTGTTCGGACAATCCGTCCTTGGCGCTTTGCGCTCTTCGCGACCCCACATCACTTTCTGCAAACATGGCCAGCGTCACGATTCAGTCGGTTGAGAAGAAATTCGGCCAAACGCCGATCCTGCACGGTGTCGACATCGACATCGCCGATGGCTCGTTCACGGTGCTGGTCGGGCCCTCGGGCTGCGGCAAGTCGACGCTGCTGCGCATGATCGCCGGTCTTGAGGAGATCACCGGCGGTGAGATCCGCATCGGCGACCGCCGCGTCAACGACTTGCAGCCCAAGGAACGCGACATCGCGATGGTGTTCCAGAACTACGCGCTGTACCCGCACATGACGGTGCGCGAGAACATGGCGTTCTCGCTCGCGCTGGCCAAGCAGGACAAGGCGACGATCGCGAGCAAGGTCGGCCGCGCTGCCGAGATTCTGGCGCTGACGCCGCTGCTCGAGCGCTATCCGCGCCAGCTCTCGGGCGGCCAACGCCAGCGCGTCGCGATGGGGCGGGCGATCGTGCGCGACCCGCAGGTCTTTCTGTTCGATGAGCCGCTGTCCAACCTCGACGCCAAGCTGCGCGTGGCGATGCGCAGCGAGATCAAGGAACTGCACCAGCGCCTGAAGACGACCTCGATCTACGTCACCCATGACCAGATCGAGGCGATGACGATGGGCGACAAGATCGTCGTGATGCGTGATGGTCGCATCGAGCAGGCTGGCAGTCCGCTTGACCTGTACGACTACCCGGTCAACCAGTTTGTCGCTGGCTTCATCGGCTCGCCAGCGATGAACTTCCTGCCCGGCATCTTGCGTCGCAGCGGCGGTGCCGCGCATGTCGAACTCCACGACGGCACCCGACTCGATGCGCCGCCCAGTGCCTCAGGCGCTGACGGTCAGGCGGTGGTTTTCGGCACTCGACCCGAGCACATGACGCTGGCTGACACCGGAGGCCTCGCGGTGCAGGTCGTCGTGATGGAGCCCACCGGCATGGACACCTTTATCGCTTGTCGCCATGAAGGCGTGGACCTGGCCGCGGTGTTCCGCGAGCGCCACGACTTCGCGCCCGGCAGCACCATCCGCCTGCAGCCTGATCTGCAGCGCGCTCACTTGTTCGACGCCGGCAGCGGTCAACGGCTGGCGGCCTGACGGCCGCTGTTTCAACCCTCCGCTTTCCATCCATCCTCACCACCAGGAGTCACACCATGGACCAGTTCAACCGCCGCAAATTCCTTGAAGGTTCGGCCGGCGTTGCCGCAGCTGCAACGATCGGCACCGGTGCCGCCGTCATGGCGCCAGCAGTGCACGCCCAAAGCCTGAGCTTCAAGCCCGAGAAAGGCGCCAAGCTGCGCGTGCTGCGCTGGAGCCGTTTCGTCCAGGGCGACATCGACGCCTACATGGTCAACGTCAAGAAGTTCATCGAGAAGACCGGCATCGAGGTACGGGTCGACAACGAAGGCTGGGAAGACGTTCGGCCCAAGGCGGCGGTCGCGGCCAACACCGGCGCCGGGCCCGACATCATCCTGTCGACCAACGACGATGCCAACCTCTACCCTGACAAGCTGGTCGATGTCACCGACCTGTGTGAATACCTCGGCAAGAAGTACGGCGGCTGGTACTCGGCCTGCCAGACCTATTTGCGCCCGGACGGCAAGAAGTGGATCGGCGTGCCGCTGGGTGCGGCCGGTGGGACGATGGTCTACCGCCAGAGCCAACTGAAGGCGGTCGGTTTCGACGCCTTCCCGAAGGACATGGATGGCTTCCTGAAGATGCTCAAGGCGCTGCATGCCAAGGGCACGCCGGCCGGCTTCGCGCTCGGCAATGCCACCGGCGACAGCCTGTGGACCAACTGGCTGATCTGGGCCTTCGGCGGCAAACTGGTCGACGCCAACAACAAGGTCGTGATCGACAGCCCCGAGACGATCAAGGCGCTGGAGTACGCCAAGGAGATGTACGCCACCTTCATTCCGGGCACGCTGTCCTGGCTTGACCCGAACAACAACAAGGCTTTCCTCGACGGCCAGGTCAGTGTCACGAACAACGGCATCTCGGTCTACTACGCCGCCAAAAACTCGACCGACCCCAAGGTTCGCGACCTGGCGGCTGACATCAATCATGCGGCCTTCCCGATCGGCCCGGTCGGCGTGCCGACCGAGGCGAATCTGTTCTTCAACCAGATGGTCATGAAGTACAGCAAGTACCCGAACGCTGCCAAGGAGTTCCTGCGCTTCATGATGGAGCAGGAGCAGTACGATGCCTGGTTGATGGGCTGTGGCGGCTACATCGCCCATCCGCTCGCGGCCTATGAGAAGAACGCGATC
>JBILYN010000569.1:0-2666 GCA_044377715.1 Aquabacterium sp.
GGCGCAGTTGATCGGCGAGGACATCATCGTCTGGGGCTCGGCGCTGTTCTGCAAGGCCGGCAAAGGCGGCAAGGCCACACCTTGGCACCAGGACGGGCATTACTGGCCGATCCGGCCGCTCGAGACCGTGACAGCCTGGATTGCGATCGACAATGTCAATGCCGAGAACAGCTGTCTGCGGGTCATCCCGGGCTCGCACCGCGACCGCGTCAGCTACAGCCACGATGTCGACCACAGCGACGCGATCATCCTGAACCAGGTCCTCAAGCCCGAGCATCTGCAGAGCGCACCGCCGCGCGACATCGAGCTCGAGCCGGGTCGCTTCTCGATCCACGACGTCTACCTGATCCACGGCGCGAACCCGAACAACTCGGGCAAGCGGCGCGCCGGGCTGGTGTTTCGCTACATGCCAGCGAGCTCGCACTTCGACCGCTTGCTCGCGGCGCAGCAGGTGCGCGAGATGGGCGTGCTCGACCTGAGCCGGCGCAAGCTGCACCTGGTGCGCGGCGTCGACCGCTCGGGCCGCAACGACATCCACCGCGCCGGCTGAGCGCCGTGGCGAACATCGCGTTCTTCGGCCTCGGGGCGATGGGCAGCCCGATCGCGACCAACTTGCTGCGGGCCGGCCACCTGTTGAGGGTCTACGACCTTTCGCCGCTGGCCTGCGCCCGATTGGCCGAGGCGGGCGCGAGCGTTGGCGCCGACCCTGCCGACACGGTTCGAGGATGCGACATCGTTGTCACGCTGCTGCCGACCTCGGTCGAGGTTCGCCAAACCCTGGTCGGCGTGAATGGCGTGAATGGCATAAATGGCATAAATGGCATAAATGGCGCGCTGGCCGCGGCGTCGCCGGGCACTATCTTCGTCGACATGAGCACCGGCGCGCTGGCTGATTTCATGCAGCTGCGAGACCGGGTCGCCGAGCAGGGCGCCGTGCTGGTTGATTGCCCTATTGCGCGCGGGCCCGACCATGCGGCGGCCAAGACCATCTTGCTGCTGATGGGCGGCGACGCGGCGCTGGTCGACCGGCTGCGCAGTGTGTTCGCGCCGGTCTGTGAAGAGCTGATCCACTGCGGCCCTGCGGGCAACGCACTCAAGACCAAGATCATCAACAACTACCTCGCCGCCGTCAGCGTGGTGGCCAATGCCGAGGCGCTGGCATTGGCGCGCGCCGCCGGTTTGGATCGCGACTTTCTGCGCAGCTTGTGGAAGCGCACCGTCGCCGGTCGCGGCGCGCTCGAGACGGTCTACCCCGGCAAGGCTTTTGTCGGCGACTTCGAACCGGGCTTCTCGGCACGCCTGGCCAGAAAAGACCTCAAGCTCGCGCAAGAACTTGGCGAGCAATACGGCCTGCCGCTGGCCACCGGCGCGGCGGCGCGCGAGATGTTCACGCTGCAGCAGGCGCAAGGCCGCATCGACGAGGATTGGACCGCGCTGCTCGACGTGCTTGAACGCCTTGGCAGCCCGGCCAGCTGAGGCCGGCGGTCACCGGACTGCAGCCGGTCAGGTTGTGAGTTCCATCTCGAAGTGGATGTAGTCGCCGCGGTAAGTGATCTCGCCCAGGTAGATCACCGTGCCGTCGGGGGCGGTGCAGACACGCCGTACCTCGGCCACTGGAAAGTGCAGCGCAACGCCCAGGTGCTCAGCGACTTCGACATCGGCCGTGCCGATGTGCAGGGTCTGGCGCGCGTTGGCGATCTTCACCGCGGGCAGCGACAGCATCACCGGCACGACGGTCTCTTGGCGGAACCTGCGCGGCGCGAGCTTGAAGACCCGCTGGTCGAGGTAGATCGAGATCACGCAATAGGCCTGGCCTTCGCGTGAGTGCACGCGGCGCATGTAGTGGTACTTCGGTGCGGGCAGGCCGTCTTTGGGCTGCAACTGCGGCGTCGCATCAGCCTCTTCGATCAGCGTGAGCTTGGGCTTGTCGTCGCGGTAAGCGTCGGCCAGGCCTTGCAGCGAGGTCTCCAGGCGAAGCCAGCGGTCGTGGCTGGGCAGGCCGGTCACAAAGGTGCCGCGCCCGCGCTGCGGTGACAACAGGCCGTCTCGTGCCAGCAACTCGACCGCCTGGCGCACCGTGACGCGCGCCACATCGAACTCACGCACCAGGTCTTCCAGCGAAGGCAGCTTCTCGCCCTGGGCCCACACGCCGCGCACGATGCGCTGGCGCATCAGCGCTGCGAGCTGCGCATAGCGCGGGATAGGACTGTCCTGGAAGATGGGGTGCATGGGGTCGCGCCGAGACCAGCAGGCCTAAGGTTGCATCGATGGTACTTGATTGAAGGTTCCGGCAGCTCAGCCAGCCGACCGCTGCTGGCAAGCCCGCGCTACAGTCTCTCAATGCCGCCGACCGCACCCCCGCCAGCCATCCCACCAGTCATCCCACCAGCCACCCCGCCCGAAACCGCCGCGCCGCGTCTGGTGATCCTGTGGGGCAGTTCGGCCTTGGATGCGGCCAGCGCCGGTGAGCTTGCATTTCGCTACGCTGCAAGCGCTGCGGCGATGGACATGGCGGTCGAGTTGCATGCGGTGAGCGCCGGCGCGGTTCAACACCTGGCCGAAGGCGCTGCCGACCAGGGATTGCTGGAGCGGATCCGCCAGGCCGTCGAGGCGGGCGCCTGCATCTATGTCTGCCCGGCAGCGCTGGCCCGGCAAGGCCTGGTGGT
>JBILYN010000207.1:0-8117 GCA_044377715.1 Aquabacterium sp.
TACGTCGAAGCTGACCTCGCGATGAAGGAACGCACCTTGGCGCGACTCAAGCCGCCCGAGATCAAGCCAGCGCGATACCGCCCACCCAAGGCCCTGATGCAGTTCCTACAGTCGCTGTGATTATGTGAAGTGGCAACAACACTGCCGCATCCTCGTGCACAGGGCCGGCGTGTCAAGACATGACGCTGCCTTCGCATAAAAGGCAGGTTCGCATTATTTCGATTATGTTCATAAGAACATAATCGAAAGAACTGGCTGTTCGCCGGCAGCGCCCTGGCCGGCCAGCGTGCGGCGGTGGTGATGAGCCTGGTGCAGTCGGCCAAGCTCAACGGTCTGGATCCGTGGGCCTACCTGCGCGACGTGCTGGCGCGCATCCACGCGCACCCCAACCACCGGCTCGACGAGTTGCTGCCGCATCGCTGGCGGCCGGCCTGACGATGGGACGGCTCACGCAGCGGGCGGTGATCGAGGCCGACATCGCCGTGCGCCGCATGAGCCACGACCAGAAGGTGCGCCTGGCCGACGAAATCTACGCCGAGCAGCCCAACATGTTGGCCTCGATCCTGGCGCTGCCGCGCATGGGGGTGGACATGGCGCATGTTGGAGGTGGCGCTGCACGTCCTGTTCGTGACCTTCCAGGCGATGACGCTCAGCGGCCACCCATGGCCCCTGGTCACCGAGGACATCCAGGACGGCTGCATGCAGCGGCTGACCGCCCGTGCGCGCTTCAACGAGGGGCTGCCGGAGGAACTGGCGACGAAGGTCGTCGAGCAGTTCCACAACGAACATGCCCAGCGCTACCTGCTCGCCTTTGTCTACGGCTACCTGGGCGACCACGACCTGATGGACGTGCGCACCGAGGCGGAAAAGTACCTGATGATGGGCGCGCTCAACCTGGTGGAGTGCGTCGCCTTCGTCGGGGCAATCAAAACAAGCCGATAGCGACGTCAGTCCCCGCGTCAAGATGGGGCGGCCAGACGCTCACCGCCTTCTGGTAGTCGTCGTCACTGCGCCGGACCTGTGCGCCGTCGATCCAGCGCGGGTCTTCCTTGCGCACAAATTGCAGGAACTCGCGGAGGGCGAAGCTGTGGAGATCGACGGCGGGGCTTGGTCGCTCGGTCATGATTCCTCCCGCGTAGAGATTCAGCGCTCCGCGTAGCCCTCTGCCATCCTCGCTAAGGAGGCGCGGCGCGACTTCGTTGGTCAACTGTGCGTATTCCTATCAATTCCGCTACCGATTCCGGCTCAACGGCGCCAGTGTTTCCGATTCGCTTCCGTCACCCGTTTTCGACGCACCGGTCCGTACGCCGCTTTTGCAGAGTTGTCCGCGGCGGCGGGCGGGCGTCGCTTGCCAAGAACGCACGACCGCCGCGGTAGACAACTCGTGTTCAGCGCGACAGGCGCGGGTATTCGCCGGCGACGTCGACATGGAGTCAGGCGCGATCAATGTCAGCAATGCCTCGCATAGTTGGCGCTTGCGTAGCGATTTCCGTTGGCTCGTCCCGGCCATAACCGGACCTTGGTCATCCACCCGGAATTTCTCGTGCTCGCCCGCCTTGGATGACTGGTTTACGGCGGCCAACTTGAGCTCCGCTATGGCTCGTCCCGGCCATAACCGGACCCTGGTGATCCGCTCAGAATTTCCCCTGCTTTCCCACCTTGGATGACTGGTTTCCGGCTGCCAACTTGAACTCCGCTTTGGCTCGTCCCAGCCATGACCGGTCGGACAGGCAGTCGAACGATCGCGTCATCACAGACCGGTTTATGAGGTACTGCAGAAGTATCCTGTGGTCCGTTCGCGGCGGCACAATCTCCAATGCGGTCATTCAACGCGTTGGGCGTTCCGGTACGCAGCGGGGGCTGACCACGTGTAGGGCAGAGCTGCCGGCGGCAAATCGCTCTGATTTTCGATCACGGTGCCGCGAATGGGTCGACCACACGAAGTCAAGCTTCAGCAATTTGAACGGGTTCTGCACCTGTGCACGTCGGTGTTCGCAAAGTCGGCCAGGTTGCGCGTCACCACGGTGAACTTGTGAACGGTGGCGGCGATCATCGCGCCTTCGAGCAGCCCATCTCGGCGCCGCCGATCGCGGGCCACACGGTGCTTGCATTTCAGGTATCGGGGGGAAGGATGGGGTGTTGAGGTATGCGTAAACACCCTTTGTGTTGCAGCTCGCACCGGTAGCCTTACATCGCGTTCGGAGCCACGTAGCGCCTCGAGTTGATATCCGTCAGGCCTTCTTCGTAAACCGGTCGACCCACCAGCCCTTGATGACGGACCACAGCAGCGCCAGCGCGTTGAGTTCCTTGACCGGCGGCGCAAGCCCGGGCGTCGGCCGTACTGAAGGACGCGGCTCGGTCGCCGAAGCCGCGCCCGCCCCGGCTTGCGCTATGGCGGCAGCAGCACGAAAGTTGTCAGCGAACTGCGCCAGCATCGCGTCCGACACCGGTACCAGCAGCCGACTGCCGAACTGCGCCAACTTCCCGTTGACGGTGATCAGCGCCTGGCCCACGAGCACGGCGCTGTCCGGCGTCTCGCCTGCTTCGATCTGCGCGGTCAGTTTCATCGTTGCCGATGAACCAGACTTATCGGCCCCTGTGCCCAGCAACTGCAGGCGGTAGTCCGCCGCGTCCAGCTCCAGTACCTCGATGTCACCAGTGAAGCTCATGACGGCCGGCCCGACCTTGCTCTTGACTACACCCTTGTAGCGCGTGGTGTCTGTCTGATCGGTGATCTGTGCGCCGGGCATGCAGGCCGCGGTGGCCCGAATGTCCGCAAGCACCACCCAAGCCTGGTGCGTGCTGGCTTTCAGCGGGTACCTTCTATCGAGTTTGACTTCCATGGTGTTCCAGATGGGCCGGTGATCCGTTTGTGCACCACCGACAAATAGTGACCTCAGCGGCCGGTGTTGAGCAGTAGCACGCCGGCCACTACGAGGCTGGCGCCGAACAGTTGTGCTGCGCCGGCCGGCCGTTCGGCGATGGCCCCCAGCCCTAGGTGGTCCAGCCCGATCGACCCACATAGTTGGCCGGCGATGACCAGAGACAGCAAGGTGGTCAATCCGAGGCGTGGGGCCAGGAACGTCATGCCGAACAGAAACGCCGCCCCCAGCGGCCCTCCCAGCAGCTTCCAAGCCGGCTGCTGCCCCAGGTTGGCCAGCGGCGCCAGACCGGCCGGCTGCCACAGCGTGGCTACCAACAGCACCAGCGTGCCGCCCGCAAACGAAACCAGGGTGGCCAGCACCGAGGTGCTGCCCAAGCCCGCTCGCAGATTGGCGTTCAGCGCGGCCTGCAGCGGCAACGCGGCGCCCATGACCAGTGCCATCAACAACCAGGACAGTTCACGCAAGCGAGGCCTCCCGCCGCTGCTTGGCCATCACGGCCGGCGCACCGTGCAGAAATGCATCGACCTTGCGGCGCACAAGCGCATCGACATCCTTGGGGATCTTCATGCCGTAAATCCACTTGCGCACGCCCAGGTAGAAGATGCCCGCGTGCAGGCCCCAGACCAGCTCGATTTCAGCCTCCAGCTCGGCCGCGGAGCGCGGTGCAGGGACTCCGAACTCAGCGCGCAACTCTTCAAGCAGCGGCAGGAACACGCGCGAGCGCATCTTGCTTAGGTACTTTGTGTTGATGCCTTCGCGAGTGAGCCCGGCGAAGATGAATATGCGAATCCATTCCTCGCGCAGGACCACTTTCGAGTACTCACCGTAGAAGCGGTATAGACGCTCGACCAGCGGCACGCTGCGGTCTGCCAAGCCGGCCTCCCAGGCCGGGCTCCAGCTGAAAACTTCGGCGTAAACGCGGTCGACCAGTGCCTCCTTGCTCGGGAAGTAGCGGTACAGCAGAGGCTGAGTCACGCCGATCTCGCGGGCAAGTTCGCGCGTGCTGCCGGAAAATCCGTGACGGGTGAAGTGCTCGACCGCCTTGGCGACGATCTGCTGCTCGCGCACCTCGGAGGACAGACGCTGCCCCGCTGGTGCGGCGGCGGGCGTGTTGCGGGGGAGTCGTAGCGATGTGGACATGATTCGACGCAATGCCGGGAGGCGGGTACCTCCCGTTGATCGACCGATTATGAGTGGCTCGCCGGACGCCGCGCCGTTGCCGTCGCCCGGCGGTGGCCGTGCGGGCCGCTCCTCCCGCACCCCGGACTTTCCGCGCAGCCGCGTGATCTGAAGCTCACGCACGCGCATCGCGCACGATCTCACGAAGGCGCCGCGGGGTCAGCGGCACTTCAGAGATCTGCACACCGTAGTCCTTCAGCGCATCTTCGACCGCCTGCACGATGACCGGCGGCGCGGCCATGCGGCCGCCTTCCCCACCACCCTTGATGCCGTACTCGGTGTAGGGCGACGGCGTTTCCACATGGCCGACGCGGATGTGCTCCGGCACCTCGTGCACGGTGGGCATGTGGTAATCGGCGAAGGAACCGCTGAGCAGTTGCCCGCGCTCGTCGTAGCGCATGTGTTCGTACAGCGCCGTGCCAATGCCTTGCGCGGTGCCACCGCGCACATGGCCGGCCAGGGTCATCGGGTTGACGACCGTGCCGCAGTCGTGCACCGCCACGTAGTCGAGGATCTTCACCTTGCCCGTGTCCACGTCCACCTCCAGCGCCACGGCATGCGCCATGTGACCCATGATGGGGTAGAAGATGCCGAGATGGCTGCGGTCCTTGGCTGGCATCGTCGTCAGCGGGTGGTCGTAGACGGCGGTGGTTTCCAAGCCACTGTCAAAGCCGGGCTCGTCAGGGAAGCTCAAGCGGAAGTAGTGCGCTGCGGTAGACACTTCAGCGATGGACTTCTCCATCTCCGGCACACCCTTCACGCCGATCTTGCCACCACGCAGTTCCAGGTCGCCAGTGCCGCATTCCATCATGTGGGCGGCAAAGCGGAATAGCTTTTCACGCAAGGTGCGTGCGCCCTTGACCACGGCGCCGGCCACCATCACGGTGTAGCGGCTGCCGCCGGGGCCAGTGCCGTTGAAGCCAGCGTCAGTGTCCACGTAGCCCACCGACACGTCGGAGGGCTCGACCGTCAAAGCCTCGGCGACGATCTGCGTCACCACCGTCTCCGGGCTGTTGCCCCAAAACGGCGCATTCAGCTGGACGAACACCTTACCAGTCGGGTCGAGCCGGATCGCCACAGCCTCCGGCGAACTCGTCAACGGGAAGCCCGGCTGGTCGGGCGGATTCAGCGACCAAAACTCGGTCGAGCTGAACACGCTGCGCTCCTGGCAGGTCACCAGCCCCAGCCCGATGTGCCGGCCCTGGGCCTTGGCTTCGGCCTGCTTCTGGCGCCAGCCGGCCATGTCGAACATCTTCAGTGCCTCGTCCAACACGGCCTGATAGTTGCCGATGTCGTAGACGTTGCCCGACGGGATCACGTAAGGAAACTCTTCGGGCCGGATCAGGTTGCGCCGGCGCAGTTCCACGCCATCGATGTTCAGCTCGTTGGCAGCCGCGTCGGCCATGCGCTCGATGACGAAATTGGCCACTTCGGAGCCGAATCCGCGGTAGGCGCCTTGCTGGCATTTGTTGGACAGCACCGCGGTGATGCGCGCCTCGACACTGTTGATGCGATACGGCCCAACCACCTGCGAAAAGGCATTGCCGTGGGTACCGTAGCCATACTGCAGGTAGGCGCCGTAGTCGTCCCACACGCGGTAGCGCAGCGCCAACATGGTGCCGTCCTTGGCCAGTGCCAGTTCGGCGTCGTACAGGCGGTCCGAACCATGCGCGTCGGCGTTGCTGATGTTGTCAAGCCGGTCTTCGACGTACTTGACCGGGCAGCCGGCAATGCGCGACAACGCCGCCGTCAGCACGATCACGCGGTGCAGGAACAGTTTGGATCCGAAGCTGCCGCCAGCCAGGGTGGGCACGATGTTCAACTGGGTGGCTGGCACGTTCAAAGACACCGCACACAGCCAGCCTACATAGGTGTACATCGAAGTGTTGCAATGCACCGTGAACTTGCCGGTTCCGGTGTCGAAGTCGGCCACAGCACCGGCGGTTTCCAACGGCTGCGGCGCCGAGCGGCCCCAGCGCAGGCGGCGCTTGATCACGATATCGGCGCGGGCGAAGTCGGCGTCCACCGGGCCGAAGGTGAAGGTCCGGTCCATCGCCACGTTGTTGTCGCCGCGCTCGGGGTGCAGCACGGCGTCGCCGCTGGCAAACTCCTGCTGCTCCAGGTCGGTGACCACCGGCAGTTCCTCGTATTCCACCTCGATCAGCTCGAGCGCGTCTTCGGCGATGTAGCGGTCTTCGGCCACCACTGCGGCCAGCGCCTCGCCGACATGTCGTACCTTGTCGATGGCCAGTGCCCGTTGGACCACCGGCGGACTGGAGAAGCTGACGGTCGGGCCAGTGCTCTCGGCCATCTCGCGACCGGTGACGACGCAGATCACCCCCGGCAGTGCGCGCGCCTTGCTGACGTCGATGGACTTGATGCGGGCATGGGCGTACGGGCTGCGTAGCAGAGCGGCGTGCGCCATGTTGGGCAGCACCACGTCGTCGAGGTACTTGCCTTTGCCGGTCAGCAAGCGCGGGTCTTCAACCCGTTTCATGCTCTTGCCGATCCAGCGGTGCTCTTCCAGTGGAGCCTGCTTGCGCTGCGAGGCCGGGATTTTGAGGTCGGGAATGTAGCGCGTGTTCATGCCGCTGCTCCTTGGGTTTGCATGGCTTGGGCAGCGGCCATCACTGCGTCGATGATGGTTTCATAGCCTGTGCAACGGCACAGGTTACCGGCGATCGCTTCGGCCACTTGCTCGCGGGTCGGGCTGGGGTTGGCTGCCAGCAGTTCCTTTGCCGTCAGCAGCATGCCGGGTGTGCAGAAGCCGCACTGCAGGCCGTGCTTGGCCCAGAACGCCTGCTGTAGAGGATGCAAGTTCTGCACCGTGCCCATGCTCTCGACGGTGCACACGTCGGCACCCTCGGCCTGTACGGCGAACATCAGGCAGGAGCGCGCGGTCTGCCCGTCGACAATCACGTTGCAGGCGCCGCAGACGCCGTGCTCGCAGCCCACGTGGGTACCGGTCAGGTGCAGGTCTTGGCGCAGAAAGTCCGACAGCAGCAGGCGCGCTGGCACCCGCTTCTCGACGCGCTTGCCGTTGACACGGAGTGTCAGGTCATGGAGGGTTTGGCTCATGGTCTTGTCTTCCTGGAAGTTTCAGGCGGTAGCGGCGGCGCGGCGCAGTGCGCGCGGCGTCAGCGTGCGGATCAGGTCGCGCCGGTAGGCGGCGTCGGCGTGCTGGTCACTTCCGGGCTCGATGGCCTCTGCCGCAGCGGCGCCGACACGCTCGAACAGACCGTCCGATACCGCTTGCCCGACCAGTATCTGTTCGACCGCTGGCAGCCGCAGTGCATGCGCACCGACCCCGGCATAGGCAAGCGCCGCCGCCTGGATACGCCCACCGCTGACCGACAAGGTCGAAGCCACCAACGTCAGTGCAAAGTCGCCCTGGCGAATAGCCAACTCTTCAAAGCCGTGTCCGGCTCGACACACCGGCAGACATACCTCGACCAGCAGTTCATCTGGCGCGGCCGCAGTGGTGTACGGGCCGAGAAAGAAGTCGATCGCCGCCACCTCGCGCTCGCCGCGTGTGCTGCGCAGGCGCAAGCGTCCATCCAACGCCAGCAGCACCGCCGGCATTTCCGAGGCCGGATCTGCATGGCAAAGATTGCCGGCCAGCGTGCCCCGGTTGCGCACCGTGGCGTGGGCCACATGCGGGTACGCGTCGGCCATCAGCGGTGCCGCCTCGCGCACCAGCGGTGACGCCGCCAGCACCGCATGGCGCGCCAGCGCGCCGATTCGCAGCACCTCACCGTCGCGGCGGTGGAAGTCAAGCTCCTTCAGCCCGTTGATATCGATCAGCAACTCAGGACGCGCGATGCGCAAGTTCATCATCGCCACCAGGCTTTGGCCGCCAGCGATCACGCGGGCATCCGCGCCATGGCGGGCCAGCAACTCCAGGGCTTCGTCCAGCGTGGCTGGGCGCACATAGTCGAACGGGGCAGGCTTCATGGTCACCTCCAATCTCTGGGTGGGGACGCCGGCCTAGCGAGGCCGGCATCTGGTTATCGTCCGATCATTTTTGACGTCGTCTCAAGTGTTTGTCAAGTG
>JBILYN010000570.1:0-2660 GCA_044377715.1 Aquabacterium sp.
TGATCACCGCCACCCGGCCACGCAGGTCGATCTGGTTCATGCCATGCCTTTGAGGGCCTGCGGGTTGCCTGCGCAGTCGGCGATGTACTGGCGGATGATGTCGGCGAACGAGGCTTCGGGCTTCAGACCCAGCGCGGCTGCGCGGTCGGCGCGGGCGCCGGTCGGCCAGTTCGCGACGATCCCCGCGATGCGCTCATCGCGCTCGAATCGAACCAGCGCGCGAACCTTGGGGCCTGCCACTTCTTCGAGCGCATCCATCATTTGCGCGACCGTGACGTTGATCGAAGGCAGGTTCATCGCCGTGCGGCCGCCATAGGCCTCGCGGCTGGCCTCGTAGATGGCGATCAGGCCCTCGACCGTGCGCTGCGGTGAACTCATCGGGTGCGAGACTTCGGGCCCGACCGGGCAGATCGACACGACCCCGGCGAGCGGCTCGCGGATGATGCCCGAGAAGAACGACGAGGCCGCGCCGTTGGGCTTGCCCGGCCTCACGGTGACCGTCATCAGCCTCGCACTGCGGCCATCGAGATAGCCCTTGCGGGTGTAGTCGGCGATCAGGTGTTCGCAGACATGCTTGTGCATGCCGTAGCTGGTCTGCGGCGTGGGCAAGGTGGTGTCGGTGACGACCTCGGGCATCGGCACGGCCGCGTCTGGGCCGTACACCGCGACCGAACTGGAAAACACCAGCCTGGCCGGCTTGGCGCCAGCGTTGACCCGGTGGCGCAGCGCGTCGAGCAAGGCTCGGGTGCTGTCGAGGTTGCTGCGCAAGCCGAGGTCGAAATCGTCCTCGCATTCGCCCGAGACTGCCGAAGCGAGATGGAACACACCATCGAATGCTTCGTCGCGCAGCGCTTCGCAATGCGTCAGCAGCGGGCCGACGCGGGCTTCGATGCGAGGGTCGGCCAGCAACTCAGCCCGCGCGGGGGCTTGGTCTGCGAGCACGACTTTTTCGATCTTGCGGCCGTCCAGCGTTCCGCGTTGCAACAGGGTGCGCGCCAGGCGCGAACCGACGAATCCGGCGCCGCCGGTGATCAGGATTTTCATGGTGTTTTGCTCGGGTTGACAGTCGGTGGAGGGGGTCAGCGTGCGGTCAGGCCGCGTGGTTTCAGGTGCGATGCGGGCAAGGTCAGCGAGGGCAGTTCGCGGCGCGATTCGAGCACGGTCTCGATGTCCTCGCCGGCGGCGTCGATCAGCACCAGGATGGCTTTCTCGGCCCTGGCCGGCGCGCGTGCGATCACCGCGTCGAGCACCGCACGGTGCAGCGGCAGCGCCAGCGCCGAGGCGTCGGGGCGCGAGGTCGAGAGCTCGAAAGCGGTGCGCAGCAGCGCGCCCAGCGCTTTGCTCATCTGGATCACCATGCGGTTGTGGCAGGCGCGCAGAAGTCCTTGGTGGAAACGCAGGTCGTGGCTGACGTAATCGCCGCCGAGCTCGATCGCAGACTTCATGCCGGCATAAGCCGCTTCGATGTCGAGCAGGTCGGCTTCGGTCGCACGCTCGGCGGCCAGGCGAACCGCCGCAGGCTCGACCACCCGGCGCAACTCCTGCAGGTCGCGCAGAAACTCTCGCGTGAAGCCTGCCCTGGACTGCCAGGCCACCACATCGGGGTCAAACCAGTTCCAACACGACTCGGGCATCACCCTGGTGCCGAGCTTGGGGCCGGTGACCAGCAAGCCCTTGGCCACCAGCGACTTGACGGCCTCGCGCACCACCGTGCGCGACACGCCCAGCGACTCGCCCAGCAGCGGCTCGGGTGGCAGCGAGCTGCCCACCGGGTAGCGGCCGCTGACAATGCCCTCGCCCAGCAGGTCCAGCGTGTTGCCGTGCACGTTTTTGATCATCCCGGGTGCCGTGGCGCGCAACGCATGGCCTGGCGTTCAGGCCCTGACGAACAAGGCCACCAGCGGTTCGGCGCCGACCTGGCGGCTCCAGTGGCCGTGGACGCGGGGGTCGAAAGTCTGTCCTGCAGGCAAGGTGTCGGCCGAGTAGAAATGCTGGCCTGGTCCGAACACTCTCGCGCTGCCGTCCTGCAGCGAGATCTCCATCTGCCCGCTCAGGATGAAGACCCACTGCGGGTCGCCAGTGCAGTGGAACTCGCTGCGAAAACCGACCGGGCTTTGGCGCAGTTGCATCCCGGCGCTGGGCATCAGCGGCGACAGCATCGCCTGCGGTTTGCCCTCGGTCAGCGCGATCGCTTGTTCTCGAAAACGCGCTCGACCATCGGTGTCGGTGAACAGCATGACTTGGGTGAAGTTGGCGGGCATGGCGGGTTCCTCAGGCGTGGGGGCGAGTTGGGCCAGCGCTTCTGCGCTGATTCTGGTGGCCGGCAACATGATGTCAAAGCACAGCGCGGCCTCATCAGCGCTGGGCGTCTCCAGCGTGGCGAGCTGGCTGTCGAGCAGAGAGCTGGGCATGTAGTGGCCTTTGCGCGCCTGCAGCCGCTCGCGCAACAACCCGGGCTGGCCGTGCAGGTGCACCCAGCGCAGGCCGGGGCAGGCTGAGCGCAGCAGGTCGCGGTAGCTGCGCTTGAGCGCTGAACACGACAACACCAAGCCTCGTCCGGCGGCTTGGGCCTGGCCCAGTTGCACGGCGATCGCTGCGAGCCAGCCGGCGCGATCGGCATCGGTCAGAGCTATGCCGGCGGCCATCAGCGCGACGTTTTG
>JBILYN010000571.1:0-2657 GCA_044377715.1 Aquabacterium sp.
CCAAGGCGCCTGCGGCTGCCGCTGCGTCCAAGTAAGACGGTGCCGGGCGGCCGCTAGCGCGCCGCTCGACCGGGTTCAAGCCGCGGCCGGGTCCCGGACATAAGCGAAGCGCGCCGGCGCTTCGGCCGCCAGCAGCGCTTCGGGCTGCCACAGGCCTTGTTCGACCGCTTGCGCGGCGTCGAGCATGTCCTGGCTGTGGATGATGCCAAAACCGATGTCGGTCGCCAGGTAGAGCCTGCCGTCCTCATCCAGCCAGCAACTGCGCACCACCGCATTCAGGCCGGTGTGGCTGGTGACTGAGGGCGGCCCTGGCTGCGCCGGCCACTGCACCCGCCAGACCCAGGGCGCGGCCTCCAGTTGCAGGTAGACCCGCTGCGGGCCGTTCTGGAAGAACCAGCGACCGGCCTCGTCGGCCAGGTAGTTGCGCTCGATGAAAGCCTTGAGCTTGTCGTGGGTGATGCGGCTGCCCTTGACCTGCGGGAAAGGCCCGGCCTGTTGGATTCGCTCGTCTCGCATATACCAGTCGCCGCGCGCGTCCAGCGCCAGCCAGCCGTGGCAATGCGGCACGTTGGGCCATTTCTTCAGCGCTGCCTTGACGATCTCATCCATGGGTTTTTTTGCCTTTGTGGTGTCAGGCCTGCGCCAGCCAGCCCATCACGCCGTCGGGCAGGCTGCGCACATGGCCTGGGAAACGCCCGCCAGGAAAGCCGACATGGCCGCCGTGCTCGGGTTGCCAGAGCGTGACATGCCGGCCCACTTGGCCTGGCTTGGGCAGGCTGGCCGCCGGCACGAAAGGGTCGTTGCGGGCGTTGAGCAGCAGCGCCGGGATGCGGATTTGCGCGAGCTGCGGCTTGGCCGATGCGCGGGCCCAGTAATCCTCGGTGCAGGTAAAACCGTGCAGCGGGGCGGTGAACAAGTTGTCGAAGGCGTAGAGGTCGCGCACTGCGAGCATCGCCTCGCGGCTGAACAGGCCGGGATGCTGGGCCAGCTTGGCCAGCGCCTTGGGCACCATGGTGCGCAGGAACATCCGGGTGTAGACCTGCCGGTTCAACCCCCGTCCTATCGCCCGCCCGCTGGCGGCCAGATCCACCGGTGAGCACACCGCCGCCACCGCCCGCGCCACGCTGGCTGCGGCGTCTCCTGATACCTCAGCCCAGCGCAGCAGCGCATTGCCGCCCAGCGAGATGCCCACCGCGCGCAGCGCTGCGCTCTCCTGGGCTCGCAGCCGGCCCAGGATCCAGCCGATCTCCTCGAAATCGCCCGAGTGGTAGGCCCTGGGGGCGAGGTTGAGCTCGCCCGAGCAGCCGCGGAAATGCGGCACCACGAAGCGCCAGCCGGCGCGTCGCGCCCAATGCGCGAAGGCCAGCGCGTACAGGCCTTGCGACGAACCCTCCAGTCCGTGGAACAGCACCAGCAGCGGCGCGTCCGGCGTTGCCCCTTCGTCGAGATGGTCGACATCGATGAAGTCGCCGTCGGGCGTGGTCCAGCGCTCGCGCCGGTAGCGCAGCAGTCGACCACCAGGGGTTGGCTCCTGCCGGCCCAGCCGCGCCGGCCAGATCGTCTGGGCATGGCCGCCGGGCAGCCACCAAGGGGCACGAAAACCTTGCATCAGCCGTGTCTGCAGCCGTCGCTGCGGGCGCACAACACCCCAGACGCACCCGTCACGCTCAATTCAGCGGACGCCGTGGACCCGCCGGCTTCGACTGGCCACTGGCGTGCCTTGCAGGCCGCGGCGTGCCTTGCGGCCCGCCCCCTCGCCAGGCGTTCAAGGTCCACTCGACCTTGAACGTCCGGGCTCGGCCCCGCAGGGGGGAAGGCGCCGAAGGCGCTTCGGGGGGTCAATGAAGCACCGCCGGCGCCTCGGCGACCTCGGGTGTCTCGTGCGGCGTGCCCGGGCTGGCATGGTGGGCCACGATGCGCCAGCCCAGCGTCGTCTTGAGGTAGACATTGGTCGCGAGCACATAGCCTATGCGCAGCCCGGCGTCGGTCTGCAGTTCGATGCGCTCGACCAGGTTGTGCACTGCGGCGTCCAGCGTGTGCAGCTTGCGCAGCCGCTCGGGGTGGGCGTTGATGCGGCCGTTGCTGAAAATCGCTTCGAAAGCGACCCGGATCGCCCTGGGCCCGACCACGCGCGGGCCGCCCGGGTGGACGCAGAACACCTCGTCGTCGTCGGCCCACAGCGCCATCAGCTTGTCGATGTCGGCCTCGCGCAGCGCCTCGTAGAACTGCGCCTCGACGTCGTCAGGCGAAGCCATCAAATGCGCAGTCTGCGGTGTCGTTCTCGTCATGGCGTGGGTCTGAGCATGCGCGATTTTCGTCGCGAGCGGTCCGAGATTGTGTCGAGGAGCGCAGCCGTACACCCGTACGGCGAGCACCGCAGGCGCGAGATCGGGTCGCGCAGCAGGAAAGCGCGCATGCTCAGCGGAAGATCACCGACTTGTGGCCGTTCATCAGCACCCGGTGCTCGACATGCCAGCGCACCGCGCGCGCCAGCACCACGCATTCGACATCGCGGCCGACCGCGGTGATCTGCTCGGCCGACATCGAGTGGTCGACCCGCTCGACATCCTGCTCGATGATCGGGCCCTCGTCGAGGTCGGCGGTGACATAGTGCGCGGTCGCACCGATCAGCTTGACGCCGCGCGCATGGGCCTGGA
>JBILYN010000208.1:0-8079 GCA_044377715.1 Aquabacterium sp.
ATCGGCTACCACGTGATCAGCGTCGAGCTTGCGGCGCTAGGCGCCCGCGGTCAGGCCCAGACCGCGAGTCTGGGATTGAGCTGGCCGATCGAGCGCAGCCGGCTGCTCAACCTCAACGCGTCGTTGCGCCAGGAAGTCCGGCGCTACGACAACGAGGCCAATGGTGCGACCTCGTCGCGCTACCGCATCGACGCGAGCAACGCGGACCTCAGCGGCAACGTCTTCGACACGCTGGGCGGCGGCGGTGCCAGCAGCGCGAGCCTGTCGCTGGTGGCCGGGCGGGTCGACCTGAGCGGCTCGCCGAACCAGCTTGCCGATGCGCAGACCGCGCGCACCGCCGGGCCTTACGCCAAGCTCGGCCTGACCTTGACGCGCCAGCAAGCGATCACCGAAACCCTGAGCTTGAGCATCGCCGCCGCCTGGCAGCGCGCGAGCAAGAACCTCGACTCCTCGGAGAAGATCTACCTCGGCGGGTCGGCCGGCGTTCGCGCCTACCCTGCCAGCGAGGGCGGCGGCGCACTGGGCCACACACTGACGCTGGAGCTGCGCCAGCGCCTGGGCGACCGGTGGATGATCGCTGGCTTCTACGACACCGGCGAGGTCACCGGCTACCGCCAAGCGAGCAGCCCGAGCACCGGCCAGCCGCTGTCAGACGCCCCCAACCGGGTCGCGCTGCGCGGCGCTGGTCTGAGCGCCAGCTGGCAGGCCAGGACAGGCCTGGACTTCAAGGCCACGCTGGCGCGGCGCATCGGCACCAACCCGAACCCCAGCGCCAACGGCCACGACCAGGACGGGTCGCTGCAGCTCAACAGGCTTTGGGTCAGCGCCAGCCTGGCGATCTAGCCCAGACTGAAGCCGCGTTCAAACATGCACTCGCCCGGCAGCCTGAACCGCTTCTACCGTCTGGTTTGGTCGGTTGCTGCGCATTGCTGGCAGGTCGCGCCCGAGAACTCGCGAGGCCGCTGCAAGTCAGGGCGCGCAGGCGTCGCCGCCACCCTGACAACGATCGCCATCATCGCGATCAGCGCTGGCAACCCGGCGTTTGGCGCCGGTCCACCGCCGACTGCTACACAAACGCCGGTTGCCGCGGTGGCTGCGACCCCGTTGCCGAACCAATTGCCCCAGGGCGGCGTGGTCGCCGCCGGCCAGGCCGCCATCAGCGTGGGCGCGAACAGCGCGGTGATGGACGTGACCCAGACCAGCCAGCGCGCCGTGATCAACTGGAACAGCTTCAACCTCGGCAGCGCCGCGTCGATCGCGTTCAACCAGCCGGGCAGCAGCGCGGTGACGCTCAACCGTGTGCTCGACGGCCAGCCCAGCGCGATCTTCGGCCGCATCACAGCGCCCGGCCAGGTCTTCATCAGCAACCCGGGTGGCGTGTACTTTGGCGCCACTGCGTCGGTCGATGTCGGCGGCCTGGTCGCGACCACGCATTCGATCAGCGACGCCGACCTGATGGCTGAGCGCTACCAGTTCAAGCGCGACGCCAGCAACGCGGGCGTGATCAACGACGGAAAGCTAAGTTCTAATTTGGGCGGCTACATCGCGCTGCTGGCGCCCGAGGTGCGCAACAGCGGCGTGATCGTCGCGCGCGCCGGCACGGTGGCGCTGGCCGCGGGCGAGGCGATCACGCTGAACTTCGACGGCCAGCAAACCTTGGCTGGCATCACGACCACGCCGGCGGCGATCGCGACCTTGGTCGAGAACCGCAACGCGGTGCTGGCGCCGGGCGGCTTGATCATCCTGTCGGCCAACGCGCTGGCCAGCCTGCGGGCCGGCGTGATCCGCAACAGCGGCAGGCTCGCCGCGAGCAGCCTGGTCAGCCGCGGCGGCAAGATCGTGCTCGAGGGCGACGACATCACGCTGGCAGCGGGCAGTCGAATCGACGCTGGCGGCGCGACTGGCGGCGGCACGGTGCTGGTCGGCGGTGACTGGCAAGGCAGCGGTGAGATGCGCCAGGCCACCAAGGTGACGATGGAGGCCGGCGCCACGATAGACGCGAGTGCGACTGACAAAGGCGATGGCGGCAAGGTGGTGTTGTGGAGCGACCTACAAAAACCCGACGGCATCACCAGCGCGCATGGCGAAATTCTGGCGTTGGGTGGCCCTGCGGGCGGCGCAGGCGGCAGGATCGAAACATCGGGGCATTTGCTGCTCACCGACGACCTGCGCGGCAGCGCAGCGGCAAGACAAGGCAAATCCGGCATCTGGCTGTTCGACCCTTACGATGTCACGATCAGCGGTGCCACCAGCAACAATGACAACAGCGGCGGCGTGCTAACGCCAAGCGCCAACAGCTCGACGATTCTCAACGCCACCATCAACAATCTGTTGAACGGCGGCACCAGCGTCACCGTCACCACTGTCGGCAGCGGCACACAGAACGGCGACATCACGGTCAGCAGCGCGATCACAAAATCCAGCGGCAATGCCGATGTCACGCTGACGCTGCAGGCGGCCAATACGATCACGATAGACCAGGCCATCAGCCACAGCGGCGGCATTGGCAAGTTGCACATCAGTCTGGATGCCGACAACAACAGCGGCGTGCGAGATGGCGGCGGGGTCACCATTTTGAACAACAACCTCGGCACCGGCGGTGGCAATCTGAGCTTTGGCACTGGTGCCACGATCATGCTGAACGGCATCAGCACCGCGGTCGGCGGCGATGTCTATGTGGCCGGCAGCGGTGCCCGCAGCCTGACGACCGCAGGTGGTCATTTCACCGTCAACGGTGAAATGATTTTGGCCAATATCAGCGGTCTGAGCATCAACACCGCCGGTGGCAACGTCAAGCTCACGGGTCTGATCAACTCGGGCAATGCTTATTCAGGGGTGGCCGGCAGTTCAGGAACCGGCAATTGGGATGCGGCTCTCACGGCGGCAATGGTCGGCACTGGCTCAGCGGCGGGCGACACCTATCTGGCGACGATCACCTCAAGGCTAGAGAACGCGTTGGCCAGTCGCGCCGTCGGCTATGCGGGCGCCTGGTTTGGCGCCCGTCGCGATGCCAGCAACGGCAGCGGCAACACCTGGCGCTGGGTCAGCGGCCCGGAAGGGCTGGAGGCCGGCGGCTCCGGGCGGGCCTTTTTCGAAAAGAATTCCAGCGGCGGTGGCGGCTCGGCCATCGCCGGGCAATACAACAACTTTGCCGGCGGCGAGCCGAATGGCAGCGGTACTGGCGGCGAAACCGTCTCTCAGTTCTTTGGCACCGCAGGCCAATGGAATGACTTGGGCCGCAACACCACTTATGGCGGCTCGGGCTCATATGCCGTGAATTACTACGTCAAGGAAACCAACCTCGCTGCGTCGCCGCTGACGATCAATGCGGGTGCAGGCTCGGTCAGTTTCGGTGCGTCGGTCGGCGGCCAAAAACCCGTCAAGTCGGTCAGCATCATCGCGGGAACGGTGTCGATCGCGAGTTCCATCACCACTGAACTCTCGCAGGTTTACGACTTCAACATCGCCAGCAACACCAGCGTGAGCCTGATTTCGACGACCGGCGATGTCACCTTGAGCCGAGGCATCAGCTTGAGCGGCGCGGGCAACAGCTTGCTGGTCAAGTCTGTGGGCAACATCGTGATCGCGGGTGGCAGCAGCGGCAACCCGCAGACCATCCAGACCCACAACGGCAACATCACTTTCTGGAGCGACTCAGACGCCAGTGGCGCGGGCAACATCCAGGTGGGACCCTACACCACGCTGAACTCAGCCAATGGCTCGACCAGCCAAGCCAGCGGCGGCGGCAAGATCACATTGGCCGGCGGGTTGGACAATGGCGGCAGCACGGTGACAGCAGGCAGAACGGCTGGCGATGGTCTGCCCGATGGCTATGCCTCAGGCAATGCCAGCGGCATCGCCAGCATGCTCAGAGGTATTCATCTGCAAACTGCCGGCGTCAAGGTCTATTCTGGCGGCGGCAACATCTTCATGGCTGGTCAAGGGACGGCGAGTGTGCCCGCAGGGGGGCAACTCATAGGCTTTCAATTTGAAGGCGGTGTGATCGACTCAGGCACCGGCAAGATCGCGCTGTACGGACGCTCCAATGCGACCAACGACACCAACAATCGGACGTCGTATGGCGTGCATCTGAACGGCAACGCCGACAACGCCAGCACCAATATCACCTCTGCCAACACCGGCGTCGACGCCATCACCATGGTGGGTGACGCCAGCACGAGCACCACCACCGGATCGTCGGGCATTCTTGTCTACTACAGCGGTGCAGCGGCATCTGCCGGTGCGGTAATCTCCGCCACTGGCGCAGGCGGCGGCATCACGCTGATCGGCAAGAGCAGCACCAGCAACATCGGCACAGGCCTGACGGGTGATGGCATCGACTTGAATTTCACGCAGGTCCTGGCCAAGTCAGGACCGATCACGCTGAACGGCAGCGGTGGGCCGTATGGGATTTCACTGGGCGGCCGCAACCTGGCAGGCAATCGCGTGACCATCGGCCAAGCCGCTGGCGTCACGGTCAACGGCGTGGACATGGGCGTGAGCACCAGCGCCATCGTGTTGAACACCAACTCGCTGCTTGTAAATTCCGGCGGATCTTCCGATTGGGCAGGTATTTTGACGAGTGCCGGCGCGCTGACCGTGCAACCCATCGGCACCAGTTTCAGCAGCGCGATGAGCTGGCCTGTGACAGGGCTTGGGATGGGCGCAGGCCTCACCGGGATGACGCTGGGCAAGGCGGGCAACACCGCCAACATCACGCTTGCCAGTGCCGCCAGCCTGGCCGGACCGATCAACATCATCGGTGGCAATGTCACGCTGAACACCGGTGCAAGGCTGACCAACACCTTGTCGGGCAGTGACGTGGTGATCGCCGCCGCCGGCAACTTTGTCAACAGCGCAGGCAGCGCTGCCATCAGCACCAGCGGCAGCGGCCGCTGGATCGTCTACAGCGCGCGGCCCTCGCTCGACAGCTTTGGCGGCCTGGCGTCCGGCAACCCGGGCTTGTGGGGCCAGAGCTACGGCAGCCTGGCGCCAAGCAGCGTTCCCAGCGGTAAACGTTACGTTTTTTCAAACAGCGCTGACGCCGTGATCACGGCCACCGTCGCGAGCACCAGCAAGCGCTATGGCGAAACGGCGAGTCTGGCAAACAACATCGCCTATACCGGCTTGCCGTTCAGCGCCGGCACCACCTACACGGTGTTCTCCAACATCAGCACCAGCGATGTGTGGAGCTCTTTGCCCAGCCTGCTGTCGAACGGCACGGCAGCCGGTGCCAGCGTCGGTAGCAGCCCCTATGCGATGACTTACCTCGCCGGAACGATTAATGCGTCGGCCGGGAACAACTTCAGCCTCGTCACCGTCAACAACGCGGCGCTGACCGTGAGCAAGGCACACCTGGTGTTGACTGCCGACGCCAAGACCCGCGTCTACGGTGACACCAACCCGGCGCTGAGCGCCACACTGAGTGGCTTCGTCAACAGCGAAAATTTGAGCAATTCGGGCGTGAGCGGCAGCGCGACTTTGTCCACCACGGCGACCACCGCCAGCGCCACCTTAAATGCCACGATCACCGCAACAACAGGCACACTGACGGCGGCGAACTATGCCTTTCTGACACCGGTCAACGGGGTGTTGAGCATCACGCCTCGTCCTCTCACGCTCAGCGGCAGCCACGCCTATGACGGCAGCATCAGCTTTTCTGCCAGTACATTGACGGCGACCAACCTTGTGGGGAGCGACTGCAACGCTGGCCTGGTCGCCTGCGGCCTGATGGGCACCGCCAGCGTGGCCAGCAAGAACGTCAGCGCAGGCATTCAAGTGCTGAGCCTGGGAAGTTTGAGCCTGAGCAGCACGATCGCCAACAACTACAGCTTGACCGGATTCAGCGGCAGCGGCTCGCTGACCACGCGATCCATCACCTACACAGCACCCGCCGTCACCAAGACTTACGACGGTGTGCTGAGTGCCACCGGTGTGCCCACGGTGACAGCCGGATCGCTCGTGGCCGGCGACTTGCTGACCGCCAGCACGCTGGCCTACACCGATGCGAACGCTGGCGCCGGCAACAAGACGCTGAACGTCTCGGCGGCAGCGATCCAGGACAGCAATGGTGTGGGCAGCAGCATGGCAAGCAATTACGCCATTGCCTACTTGCCCAATGCGACCAGCACGGTCACGCCCAAGGCCTTGACGCCAAACGGGTTGTCGACTCCGACGAGCAAGGTCTATGACGCCAACACCAGCGCGACGGTCAGCGGCGTGGCTGTCTTGCTGGCAACCGAAGCCGCAGGCACTGGCACAGCCAGCGACAGCAAGCCCTATGTTGGAGATGGGGTGAGCCTGGTCGGTACCGCGCTGGGCAACTACAACAGCAAGAACGTGGCAAGCGCGACCACGGTGATCGTCTCAGGCCTGAGCCTGGCCGGCGCACAGGCTGGCAACTACAGCTTGGCGCAACCCAGCGGCTTGACGGCCAGCATCACCAAAGCCAACCTGGCCGTGACGGGCGTGAGCGCGACCAACAAGGTTTACAACACCGCACAGGCAGCCACCTTGACCGGCACAGCCACCGTGACTGGCTTGGGCTCCGATGTGGTCAGCGCTGCCGGCGCAGGCGTGGGTCTGTTCGCAGACAAGAACGTAGGCACCGCCAAAGCGGTTGCCGTATCGGGCTACACGCTCACAGGCACCGATGCTGGCAACTACAACCTCGTGCAACCCACCAGCTTGACGGCCAGCATCACCAAAGCCAACCTGGCCGTGACGGGCCTGAGCGCGACCAACAAGGTCTACGACAGCACACAGGCAGCCACATTGGCTGGCACAGCCACCGTGACTGGCTTGGGCTCCGATGTGGTCAGCGCCGCAGGCGCAGGCCTGGGTCTGTTCGCGGACAAGAACGTAGCCACGGTCAAAGCAGTTGCCGTGTCTGGCTACACGCTGACGGGCACCGATGCGGGCAACTACAACGCCGTGCAGCCCACCAGCTTGACGGCTAGCATCACCAAAGCCAACCTGTCCGTGACGGGCATGAGCGCGACCAACAAGGTCTACGACAGCACGCAGGCAGCCACATTGGCCGGCACAGCCACGGTTGCTGGCTTGGGCTCCGATGTGGTCAGCGCCGCAGGCGCAGGCCTTGGTCTGTTCGCAGACAAGAACGTTGGCGCAGCCAAAGCGGTTGCTGTGTCGGGCTACACGCTGACGGGCACCGATGCGGGCAACTACAACGTCGTGCAACCCGCCAGCTTGACGGCCAGCATCACCAAAGCCAACCTGGCCGTGACGGGCTTGAGCGCGACCAACAAGGTCTACGACGGCAACAGCATTGCGGCCGTGAATATCACCGCGGCCACAAAGACCGGACTGGTGGCCGGGGACCTGGTCACGGTCGCGGCCACCGGCCTGTTCAGCGACAAGAACGTCGCCAACGCCAAGACGGTCACGCTCGCCAGCAGCTACAGCGGCGCCGATGTGGGCAACTACACCATCACCGATCAGGCCAGCACCACGGCCAACATCACGCCCAAGGCGCTGACGATCGGCGGCATCACCGCTGCCAACAAGGTCTACGACGGCAACAGCAGCGCCGCCGTGAACACTGCGGCGACCACAAAGACTGGACTGTTTGTTGGAGATCTGCTGACGGTCGCCGCCACCGGCCTGTTCAACAACAAGACCGTCGCCAACGCCAAGACGGTCACGCTCGCCAGCAGCTACAGCGGCATTGATGTGGGCAACTACAGCATCACCGATCAGGCCAGCACCACGGCCAGCATCACGCCCAAGGCGCTGACGATCGGTGGCATCACCGCTGCCAGCAAGGTCTACGACGGCAACAGCAGTGCCGCGGTGAACACGGCGTCAGCCACTCAAACCGGACTGTTGGTTGGAGACCTGGTGACGGTCGCCGCCACCGGCTTGTTCAATGACAAGAACGTCGCCAACGCCAAGGCGGTCACGCTCGCCAGCAGCTACAGCGGTGCCGATGTAGGCAACTACAGCATCACCGATCAGGCCGGTACCACGGCCAACGTCACCATCCGATCACTCACCGTCACCGGCTCAGCCGTCACGACCAAGGTCTACGACGGCAGCAATGCCGCGACCATTGGCGGC
>JBILYN010000572.1:0-2645 GCA_044377715.1 Aquabacterium sp.
GATGTCGGCCACCACGCCCTTGCCGATGGGCGACGTCAGCGGCACATCTTCCAGGTACGAGCCGCTGGCGTTCTGCTGCAAACCGCCGCTCTCGGGTGAAGCCTGGCTGCTCAGGCCCCGGATGGTGATGCCGCTGCTGTTGGGGTCACCGCGGTTGAGCTGCACGCCGGGCGTGAGCTTCAGAAAGTCTTCCTGGTCGCGCGCACCGCGGCGCTCAAGATCGCTGCCCTGCAGCACCGACACCGTTCCTGCCACCTCACGCTGCTTCTCCAGCCGCTTGTTGGCCGAGATGACGATTGTTTGCGTGCGGTCCTCGTCAGCCTTGTCCGCTGGCGCTTGTTGCGCAGCAGCGGGCTGCGAGGCCATCAGCCCTGCGGCGGCGAGAGCGGCGCCTAGGCCGGAGAGGCGGTATGGGAAGCGTTGCGAGGTCGTCATGTTGCGGATCCTTGGTTGGGCAGGTGAGCTGAACACTTCTCAACACCATAGGGGCCTGTCATGCCGGAAGCATTTGAACTTGCACCAAAGATTTAGGCGATCGGCACAGCCCCGCAGTCGCACGGCCTGTCTGCTCGGGTGAACCCTAGGCGCGAGCAGGGTCGCGCTCATCGCCTGCGCTCAGCGAAAGGTTGAAGGGCGCACGGTGCTGCCGGTACTGGCGCGGCGACATCCCCACGTGACCGCTGAAGGCCGCGGCAAAGCTGCTCTGGTGCTCGTAGCCAACCCGTTCTGCCACTTGCGCAATCGTCAGCGTTGCCGCCAGCAACAGTTGCTGCGCCTCGCGCATCCGACGCTCCAGACAGTACTCGGCCATCGTCACGCCAAAGGCCTCCTTGAAGACGGCCTTGAGCTTGTTCTGGTTGGTGCCGATTTCGCGTGCCAGCTCGGTGAACAACGGCGGCTTTCGGAAACTGCGCTCCAGCTGGGCCAAGGCGGCATGGGCCAGTTCAACGTCGCGCAGTCGATTCAGCGCAGTGCCGCGAAGAAGCGGTACATGCTGCATGGCGTCCAGGGTGTAGGCCACCAGTTCGGCCAAGCGGCCGGCGTATTGCAACACGCGCATCTCGCCTTCCAGGCGCGTGTCGATGGTGTCGGCCAGCAGCGCGGCCAGGCGATGGTCGAGCGGAAACGACGCGATGCGACCGACCTCGGCCGAGCCTGTCACCGCATCTCGCACCAAGGGCGGCAGATCGCCCAACTGCAGCCCATAGCGCTCCGCGAAGGCTGATGCCCGAAAGATGGCCACCATGCCCTGCTGGCGGGCGCCGCCCGCGATATCGACGGTTTGTGGCCGACCCTTGGGCAGGCACACCAGCGTCACTTCAGGACGATTGAAGACCAGTTGCGCCGAACTGCCCACCTCAAAGGCGACATCGCAGCACAAGGATGCGCGCAGCATGATCAATGCCTCATCGGTGTCGTAGCGCCAGCGTGTGGTGCGGGGCAGCACGCAGTTGATGACCGTCAGCAGCAGGTCCTGGTCGAGGCGCACGGTGTCCGATGTGCCGCTGCCGCCTTCTTGAGCATGCAGGGTGCGCACACCTTGGCGTGCAAAGCGCTTGAAGCTGTGTTCACTGGCGCCGGCACGGAAGGCTTCCTGGTCGAAGTCCAGCGGTGACCAGGCGTCTTCGCTGGACTTGGCGGCAAGGCTGGGCATGTGTTCGATGCTCCTAAATATCTGTATCTTGAGCCTAACCCATCCGCTGTCGGCCTGGCCTATGGTTCGCTTTGCATGAACTCGACATCCAAGTCAACCTTAGAGAAGGCAGCGGCTTTGCTGCGCCAGAGCATCGTCTGGGACAACCACGGCTGCATGCCGGTAGCGCGCCCACACGACACATCCTTCCTCGCGCAACTGCAGCGCTACCGCGCAGCCGGCGTGAGTGCGGTGATGCTCAACGTGGGCTTTGGCGACATGGGCATCGAAGATCACGTGCGCACCTTGGCCAGCCTGCGCCACTGGATCCGGTCACGGCCCGAGGAGTACATCCTGCTGAGCACCGCCAAGGACATCGAGCGGGCGCATGCATCGGGCCGACTGGCGGTTGGATTCGACATCGAGGGTGCCAACGCCGTGGCTGACCAGCCCAGCCTGGTGTCGCTGTACTACGACCTGGGTGTGCGCTGGATGTTGCTCGCCTACAACAACAACAACCGTGTTGGCGGGGGCTGCCAGGACGAGGACACTGGCCTGACGGCGTTCGGCCGTGAAATCGTCGCAGAGATGGAGCGGGTTGGCATGCAGGTCTGCTGCAGCCACACCGGGCACCGGACGGTTCGAGATGTCTTCGACGTGGCGACCCGGCCCGTCATTTTCTCGCACAGCAACCCCAGCGCGTTGCACCCGCACCCGCGCAACATCCCCGATGACCTGATCCGAGCCTGCGCTGCCACCGGCGGCGTGGTGGGCATCAATGGCATCGGCAGCTTCCTGGGCCAGAACGACAACAGCAGCGAGACCTTTGCCCGCCACATCGACCATGTGGCGCAATTGGTCGGGCCGCAGCACGTGGCGCTGGGCCTTGACTATGTGTTCGACACCCAGGAACTGGATGACTACCTGGCCAAGATGGGCCAC
This sequence comes from Aquabacterium sp., assembly GCA_044377715.1. Taxonomy (GTDB): domain Bacteria; phylum Pseudomonadota; class Gammaproteobacteria; order Burkholderiales; family Burkholderiaceae_C; genus Pseudaquabacterium. The sequence continues at coordinate 2,576 of JBILYN010000572.1, forward strand.
ACCTTTCCAGCTGAACTGGGCTATGAGAAGGGCGTGCGGATGGTGGCACCCGAACAGTTGCCAGGCATCG